>URRJ01000074.1 GCA_900550205.1 uncultured Collinsella sp. | reverse complement strand
AAAATGCGTTGGCGCGATTGGGGAAATTGCGTTGGCGGAATCGGCTAAAGTGCGATGGCGAAATTGGTTGTTTTTACAGTAGCGCTAACAGCGCGGCGCGGCGACGCGGGGCCTCCAGTACTCATAGGAGCTCTTCGATATCCTCAAGAAACCTGTGATCGAGCGGAGGGGCAGGGCGGTCGCCCGCCTCAATCTCTCGCCGAGCTCGCACTTGCTCCTGTTCGAGATCGAAGCCGGGTCCCACCCTTCCGCTTTTAGGTCGGCCAACACCGCCCTGAGCAGCAGGTTCTCTATCTGGTCCTCGTTGAGCCCGGCGAGCGGGCCGGTCGCCGGCGGGGCGTAGATCGACTTGTCGGGGCCCAAGCTGGCCTCCTTCCGTGGCGGTTTCCTCGCCCCGATTCTACAGCGCGCCCCGGTGTAGCTGTGCGGAAGGTGCCCCGTCGCCCACTTCTTGGCCGCGCCCACCGAGACCCCCGCGAACTTCGCGGCGGCGGTCGGCCCCATGCCGTCCTCCGTCGCCAGGAGGAAGAGCTCGACCTTCTCCCTGCTGTACATGCGAACCTCCAGTCCGGACCGCCCCGCGGTCCAACTTTCTGTCCGCACCCCCCTTTGAGTGTTCAAGTGCGCTCTAAACGGGAGAAAATCCACGCTCGACTACTCGTCGACGATCTCGGCAAGCCAGACGTTCAGTGTATCGACTTCGGGGCAGCAGAACTTTGCCGTGCCGGGCTCGTTGCCAGGCACGGTTCCGCCATAGCGCAGGATATCGATATAGGGAAAGCCCACGTGACAGGCCATGGCGCACATCTTGCCGCGATCGCGGTCGAAGTCGAAGACGTCGCCGGGCTTGTGACCATGGTGGCAGCGGCACGCACCCAGCTGATCCACGCAGCTCACGCGGATACGCGGACGCTTGCCACGCGGCGCGCCGAGCGGCCTGTTCTCGCCCGCAGGCTTGACG
Organism: uncultured Collinsella sp.; assembly: GCA_900550205.1. Lineage (GTDB taxonomy): Bacteria > Actinomycetota > Coriobacteriia > Coriobacteriales > Coriobacteriaceae > Collinsella. Next base: position 8,209 of record URRJ01000074.1, on the reverse strand, counting down.
CCGCTCTCGCCAGCATTACTCATGGTCAATCACATCCAGGCAGGCCTCGATGGGCAGGCCGGCGGACTTGTCCTCTTGGTCGGCATTGCGCTCGATAAGCTCAGCCACCACACGCATGGCATCGGCCGTTGCGCGCTGCAGACTCCAACCTGCCATAACGCGGCCGACGAGCACCGCCGAGAACGTGTCGCCCGTGCCCGGGAAATAGACCGGAATGAGCTCAAAGGGAATCGTGAAGTACTCCCCCGCTACATGGTCGTAACCGATAACCGCGTTCGTGCCATTGACCACGGCGCTCGTAATGACCACAGACTTGGCACCCAGCTCGCGCACGGCGTCCACAAGGACGCGGGCCTCATCGGGCGTTATTTGCTCGGCGATAGGCCTATCGGCAAGCAGGCACGCCTCGGTATAGTTGGGTACCGCGTAGTCTGCGCACTCCAGCAGGTGCCTCATAAGACCAATCGTGGACTCGGGCACGCCCGCATAGAGCTTGCCGTTGTCGCCCATGATGGGATCGACGAACACCTTGGTGCCCTTTTGCGCACGGCGGTGGCAAAAGTCCGAGATGATGCGCGTCTCTTCCTCGGTCACGATAAAGCCGGTCGAGATGGCGTCGAACTCAAAACCGAGCTCCTCCCAGATAGCGAGGCTTTGGCGCACGTACTCGGTGGTGTCGTGGATGTAGAACTTGGGGTAATTGAGCGTGTCGGAAACGAGCGCCGTCGGCAGGTTATGGATGCGGTAGCCCATGTGCGACAGCACCGGCAGCATGGCGGAAAGCGCGACCTTGCCGTAGCCGCACATATCGTTGATCAGCAGCAGCTGAGTGTTCTTCATGAGTGTCTCCCTTGGTTCGGGCGCGGCGCGGCAGCGCCACAGTGCGACTAAGTGTAGCGCAGGGGACGTCGTGAGCGGAGTCGAGCGGTTACGGCGTTTGGCAAAACGCCGTAACTTAATAAGTTTGGTACCTTGACAATCAATCTATGCGCTCCTAAATTGGTTAGGCACAAAACAATTCCTCTACCTAACTAAAGAAAGGAGCAGCACTAATTCATGTGCGATGAACCTCTTAGCCTTTGTTCGCACGAGCCCGGCGGCGACCCGTCACGGTCGGCGGATGCACCCGAAGCGGTTAGCTCGGAAGACAAGCTTGCCAAGCGCATCCTCAATAATCTGGGCTTTTGCGGCCATTACATGCATTTTCATGGCGGAGGCGTGTCCGGCAAGGCGCCCATCATCTGCCTGCTGGCCAAGCAGCCCGGCGGCGAGATGTCGCAGCAGGAACTCGGCATGCACTTTGACCTCAAGCCGGGGTCGCTTTCCGAGATCCTGTCCAAGCTCGAGGTCAACGGCCTCATCGAGCGCAGCCGTAACCCCAAGGATCGACGGCAACTCACCATTCGCCTGACCGAAACCGGCCGGGAAAACGCCCGCATCGACCAGGCGGCCCGCATCCGCTTTAGAGAACGGGCCTTTAGCGCGCTCACCCATGACGAGCGCGAAGACCTCGCCGAAATGCTCGATAAAATCCGTGTAACCTGGGAGGAACTGGATGATTAAAACCCTCATGGGCAGCATCCGCGACTATATGAAAGTCGCTGTTGCCACGCCATTGCTCGTGCTTGGCGAGGTGCTCTGCGAGATGCTGATTCCATTTATCACCGCCAACCTGATCGACGCCATCAAAGACGGCACCACCGTAGCCGAGATGCTTCCCACCGCAGGCTTTTTGGTGCTCATCGCGCTGACGTCGCTTGCTTTTGGCGCCGCTGCCGGCGTCACCTGCAGCCATGCAAGCTGCGGGTTCGCCAAGAACCTGCGTCACGACCTGTTCTACAAGATCCAGACGTTCAGCTTTGCCAACATCGATGAGTTCTCGAGCTCCTCGCTCGTCACGCGCCTGACCACCGATATCAACAACGTACAGCAGGCCTTTATGATGATCATCCGTATCGCCGTGCGCGCGCCGCTGGTCTTGATCTTCGCCTTTACCATGGCGTTTATCATGGGCGGCAGCGTCGCCATGGTCTACCTGGTCATCATTCCGCTGCTGGGCTTTGGACTGTTCTTTATCATCTTTAAGGTGCGCCCCATCTTCTCGCGCGTGTTCCACAAGTACGACGCCCTTAACGAGTCCGTCGAGGAAAACGTCACCGGCATGCGCGTGGTCAAGAGCTATGTGCGCGAAGACTTTGAGAAGGAGAAGTTCGCGACCGCCGCACGCGACGTCCAGATGGACTTCACCCGCGCCGAGAAGCTGCTCGCCTTTAACAACCCCATGATGAACATCTGCGTCAACGGCGCATTTGTCGTCATCATCTACCTGGGCTCCAAGCTCATCATCACGAGCCAGGGCACGCTGTTCGACGTGGGCCAGCTCTCCTCGATCTTTACCTATGGTTTCCAGATCCTCATGAGCCTGATGCAGCTGTCGATGATCTTTGTCATGGTGACCATGGCCGACGAATCGGCGCACCGCATTACCGAGGTGCTTGCTGCCGAGCCCACGATCGCCGATCCCGCCGAGCCCGTGCTCGAGGTGGCCGACGGTTCCATCGACTTTGACCACGTGAGCTTTAAGTACTCCGCGCATGCGAAGCGCCAGGCGCTCGACGATATCGACCTGCACATTAAGAGCGGCGAGACCATCGGCATCATCGGCGGCACCGGCTCGGCCAAGTCCACGCTCGTAAACCTCATCGCCCGCCTGTACGACGCCACCGAGGGCACCGTGCGCGTGGGCGGCGTAGATGTGCGCGACTACGACTTGGACGCTCTGCGCCACCAGGTCGCCATGGTGCTGCAGAAAAACGTGCTGTTTAGCGGCACCATCGCCGAGAACCTGCGTTGGGGCGACCCGAATGCCACCGACGAAGAGGTTCACGAGGCCGCGCACCTGGCCTGCGCCGACGAGTTTGTCGATGGCTTCCCCAAGGGCTATGACACCTGGATCGAACAGGGCGGCTCCAATGTTTCCGGCGGTCAGAAGCAGCGCCTGTGCATTGCGCGTGCCCTGCTGCGTCGCCCCAAGATCTTGATCCTGGACGACTCCACCAGCGCCGTCGACACCAAGACCGACGCCAAGATTCGCGCAGGACTGGCAAGCTATCTGCCCAACACGACCAAGCTCATCATCGCCCAGCGCATTAGCTCCGTGCAGGACGCCGACCGCATCATCGTCATGGAGGGTGGCCACATCGCGCAGATCGGCAACCATGATGAACTGCTTAAGACAAGCGAGATCTACCGCGAGACCTTTACCTCGCAGAACAAGATGTCTGCCGAGGGCGAAGGGGTCGTCGAGGCCGACACCGAGGCATCCGCAACGCAAGCTCAGACCCAGGAAGGAGGCGAGGCACATGAGTAAGGCAACGACCGCCGAGCGCGCACTCAACCGCAAGGGCGGCACCATGTCGCGCCTCATCAAGACGCTCTTTGGCTTCTACCCCGTGCTTTTGCCCCTCGTCGTCGTCGGCGTGGTGCTCTGCGCCATCATCAACTCCATCGGCGCGACCTTCCTTCAGAGCGCCCTGCAGATTATTAGCGAATCGTGGCAGTCGGGCGATTGGACGACCGCGCAGCCCAAGATTCTGCAGCTCGTGACCACCCTCGCCTGCATCTACGGCGTCGGCATCCTGTCCTCGCTGTTCTGGAACCGCGCCATGGCCATCGTCACGCAGGGCTCGCTGGAGAAGCTGCGCGAGAAGATGTTCAACCGCATGCAGGACCTGCCGATCCGCTACTTCGACACGCACCAGCGCGGCGACATCATGAGCCACTACACCAACGACATCGACACGCTGCGCCAGATGATCAGCCAGTCGCTGCCCAACCTGCTCATGACGACCATAGTCATCGTCACGGTGTTCTTTATCATGCTGTACTACAGCGTTTGGATGTGCCTGGTCATTGTGGCCGGCGTCGCCTTTATGACCTTTATGACCAAGCTGCTCGGCTCCAACTCCGCGCGCTTCTTTATTGCGCAGCAGACCGAGCTCGGCGTGGTCGAGGGTCATATCGAGGAAGTCATGAACGGCCAGAAGGTCGTCAAGGCATTCTGTCACGAGTCTGCCGCCGAGGCCGATTTTGACGAGCGCAACGAAAAGCTCTTCGAGGTCTCGCAGAAGGCCAACATGTACGCCAACATCCTCATGCCTATCCTGATGAACCTGGGCAACCTGCTCTACGTACTGGTCGCACTGGTAGGCGGCATTTTTCTGGCGCTGGGCGTGCCCAACCTGAGCATCTCGGGCATGACGCTGTCCATCGCCGTCGTGGTGCCGTTCCTCAACATGACCAAGCAGTTCTGCGGACAGATCGGTCAGATCTCGCAGCAGATCAACGCCGTGGTCATGGGCCTCGCCGGCGCCGACCGCATCTTTGAGCTCATCGACGAGGAGCCCGAAGCCGACGAAGGCTATGTGACGCTCGTCAACGCTCAGGTGAACCCCGATACCTGGCAGCTCGAGGAGGCCGACCACCACACCGGCATGTGGGCGTGGAAACATCCGCACCGCGCAACCGGCGAGATCGAGTACGTGCCGCTGCGCGGCGACCTGGTCATGGACAACGTCGACTTTGGCTACACGCCCGACCACGAGGTGCTGCACGGCGTGTCCGTGTTTGCCAAGCCGGGCCAGAAAGTCGCGTTTGTCGGCGCCACCGGTGCCGGTAAGACGACCATCACCAACCTCATCAACCGCTTCTATGACATCGCCGACGGCAAGATTCGCTACGACGGCATCAACGTCAACAAGATCCGCAAGGCAGACCTGCGCCGCTCGCTGGGCGTGGTGCTGCAGGACGTGAACCTGTTCACCGGCACCGTGATGGATAACATCCGCTACGGCAACCTGGACGCCACCGACGAGGAGTGCATCGCGGCGGCCAAGCTCGCGGGCGCGGACGACTTTATCACCCGCCTGCCCGACGGCTACGACACCATGCTCACCGGCAACGGCGCCCAGCTGTCGCAAGGCCAGCGCCAGCTGATTTCGATTGCACGCGCTGCCGTCGCCGATCCGCCGGCGATGATCCTGGACGAGGCCACGAGCTCCATCGACACCCGCACCGAGGCTATCGTGCAAGCCGGCATGGACAAGCTCATGGAAGGCCGCACGACGTTTGTCATCGCGCACCGCCTGTCCACCGTGCGCAACTCCGACGCGATCATCTGCCTGGACCACGGCCGCATTATCGAGCGCGGCAACCACGACGAGCTGATCGCCAAGCGCGGATATTACTATCAGCTCTACACCGGAGCGTTTGAGCTCGAGTAGGTAGGTTTGTTCCACGGAGGTCTCCCAGGCGGGCCGGGGTGTAACCTCCGTGCTCAAACATTCTCGCTTCGCTGCGAAACTGCGCGCGGAAGTTACACCCCGGCCCGCCTGGGAGACCTCCTGCGCGCAATCAACCCGTCATTAAAACAGAATAAAAGTTGGTGAGGCCCTGGCCGTTTGGCCAGGGCCTCGTTTTGTAAGGATGAGCTAGTTGAGGAGTTGGGCCATGGCGTTGACGAATTTTTGGACTTGGAGGGTGGGCTCGAGCGGATAGTGCAAAAAGACCGGCACCTCACGGCCGCACAGGAACGGCACGCCCACAAAGGCTGGGTGCACCCCCGACCACGCCCCGCAGGTGAGCACCGCGTCACCCTTTTCCTCTGCCTCGTTAAAGAGCGCAAAGTCAAAGCTGTCCACGTCGATCACGTCCACACCGCCGTCAGCCAACAGGTCGATGCGCAGACTGTCCATAGCGTCGTTGCCGTGACGGAGCACGCGCAGGCGCATGCCCTCCAAGTCGGCGACCGTAATGTGATTCTTGCGCGCCAGCGGGCTCGTGCGCGGCAGGTCGATATAAAACGGCACGTTAACGATGCGGAGCTTTTGGCAGGCGTCGCCCCAGCGTGGGGTAGAAAAACTCGACTGCACCACATCGACCTCGCGGCCCAAGCTGCGCATGACGGATTCGCGCTCGTCGTAGAGGTCGCTCACCGGTACGATCTCAAAACGCAGCGACGGCTCCAGCTCGTGTACGCCCGTCCACATCGAAAGCGTCTGACGGCCCGGGCACATCATCGACACGCCCAGGCGAACCGCACCGCCATCGCCCGCCGCGCGTCGGGCGCGGCGCAGGGCATCCTCGGACTGGCGCATGATCGAGCGCGCGTCGTCTACCAGCAACGCACCCGCCGGCGTCACCTTGACGCCCGAATGTGAGCGCTCGAACAGCGTGATGCCAAACTCGGCCTCGAACCCCGACACCTGTTTGACGAGCGCCGGCGTCGACACGCGCAATTTTGCCGCGGCGCGCGAGAAGCTTCCCAGCTCCGCGGCGGCCGAAATGGCCTCAAGTCGTCGATCGTACACGTCATCTCTCCGTTTTCGCACGTACGGCCACACGGTGCCGCAGGGGGTCGTTTTCGCAGGCCACATGCTCAACATAGGCAAACTGCAGCACATGGTGTAAACCTACGGTTAACGCCATTCTAACAAATATGCAATTCACCTGCGCAAATGCAAAGCATACGATAACCAGCGAAAACCACGTGGGTCAGTTAATGGGAGAGACCCACCGGGAGGCACAAGAAGGGAAGTTCCTATGAGCAATTGGCTTAAGCTCGAGGGCGATGTCTGCGCCGTGACCGGCGCACTCGGCGGTATGGGCGCCGAGATCTGCCGCGAGTTCGCCCGCAATGGCGCCAACGTCGTCATGCTCGACCTGGACGAGGAGAAGGTCAAGGCCGCTGCCGCCGACCTCGCTGCCGAGTTTGGCATCCACGCCGAGGGCTACAAAATGAACGCCACCGACGAGGCCGAGGTTCAGGCCGCCGTCGACGCCACCATCGCCAACTTCGGCCGCGTCGACGTCCTCGTCAACACCGCCGGCATCCTGCGCTTCGCCGCTATGGAGGACCTGCCGCTGAGCGACTGGGAGCAGGTGCTCAACGTCAACCTCACCGGCTACTTCATCACCTCGCAGCGCTTTGGTCGCGAGATGATCAAGGCCGGCCAGGGTCGCCTGGTGCACATCTCCACCGTCGCCAGCCACTCCCCCGAGACGTTCTCGGGCGTGTACAGCTCCACCAAGGCCGGCGTCAACATGATGTCCAAGATGCTCGCCGCCGAGTGGGGCCCCTACGGCGTGCGCTCCAACTGCGTCGAGCCCTGCTTTGTCAAAACCCCCATGTCGGCCAATTTCTACGCCGACCCCGAGGTCGAAAAGAGCCGCAGCCGCCTGATCGCCACGCGCCGCATCGGCGAGGTCAGCGATATCGCCAACGCCGTCATGTTCCTGGCGTCCAAGCGCTCGGACTTTACCACCGGCGACGCCATCAAGGTCGACGGCGGCTTCTCCAACATGATGGGCGACCTCACCGCCAAGCCCGGCGGCCGTCGCGCCTATGCCGACAACTACCTTAAGAACAAGGGTGTCGAGCTCTGGTCCGATGAGTCCGGCGTCGCCAAGCCGACCGACCAGTAAACCAACATGACAGGGAGGCTCCGCGGACACGCCCGCTCCTCCCCCGTATCGATTAGAAAGAGTCCAATGGCTTCCACCAACTCCAACAAGGGTCGCGCCGCCGTGCTTTCCGCCGCGTGCGTCACCATGTTCTTCATCAGCTCCATCGCGCTGTATTCCGTCGTGAGCAAGAACCTGCTCGCCGTCTACCCCGAGTGGTCCAGCGCTCTTACCTGGGCCTTCCCGGTCTTTCAGACCATCATGGCCGTGACGGGCATCTTCGCCGGCCGCATCTCCGATAAGATCGGCCCGCGCAACGTCGTGATCGCCGCCGCCGTGTGCTACGGCCTGGGCTGGTTCATGTCCGGCACCGTCACCGAGCCGTGGCAGTTCTACCTGTGGTTCTCGCTCGTCGCCGCCATCGGCAACGGCCTGGGCTACAACCCGGCGCTCACCACCGGCCAAAAGTGGTTCATCGACAAGAAGGGTCTCGCCTCCGGCATCACCCTGGCCGCTTCGACCGCCGGCCCCGCCGTGCTGTCCCCGGTGCTCGCCTCGCTGCTCATCCCGAGCCTGGGCATCTTTGGCGCCCTTAAGGCGCTCGGCGTCATCTTCTTTGTGATGATCGCCGCCTCCGCCCTGTTCCTGAAGGCCCCCGAGGCCGGTTGGCTGCCCGAAGGCTTCGAGGCCCCTAAGGGTGGCGCACATGCCGGCACCTTCGGCGACCTCACCCCGGGCGAGATGGTCA
>URRJ01000073.1 GCA_900550205.1 uncultured Collinsella sp. | reverse complement strand
CGACGGGCGCTCTCGTGCGAGACGCGCAAGATCAGCCCGGCAAGCATAAGCGATACGATAATCGACGAGCCGCCGTAGCTAATAAACGGCAGTGGTTTGCCCGTCATGGGAAACACATTGAGGATGCCCAGCGCATTGATCAAAAACTGCACCGCGAGAATGACTGCGGAACCCGATGCCATGAGTGCTCCGCGACGGTCCGTAGCCTGCTCGGCAATGCGAAACGCCGAGTAAATCAGCATCGCGAACACCAAGAAGAACAGCACGGTTCCGATAAAGCCAACTTCCTCGCCGATAATAGCCAAGATGTAGTCGTTATGCGCCTCAGGCAAATACGAGTACTTCATGGTGGAGTTGCCGATACCGCGACCGAACAGACCGCCCGAGGCAAACGCCATGATGGCAAGCGTGGCCTGATAGCCATCGCCATACTCGTCGGCCCAAGGGTTCCAAGCAACCTCGACACGCGTCATACGATACGGCTCGGTGATAAGGGCGATCGCAATTACGGCGATGCCGGCAACGACCGTCCAAACGATATATTTAGGGTCCAATCCCGCAAACAACGCCATGCACATGAGAGTCAACAAGATGATCAGAACGGTGCCAAAATCGGGCTGAATAAAGATCATAAAGAGCGAAATACCCAGGTAGGCGCCCGTCTTGCGAAGAAACTCATTGATGTTGCCACCGGGCGAAAAGATGCGGTCGAGCATGATTGCCGAGTACGCGATGGCGAACGGCTTTAAAAACTCAGACGGCTGGAACTGAATACCGGCAATGTTGAGCCAACGCGTGGCGCCACGACTGCCGCTACCCATAAAGAACACCAGAAGCAGTAGCCCTATCATGCCCATGAGGAAAATCCTGAGCACGTCTTCCCCAAACCAGCTATCCGGCAAGATGCGCACGATGGCAACCATAGCCAGCACGCCAACTCCGGCAAACGCGGCTTGTCGAACCAGGAAAAACGTCGCAGACCCGTTCTCGTGCAATGCCTCGACCGATGACGCCGAGTACACCATCAGCAGACCAAAGCACACCAAGGTAAACAGGCACGCCATGAATATCAAACGAGGGCGCATGATGCGGGCGGGGACGCCGGCGATATAGCGCTCGCTGAGTGTCTGCCCGCCGCGACCGGAACGCGGCGTGCTGCGCTGCGAGGAAGCACGGTCCGAGTCGGGCCTCCTCATACCTTGTCGGGGGCTCTCCTCTCTCACCGGCAGCCCCTATTCCATTTGCGATTTCGCTGCGGCGGCAAGCTGGGCCACGTAGTCCTTAAACACGCGGCCGCGCTCCTCGTAGCCCGAGAACTCATCGAACGAAGAACAGGCGGGAGAAAGCAGGATCACGTCGCCACGGCTCGACAGCGAACGGGCAACGTCCACGGCGTCGCGCAGGTCGTCAGCCTGAGCGATATCAACGTCGCCATCGACATCGGCCTCGTCCATAGCGGCGGTAAAGCGCTCGCGAGCGTCGCCAAAGCAGACCACCGAGCGAACGTTATCCATGACAACGCGGGCAAAGTCCGCGAGCGGCGTACCCTTATCGTGGCCGCCGAGCAGCAAGATCACATCGTCGTCGGGAAACGCCGTCAGGGCCTTCTCGACCGCATCGGTGTTCGTTGCCTTGGAATCGTTGACGTAGCGCACGCCATCGATCTCACCGCAGGGCTCCACACGGTGCTCGAGCGGCTGGAACGAGGCCAGACCGCGACACACACCGTCGACATCGGCACCGACGGCCAGGGCAGCCGTGGCAGCGCACAGGGCATTGATGACATTGTGATGTCCGGAGATTCTGAGCTCGGACGTGGGGATGAGCGGGGTCTCGACGCCCTTCAGACGCACGACCATCTTGCCATCGCGTACAAATGCGGCGTCCTCCCCATCAGGCTCGTCAAAGGCGACCTTGCAGATGCGACGGCCCGGCGTGTAGATATACTCATCGAACTCATGGATGCCGGCGTCCTCGACGTCGATAACCACAAGATCATCGTCAACCATATTCTCGAAGAGCTTAATCTTGGCGAGCGCATAGTTCTTATGGCTCTTGTGCCAACCGAGGTGATCGGGCGTGATATTGAGCAGCACCGCCACGCGGGGGTGAAGCTCGGTCGTCGTTGCAATCTGATAGCTCGAAAGCTCCGCTACAAACCACTCGTTATGCGCGCGGCCATCGATCTCGTTTACCGGAGGCTCACCGATGTTGCCGACAGCAACGCTCGCCTCGCCGGCCGCCTTAAGCAGGTAGTCGGTCAGCGACGTGGTAGTCGTCTTGCCGTTGGTGCCCGTAATGGCGATCCAGTTTTGGGGAGACAGGCGGTAGGCGAACTCGGGCTCACCCATGATCTGGGCAGCGTGATCGCGGCCAGCCTTAAAGAATGCCGAAAACTCCGAGATACCCGGGCATGTCACGCATACGTCGTAGGCTCCCTCTACCTGCTCGGTGTCATAGATAAACGACGCTCCCATAGCCTCGAGCGCACGCGTGGCGTCATTGGGCTCTGAGGTGCCGCCGCCATAGACGGTGACGGCACTCACGCGCTCGGGGTGTGCAAGCGCCCAGCGAGCGACATCAAGACCGGACTTACCCTGGCCCAAAACGAGCAGGCTAAAGGAATCTGCAAGAGGCATGAAAAACCACTATCCCAACTGGAAGAACAAAGCGAGGCCCAGGGCACCAAATGCCGCGGCGACAATCCAAAAGCGAATGACAACCTTGGTCTCGGCCCAGCCCTTCTTTTCGAAATGATGATGAATGGGCGCCATAAGGAAGACGCGCTTATGCGTAAAGTGGAAGTAGACGACCTGAATCATGACCGAGAGGGTCTCGACGATAAACAGGCCACCGATGATGAGCGAGACGACCTCGGTGTTGGTCATAATGGACGTGCAGGCAAAGGCTGCACCCAAGGCAAGAGAGCCGGTATCACCCATAAAGATGCTCGCCGGATAGCAGTTGAACCACAAAAAGCCCAGGCAAGCGCCGGCGCATGCGGTGCAGAAGATAGACAGGTTCACGTCGCCATGCAAAAACGCCATAGCGGCCATCGCGAGCATGGCAATCATGGAGGTACCGCCAGCAAGGCCGTCCAGGCCATCGGTCAGGTTCACGGCGTTAGAAAGACCGGCGATCATGAGCCAGCAAAAAACAATGTAGAGCCACGGGAACGAGAAACCGCAGATGGTGGTTGAAAGCACACCCAGGTCAATCGTCAGGCCGCCAGGGAAACGAATCTCGGGGGCAACGCCGCACCAGTTAACGGCAAGCACGGTAAAAGTAACGCAGATGATGGTCAGGCCAATCATCTTGGCGTGAGGCGTCAGGCCGAGCGAGCGACCGTGCGTAACGGAAGTCAGGTCATCGATGAGACCAAGAACGCCGGTTGCCAGCGTGGCGAGCAGCACAAGCACGAGCTCGGTGGTGAGCTTGCCCATCAACAGGCACGTCAGCGAAACGGCGACCAGGATGATGACGCCACCCATGGTGGGCGTGCCCTGCTTAATCAGGTGGCGCTTGGGACCATCGGCACGAACTTGCTGGCCGATGCCTTCGACTTTGAGCAGCTTAATCCACCACGGCATGAGCAGCATCGCGATGATAGCGGCGATACCCAATCCCAAAAAGGCCTGGTACGTAGGATACGAAGGATTGCCGAACATGGACTAGCACACACCTTCCACAAAGCGATCGAGCTCAACGAAACGGGAACCCTTAACCAGTACGACGTCGTCCTTTTCGAGCGCGGCGCCCATACGGTCGAGCACCTGCTGATAATCGGCGAACACCTGGATACGGTCCTCGTCCATACCCATCATGCGAGCGGACTCGGCCATGAGGGCAGCGAGCTCACCGCCCACGCACACCAGCATGTCGAGCTTCTTAGCCGCGGCGTAGGCGCCCACAAGCTCGTGCATGCGCGCGGCTTCGTCGCCCATCTCACCCATCTCGCCCAAAATCGCCATGCGTGAGCCGTCGCAGATAAGCGAGCACAGCAGATCGAGACCGGCAGCCATGGACTCGGCACTGGCGTTATAGGAGTCGTCGATGATGCGCGCACCGCTGGCGGCGTGCTTGATCTCCTGGCGATGACCGGTGATCGTCAGCCCCCTAAAGGCGGCATCGATCTGTTCCGGCGTCACGCCTAGGCGAATGCCGACTGCCGCCGCCTTTACGGCATTGGGGACAGACTGTGCGCCGGGAATGGCGAGCATGGTCTCGATGCGCTCGCCTGCGCCAAAATCGAGCGTAAAGACCGGACGGCCCTCGTCGTCGACGTGAATGTCGCGCGCGCAGACCTCATCATCATCCGAAACGCCGGCGAGCATCACATCAACGCCCGCGGGCGCGGCAAACGTATCGCGAATGAACGGGGTAAAGTCGTCCTCGCCGCCAAGCACAAGCAGCGGAGAGAAGTCATCGGCGGCACGCATACCCTGGACGATCTCGGACTTGGCACGCGCGATATTCTCGCGGCTGCCCAAAATGCCGATATGCGAGGTGCCGATCTTGGTCACGATGGCGAGATTTGGATTGGCGGAACGGGACAGGCGCTCGATCTCGTGGAAATGGTTCATGCCCATCTCGAGCACCAGGACCTCAGTATCAGCCGGAGCAGAGAGCACCGTGAGTGGCATGCCGATCAAATTGTTGAAATTCCCTTTGGTAGCCCAGACGCGATAGCGTTTGGAAAGCACCGCGGCGAGCACATCCTTGGTCGTGGTCTTGCCGATCGAGCCGGTAATACCAATGACCAGACAGCCAAGCTGCGTGCGATAGGCATGTGCCAGGCGCAGCAAAAATTCCTCGGGATCATCCGTCAGCAGGACGGCGCAGCCCTTGTCCTGGGCAAGTGAAAGCAAGTCGTCATCGGGCTCGCGGGTAAGCACGACCGCGCCGGCACCCGACTCGATAGCCCGAGGAGCAAAATCGTTTCCGTCGACCTTTTCGCCCGGGAAGGCGACAAAAATCGTCCCTTCCTCAACCTGACGCGAGTCGATAACGCACCCGCGACAAACTCGATCGGTCTGCTCCGTCACGGTTCGGGCCCCTGTTGCGGCCGCGAGGTTGTTGACGGCGATCTCTATCATTGCAGCTCCCCTATAAACCTAATAATGCTACCGGCGTATTGTATCCCAGCGCCACTCATGCGTGGTGCAGGGCGTGTGAACACCCTTTAGTTTAAACAATGGACGTACCAAATAGGACAACCCCCCTACTTGGTGCGCGGGATACCCAAAACATCAAGCGCGTTGGCCATAATACTCTGAAACGGAATCGCGGCGGCATCCGAGCCGCTCGGCGTGCCGTCGAGCGTGATGTAGCACAGTACCTTGGGCGACTGAGCCGGGGCAAAGCCCATGAAGGAAGACATATAGTTCTCCTTGAGGTAGCCGCCGTTTTCGTCCGCGCGCTCCGCCGTGCCGGTCTTGCCTGCCACGTCATAGCCGTCCACGGCACCGCCCACGCCCGTACCCTCTGACACGACCGTCTGCATGCACGATGTCACCTGGGAGGCGGCATCCTCAGAAATCGCACGCTCACCTTCGCCCCAGTCCTTCTCGTCGCCCTTGCTTGACTTATAGAAGTGCGGGGTCATCATCACGCCACCGTTGGCGATACCGCCCACGGCACGTGCGATCTCAATCGGTGAGACAGACAGCGCCTGGCCAAAGCTCATCGAGCCCAGCGTGGCGCCATCGTACTGGTCTCGTTCCTTGACGATGCCCAGGCTTTCACCCGGAAAATCGACGCCCGAACTGTGACCGATGCCCCACTTATCCACATAGGCGGCAAAGTCATCCGCACCGATTTTGCGCCCCACCAAGACAAAGCCCACGTTGGACGAGCGGCGCATCATCTCGCGCACGTCCATGGTCATGGCGTAGTCGCGCTTGTCGGCGTCGGTTACGGTATCGTCGCCCACCTTGATGCTCGCCGGCACCTCAAACGACGTGCTCGAGCGCACGGCACCCACATCGAAGCCGGTGCCGGCGACGAGCGTTTTGAAAACCGAGCCGGGCTCGTAGGCATCGGTGACCAGGTGCAGGTTCATGTCCTCGGTCTTGGCGTTCTCCAGGTCGGTCTGATCGTACGTGGGATACGAGCACGCCGCCAGAATCTCACCGGTCGTGGGGTCCGTCACCAGGGCCGAGCCGTTCTTTGCCTTGGTCTTCTCGACCGCCTCGGCAAGGGCGTCCTCGGCCGCGCGCTGGATATTGACGTCGAGCGTCGTCACGATGTCCACGCCGTCAACCGCCGCCACCTTTTTATAGGCACCGCCCGCGATATAGCTACCGTCTCTCGCACGCTCGCGCACCAGCGAACCGTTCGCTCCGGTCAAAAGCTTGTTGTACTGCTTCTCGAGGCCCGTCAGGCCATCGTTATCCACATTCACCACGCCCAGCACCTGCGACGCCAGGTTGCCATAAGGGTATACACGCTTCATGGCTTGCTCAAAGAGCACGCCGGGCAGATTCTTCTTCTCCAGCGCCGCGGCATCGTCCTCGTCCACCTGACGTTTGATATACACCCAGGAGCCATCCGACTCAACGAGCTCGCGGCAGGTCTTTTTATCGATTCCCGTGGCTTTGACCAGCGCCGACACCGTCTTGTCCACGTCCTCGACCAGCTGCGGGTTTACGGCGATATTGCGGCATTCGACCGACGACGTCAGTACGTTGCCGTTGCGGTCGTAAATCGTACCGCGCTTGGCATAGAGCGTCTGTGCAAGCAGGCGGCGTGCGTCGGCGCGATCGCGCAGCTTATCGGCTTCCACGATTTGATAGTCGGCAAGGCGAAGGACACCCAGGCCCATACCAATCCCGATTATGCCCAAGACGGCATTGCGACGGGGCAGCGGCGTGCCCGTGAGCCATTCGGTCGACAAGCCCTTACGCGGCCTGGTGTTATGCATTTGAGGACCATTCGAGCCGCGGAGGCGCGACGCGGGGTCATTGCCACGAGACGGCCCGGCGTTGTAAGATGGCCGACCCGCTCCTTGATAACCAGAGCGTCCCCGCGAAGAGGGACGCCCAGAACCGCGATTCCCATCGGGACCGCGGTGATAGTCATTTGTCATACTCAGCTACCGTCTTGTTACTGAGCGGTCGCGGTCGCGCTGGCGCCCGCGGCTGCATCCTGCGAAAAATCAAGTGTAACGCTCTCGCTGGGCTCCACCATGCCATAAGCGCCCGCAAGATCGCGAATGCGCGTATCGGCACCATAAACAGAGTGCATGACCTCAAGGTCAGAGCTCTCATCGGTCGCCTTCTCGAGCGTGTTGGTAAGCTCGGCGTTGCTGTTGAGCACCTGGGCTGTAACGCCGGCAAGCGCCACGCGGGCGACGCCAATCGTCATGAAGATAGCCGCAATGATGCAAAACGTTTTAAGAACGCTCATGAAAACCGGGCTTACCGCCTGGTTTGCCTGACGGCCCGCGCCCGTGTAGACATCAAAGCGCGGCGTGCGCTGCTCGCGGGGAGCAACGGGGGCCTGCGGTGCCTCACGGTAGGCGGGCATGGCGTTCATATCATAGGCGAGTGCTGCGTTTGAGGTGTTGTAGCCCATGATATGCCGCCTCCCATCCCGAGTACGTTGGTAGTGTGTTTAAGCTTCGTTTATGGTACGAGCGGGAGGTCCAATATCGCGCGCGTAACGCTACAAGCGCTCCGCCACACGGATTTTGGCTGATCTCGCCCTAGGGTTGCGCGCAACCTCATCGGGTTGGGCAACCAAGGGTTTGCGGGTGATGACCTTGAGTATCGGCACGTTGCCGCACACGCACACCGGAATCTCCGGCGGACACGTGCACCCCTGGCTCATCTCCTTAAAGTGGTTCTTTACGATACGGTCCTCGAGCGAGTGATACGAGATGACGCAGATGCGTCCGCCCGGGTTGAGCCACCTGGTGGCGGCGTCAAGCCCTCGCTCGAGCACATCGAGCTCGTGATTGACCTCGATGCGAATGGCCTGGAAGCTCTTCTTGGCCGGATGTCCGCCATGCCGACGAGCGGCAGCCGGAATGCCAGCCTTGATGATCTCGACAAATTGGCCTGTGGTTTCGATCGGTTCTTGCTCGCGACGGCGCACGATCTCGCGCGCAATCTGCGAGGCGAACTTCTCTTCGCCGTAGACGCGTAGAATCCGGGCGAGGTCGTGTTCGTTATAGGTGTTGATGACCTCAGCTGCGTTTAAGGTGTTATTACCCGGATCCATCCGCATGTCCAATGGGGCATCCTCGTTATACGAAAAGCCCCTGCCAGGGATATCGAGTTGCGGTGACGAAACGCCCAAGTCAAACAGGAAGCCATCGACCCCAGGCACCTCGGCCGAGCAAAGCAGCTCGTCCAAGTCGCCGAAGTTGCCCTTCAGCAGCTGGTGCGGGACGCCGGGAACCTCGCGGTCCAGACGGGTGCCAGCGGCCTCGAGGGCCATGTCGTCCTGATCGACGCCGAGCAAAAGACCCGTCTCCCCCACCTGCGCGGCCATCTTAACCGAATGACCGGCACCGCCAAGGGTGCAATCGCAGACGACGGAACCGCTCTTGAGCTGCAGTGACTCAAGCACTTCGCCGAGCATGACAGGTTCATGCCGATATTCTTGTGTCAAGATCCCACGCTCCATCCGTTACTCGTGCCTTGCCCTTACGAGAAGAAGAGGTCCAGCAGGGCCTCGTCGTCATCGTCCTCATCGGCCGTAGCGCGGTCCCAAACCTCAAGGTGGTCGTAGTTACCCACAACCGTGACCTCGCGGTCGAGGTTCGCCTGCTTGCGGAGAGACTCAGAAAGACCGATACGACCGGCGCTGTCCACATCCATCGACGTGGTGCGCTTGTTGATCGCCCTCATGAGCTTCTGGTCGTTGATGTCACGCGGGTTAAAACCCTCGTGGCCCTCACGACCCGCGAAGAGTCCTTCGACCCACTTATCGAAGGCCTCGGCAGAGAACACGTACAGAGCATCGACATCCAGGGCTTTGAACACGCGAACGTGCTCTCCAAGCTCCTCGCGAAGGGGTGCAGGCAGGGACAGACGACCTTTTGCATCGAGATTGCGCTCGTATGCACCCGTCATTCCCATGTGCGCCCTCCCCTCGGTTACTCAGATGGCACGTACGCGGGGAACCACCCCGCCTGTCGACGTCATTAATAATATGGGGAACCGCCCCATTTTTCAACACCTTTCCCCACCCCTTCCC
>URRJ01000072.1 GCA_900550205.1 uncultured Collinsella sp. | reverse complement strand
CTCGGCGGGAGGAAGCCGTCTTGCCCTGCACGTCCAGGGCGAGCCATTGGCTGGGAAGCGCATCGATCGCGTGATGTATGTCGATAGCGCAGGCAAGGGTATTGAGCTTCCTCGTGGCTCCTACGAGATTTCTGCTGTAGGCTCGCCGATTGCTGCGGACGGTACGATTTACTCGCTGCCCGAGACTATTGCCAAGGTCAAGATTTCGGAAAAGACGAAAAAAGGCGCAACGGTCGTCGCCTCGTCCAAATATAAGTTTGAGCTTACGCCCGTTGAAGCACTTGATGTGACCGACGACATGCTCGCCGCCGCTCGAAAGTATGCCGAAGAGGATGAGGGCGCCAAGAAGGATGGTTATAGCTACGATGTCGAGGCACTCGTGGCTGCTGCCACCAAGCGTCGCGACGATGCCGTGTCCGCGAAGCGGGATGCCGATGAAGTGGCGGCAAAGGCAGAGGAGGAGCGCAAGGCGGCCGAGGCGGCAGCTCAGGAGCATGCTGCCGAGGACGCCTTTGTGGCAACGGCGCGCAAGGGGCTGGGTATCCCCGATGATCTTGAGGGCGTGACCTATAAGCTCTTGGGTTCGAGCTATTGGGAGGGCGCTGCCATGGAGGTCTATGCCATCCAGTTCTACAACAGCGAGGGCAAGGTCATCGCCGAGGCAGATTGCACAAAGGATGGAATGCCTGCAACGAGCATCCATGGCTACTCGCCGGATGGCTCGTATTGATGCGAGGCTGGTGAGTTGATGCACAGAAAACCGAATGATCAAATGAGTGCAAAAGAGGGGCCGGAACGTATTCCGACCCCTCTTTCTTTTACGGGGCAAACTCTGTCTAGTGTCCGCAGATGGCTTGGCGGATGAGGGCTGCGTAGGTGTCGATTCCCGCCTGGGTGAGGTGCGTGCCGTCGTCGACGAGGTATTCGCTGTGGCCCTCGGAGGCGCCGTTCCAGTCGATGACGCCGGCGTTGTCGTTTTGGGCGCATGCGTCGCGGATCGTCTGGTTGTTGCGGTCCTGCAGCTCGAGCGGCACGCGCACGGTCACAAAGTAGATGGGCTTGCCACCCACGGCATTGATCACGTCCTGCACCTGCTGCGGGTCGCGAATAAGGCCATTGGTGCCAAGGGCGCAGATGACCACACTCGGGTCGTAGTTGGCGCTGTCCTGCGCGTAGACATCCTGGAAGGTGTAGAACTGGCGGCTCACCACGCCGTCGATGTAGGCGTTGGGAAGCGCCGCCTGAATACCGGGCTGTGCGCCCGCAGTGACCGAGTCGCCGATCATCAGCACACGGGCATCGCAGGTTCCGGTCGCCTCGTCGAAGGTAAAGCTCTTCCAGTCCAAGTTTTTGGGGACCTTTTCGGCGATAGGACCTTCTTTGGGCTTTTGCTGAGCGGCGTCGTTGGGCTGAGCGTCTTGGTTGGATGCGGGCTCGGCGCTTTTGTCGCCGGCACCGTTGTTCTTGGACGAGGCCGCGTTTTGGGCAAGCTCGGGGCGGAGCTGCTCGGCACGGGCGGTGGCGATACCCGTCCAGTCGAGCGGCGCGAAGGCGAGTGCGAGGACGCATACGGCGCCAAGCGCAGAAAGTGCCATGGCGGGCGAAAGGACGCGTGCCTTTGCCATGCTGTCCTGCTGGGTGGGCTTGCGGGACCAAGGACGTTCGACGAGACGATAGAAGACCTCGGCCACCGCAAGGATCACCACAAGCTGTAGCGCCTGCTCCCACCAGGCGATGCGGGTGGTGCGGGTTGCGGGGTTCATGAGAAGCAACAGGGGGTAGTGCACCAGATAAACCGAGAACGAGCGCTGGCCCAGCCAGACGAGCGGCTTGACCGACAACAGACGACGCACGATACATTCCGTGTTTTGCACGCAGATAATAAGGAGCCCCGTGAGCAGGGCGAGCAGCAAAAAGCCACCGCGGTAGAGCAGGGGGTTCTCTCCGGTCAGCGTGAACGCGCCGACTATGACGGCAGCGAGCCACGCGACGGAGACCACGTTAACCTTCGAGACGCCCTTGCTGGCGCCGGGGGCAGGGATGTTGCCGCTCAGTATCTCGCGCAGACGCGGAGCGGCGATGGCGGCCAGGGCTCCGCACAAAAGCTCGGCGGCGCGGGCGTCGGTTCCGTAGTAGACACGTGATGTGTCGGCGGCGGGGTCGAACATGAGGACCATCGCCGCCGCCGATGCGAGCGTGAGCACGGCCGTGACACCGATGGCGGTGTTGCGCGAGCGGGTCTTGCTGCAAAGCACCATAAGGATGAGCGGCCATACCAGATAGAACTGCATCTGGACGCCGCAGAACCACAGGTGCGTGAGCGGCGAGGGAAGTCCCGCGGCGGCAAAATACGAGACGTTGCGAAAGATATAGAACCAGTTGCTCAAGAACAATGCCGACGGCAGAGTGTCCTGCTGCACCTTAGGTAGCAGGCTCGGGGCCGCCATGTAGGTGGCCACGGCGGTAAGCGCGATGGTTACAAGAGTCGGTGGCATAAGGCGCGTGGTACGGCGGGCGATATAGCGCGGGTACGAGAACCCGTCGCGTGCCGTTGCTCGCATAATGCTTTTGGTGGCGAGATAGCCACTCAGCGTAAAGAAGAGTGTAACGCCCAAAAAACCGCCAGTCAGGCGGCTGGGGCGAAGGTGATATAGGACGACGCCGGCGATGGCGAGGGCGCGAAGCCCGTCGAGTGCAGCGATGCGTTGGCTGCGTTGAGGCGCTGCGTGTGCGGCGCCCGAGGGTGTGTTTTGCATCGTTCTTTCCTCCAATGTCGACCTAGCAGTCTAGCGCTCTGCGCGGACAAGGGAAGGGGGTTTGTGCGGTTGAACAACATGCCGCGGGGCGATGCTTCGCTACGCAAAAGCCGCACCCGCGTTGATGCTCATATGCCCGTGCGGAAACGTTTTAGGATTTCTGCAAAGACAAAAACAACAACACGGATGCGGCAAAGATGCGCAGGCGGTTGACCCGTTATGTGACGGCGGTCTGCTACTTGGTCTTGGCCACCAGCAGCGGGTCGCCCAGCTTGACGAGCGGGTTGCCGCCGATAAGCGTGCCGGACTCGCCGACATGGTCGATGCTCTTAAGACGATCGAGCTCGGAGACGATGACGGTCACGATGTCCTCGTGACCGGCGGCCTTGATGGCCTCGCGGTCGAAGCTGATGAGCGGCTGGCCAGCCTTGACCACATCGCCCATCTCGACAAAGCGGGCAAAACCCTTGCCGTTCATTTCCACGGTGCCCAGGCCAACATGGATGAACACGCGAAGACCGTCCTCGGTGATCATGCCGATGGAGTGGTTGGTGACGGTGGTGGCGCCGATGCGGCCGTTGGCGGGCGCATAGATGGTGCCGGTAATGGGCTCGATGCCGTAGCCCTGACCGAGCATGCCCGAGGCGATGGTCTCGTCGGGAACCTCATCCAGGTTGACAAGCACGCCGTTGACGGGGGCGTAGATGACGCCTTCGCGGGTGGCAAAGCTTGCCGCGGGCGGAACGGATGCCTCGCCCGCCGAGGTGAAGGTGGACTTAAGCGAATCGAGCAGACCCATAGTTGCCTCCAACTTAAATAGGCGCATATCACGCGCTTGGTTTGCCGGAAACGTTTCATACGTGTTTCGCGGCTTGGTCAACGCCCCTATTTTACGCTGCTCAACGATACCTCTGAACTGGGATTATGTGATATATCAGTTGAAGGGAAACTTATTGCTGGAGTGTTTCTTCGCCACGGGCTCAAGTGGGGTACGCTTAGACGCGAAAAACAAGGGCGCATAATTTGCGCGAAGGGAGCACATATGATTGTCGAGAGCCATGCGCTGTGGGGCGAGGAGCCGACCGAGGAGTATCCGGCGACGTTTACGTATTTGGGTGCCGAGCCGCTGCCCGATAAGCCGAATGGCCGCCGCCCTGCTGTGATTATCTGCGGCGGAGGTGCGTTTACGCATATCGCTCCGCATGAGCAGGATCCCGTGGCGTTTGCGTTTTTGGATCACGGCTACCAGGCCTTTGTGCTCAACTATGTGACGAGCGGTACGGGTGACGTGAGTTTTCCGCACCCGCAGGCAGACCTTGCCAAGATGGTCGCCACGGTTCGTGCCAACGCCGACGAGTGGCATGTCGATCCCAAGCGCGTGTGCGTCGTGGGCTTCTCGGCGGGCGGCATGATCTGCGCTTCGCTGGCAACGCAATGGAAGACTGGTCCCTTCGCTGGCCTGGCAGGGGCGCGTCCGGACGACATTCGCCCCGATGCCGTGGTGCTGGGCTATCCGCTGCTCGACTTTGCCTATGTGCGTGATATGCAGACGCGCGACCCGCGCATCGACCTGCGCGTGCCAAAGACGGGCGGCAAGACGGGGCGCGATCTGCTCAACGACTATCTGTCGATGGTGACGGGTGGCGAGGCGACCGACGAGCATTTGGCCGACATCTGCCCCACCACGCATGTTTCGCGTCAAATGCCGCCGACCTTTGTGTGGGGCGTGTCCGACGACAAAACGGCACCGATCGCACAGGTCTATCCGTTTGCGCAGCGCATGGCCGAGGAGGGCGTCGCTTGCGAGATGCACGTCTTTGACCAGGGCGGTCACGGCCTTTCGCTCGGCAACGCCAACACCGCGGTCGACAACGAGGACAAGCAAGTGGCGGTCCGTCCTTGGATCCGCCTGGCCTTTCGCTTCCTGGAGCGCCACGGGTTTTAGTTACGGCGTTTTACCAAACGCCGTAACCACTTGACGCTGCAAGCCCGCCAGGGCGGCAATTTGCCTTTCAACTTCGGCGGCATGACCAAAAGGTCAATGCCGCCTCGTTTCAAGGCACCTTGCTCGCTCTGGCGGGCTTTCGCTGCCGGCGTCAAAATATCGGCTTCCGGCAGCTGGGGACGTTCCTTAAGTGCCGGCGCCTTGGGACACTCCCTGGATGTTTCGCATGCGACAGAGGAAAGCGGATTATTTTATGTTGAGGCGGCAGCCGGCTACTTCAGTGTGGTGCAGGATGCGAGGAGGTTGGCGTAATCGTCGCCGCTCATTCCGAATGGCCTATCGTCGATTGTCTTTCCGTTCCACTCGCCATATGACCCGCCCCAGACTCGAACTGTATGACCCTGTGTATTGCCGAGCTCCTTATAAAAAGCGCATCCAACACCGGGCAGGCCATTTGTGTCAGCACAGATGCCGAAGTTTGGACATAAGTTTGGGTTGTTTTTCCCGTTTGGATAAAAGCTATCTTTTGCGGTTACTAGGACCATGGTATATGCACCCATCCCATCCCCCTGGTCTGCATGGTCGGTTGTTTGAACCGTAAACTGATCGATGGGGAACCAGTCGGGAAGGACCATGGTGAAGTAATCGGTTTCGATGGTGCGCGCCTGCCTAGCCTCCTCGGCTTTTCTAGCCTCTTCCTCTGCCTGGCGCCTTGCCTCTTCCTCGGCCTGCTTGGCTGCCACGGCGTCGTCGCGGCGCTTGGTCGCGGCGGTCGAGAGCGCCTCGGCGTCAATATTGAAGCCGGCCTTCTTGGCGCCCTCGTCCCCCTCGGCGTACTTCTTTGCCGCGGCGATCTGGTCGTCGGTCACTTCGGACGCCTCGACCGGCTCCAGTGCCACGTCGCCCGCGTCGACGGTCTTCTTCTCGGCGGCCTTCTCGCCCAGCTTGATGCTGAGCTTTTCGGTGGGGACGGCGTAGATCGTGCCGTCGGTCGCGATGGGGGAGGCGGCGACCTCCGCCTCGTAGCTGCCGCGGCGGAGTTCGACACCCTCGCCGCTGCTGTCCACGTAGTACACGGCGTCGACCTTCTTGCCGCGCTCCTCCTTGCCCGTAATATGAATCGGCAGCCTGCTCGCGCCCGCCGAGGTGTCCCAGCCCGCAGCCGAAACCGCAACGCGTACGCCGCATTTTTCCGTCTTTAACGCCTGTTCCTGTGCAATCCGATCCTGCTCGGGACGATATACACCAAGGTAGTAGCCCGCGCCACCGCCCCCGACGGCGAGCGCGGCGGCCAACGCGGCAATAGCGACCGTACGTCCCCGATGACTCGTCGATCCCGCCTTGGGCACCTCGGGCGACGTCCCTTCGGCATTGAGCGCCGATCCACACGCCGCGCAGAACCGAGCTTCCTCGAGGTTTTCCTTGCCGCATTTCTTGCATTTCATGGCATCCGCCCTCTCCCCTGGCTACCTTTACTATCGATAAGGCTAAGGGCGATTTCGGGCATGTTGTTGCGCAACCTTTTCGAGAGCGATAATCGTCACCCGCGCAGCGCCCACGCCACGCCCATACATCGCATCTGCCGTTTTGCTACGCTCCCGCTCGCGGGTTAGAATGGTTAACTGTTTGGAAATAATCCGTACAACCGCTCTGGGAGGATACGTGAACCGCACCAAAATCGCGCAGCTCTATGCCGATGCCGAGTCGCTCGGTGGCCAGACCGTCACCGTTGCCGGCTGGGTCAAGTCCGTCCGCGACATGAAGAACTTTGGCTTCGTTACGCTCAACGACGGCAGCTGCTTCCGCGACCTGCAGGTCGTCATGAACCGCGAGGCGCTCGACAACTACGACGAGATTGCTCACCAAAATGTCTCGGCCGCCCTCATCTGCACTGGCACCGTCAAGCTGACGCCCGACGCCCCGCAGCCCTTTGAGCTCTCCGCCACCGAAATCAAGGTCGAGGGCACGAGCGCTCCGGACTACCCGCTGCAGAAGAAGCGCGCCACCGTCGAGTTCCTGCGCACCCAGCAGCACCTGCGTCCGCGCACCAACCTGTTCCGAGCCGTATTCCGCATCCGCTCCGTTGCCGCAGCCGCCATTCACCGCTTCTTCCAGGAGCAGGGCTTTGTCTATGTCAACACCCCCATCATCACCACGAGTGACTGCGAGGGCGCCGGCGAGATGTTCCGCGTGACCACGCTCGACCCCAAAAACCCGCCCCTCACCGAGGCCGGTGAGGTCGACTGGAGCCAGGACTTCTTTGGCAAGCACGCGAGCCTTACCGTATCCGGCCAGCTCAACGCCGAGAACTTCGCCATGGCCTTTGGCGACGTGTACACTTTTGGCCCCACCTTCCGTGCCGAGAACTCCAACACCACGCGCCATGCCGCCGAGTTTTGGATGATCGAGCCCGAAATGGCCTTCGCCGACCTCAACGACTACATGGACAACGCCGAGGCCATGCTCAAGTATGTCCTCAAGGACGTCATGGCAACCTGCCCCGACGAGCTCAATATGCTCAACAAGTTTGTGGACAAGGGTCTGATCGAGCGCCTGGACCATGTCGCCAACTCCGACTTTGCCCGCGTCACCTATACCGAGGCCGTCGAAATCCTGGAGCAGGCCGTCGCCGCCGGTCACAAGTTTGACTATCCCGTCAGCTGGGGCATCGACCTGCAGACCGAGCACGAGCGTTTCCTGACCGAGGAGCACTTTAAGCGCCCGACCTTCGTGACCGACTACCCGGCCGAGATCAAGGCCTTCTACATGCGCATGAACGAGGACGGCAAGACCGTCGCCGCCGCCGACTGCTTGGTTCCCGGTATCGGCGAGATTATCGGCGGCTCCCAGCGTGAGGAGCGCCTGGATCTGCTCGAGGCCCGCATCAAGGACCTGGGTATGAATCCCGAGCAGTACAAGTACTACCTCGACCTGCGCCGCTACGGTTCCTGCAAGCACGCCGGCTACGGCCTGGGCTTCGAGCGCTTGGTGATGTACCTCACCGGCGTGGGCAACATCCGCGACGTCCTGCCGCACCCGCGCACCGTGGGCAACGCCGACTTCTAATCGTCGGACGCCAGCTCGCGTCGCCACGCGTCAACGCTCATCGCACAAGCGTCTCTCGGCATCGGCCGAGAGACGCTTTTTTCAACAGCATCCGTCAAGCTTTTGGCAAGCTTTTGGTCAGTTGAGCAGGCCTGTTGAAAACTTGCCCTACCGTCTGCCGGCACAAACCGACCGTCCAAGACGCCCGGCACCCCCAGGCGGCAGCGACATCTTAGGCTCAAAGCCGCCATCGCCCGGGAACGGAAAGGATGTGGGCGCCATGACCGAAATCGCTGTTGAAAACTACGGGACCACCACCAGGGGAGCTGCCTCGCTTGCCGCCTACCGCGCCGTGCGAATCCTGCAGGTCCTGAGCGACCACACCGGCGAAGACAAGGCCCTGCTTCCCGATGAGCTGGCAGAACATCTCGCCCATCCCGATAATCCAGCCCAGATGCCCATCTCGGCAGCACGTCGCAGCATCTACACCGCCATTTCCGCACTGCGTCATGCCGGATACGAAATCGAATACAAGCGCGGCGTGGGCTACCGCTTGCTGACTCGCCCGCTCACCGACGAGGAGATCGTTCGTCTGCACGGCATGGTCATGCGCAACCGTTCCACCCCCATCGCGATTAGAAAGCGCATGGCCAAGCACCTTGTCGACATGGCGAGTGTCGACGTTCGCGGCTACCTCAATGCACCCGAACCGGCACCGGTCATCTCCGGAGCACCCGCCAAGGGCACCAAGCCACCCGTCACGCGCATCGACGCCTGCGAGCTGATCGAACAGGCTATAGACCAGGGAACCTCTGTCAGTTTTGACCTCTTGGGATCCGGGCCCCATGGCACGGACGAGGCAGTCAGGGTGACCATACAGCCGTTTGCCATCAGGCAGCGAGACGGAATCTCGTATCTGCTGGGTACCGTCCACGACGACCGGGTCATCGACGATACCCTGCGCACCGTAGAGGTCAACCGTATGAGAAACGTCTGCACGCGTCTGCTCGACGGCAAGAAACTGTTCGCCGCCCTGGACGAGGGAGAGCGGCCCGCGCCCGCCGCCTAAGTCTTGCCGTTACCCGCCGAATTCCCCGCCGTCCATCCGGTTCAGTATTAAAAAACCCGACAGGTTGTTGAAAAAATGGACATCGGCGCTACTATAGACCCACTTGCACTTTGTTTGAGTGCAGTGTTTCCAGCCATTTCTATACTGGGGGTAATGATATGAAGGACATCACCATCAGCCGTAGGAGCCTTCTGGTCTCTGCAGGCTTGCTCGCGCTCGCTCCGCTCGCCGGATGCGGCGGCAACTCTGGTTCCGCCTCTGCTGCCGCCGGTTCCGACTACACCGTCGGCGTTCTGCAGCTCACCGAGCACTCGGCACTCGACGCCGCCAACGACGGCTTTGTCAAGGCCATCAAGAAGAGCGGCCTCAAGGTCAAGATCGATCAGAAGAACGCCCAGAACGACCAGTCCACGTGTAAGTCCATCGCCGACAAGTTCGTGGGCGATGGCGTCGACCTGATCTACGCCATCG
>URRJ01000071.1 GCA_900550205.1 uncultured Collinsella sp. | reverse complement strand
GCCGACACATCGCGGTCGAGTACGCGCGCCGCATCCGGCGCATCGCGCTCAACCGTGCGAATATGCAGGCGCTCGGCAATCGCGCGAACGGCGGCACAACGGGCGGCCTCGGCCTCCTCCTGCGCCGGCGTAAAGATGCGGTTGCGGTCCAACACCAGGCCGATCACGTTGCGCGAGCCCAATGCATCGACAGCCAACGCCGCAAGCAAAGACGACGGCAGATCGCCCTCGAGCGCCACCACGGCGCGCGACGTACCATGGGCACGGGCGTTATCGCGCACAGCGAGCACCAGCGCCTGCCACAACCACTCCTCGGAACGAAACTCGGGCAGCTCGTGGTCCTCCAAAGCATCGAGCATTACGCCGCGCTGAATCTCCTGAACCAGCAGGCTCTCCTCAAAACACGGCGCTTGAGCCACCACGCGCCCGCAGTCGTCGAGCACAAACGACCCGCCGGTATACACCGACTCGTCATAGGCACCGACCGGCGCCATGCAGGCAAACCATACGCTGCGCTTGGACGCGATCTTGCGGTAGGCACCGCTGCGAACGGCGGCAATGGCGGCCGTCTCGCGGTCGGTCATATCAAACGCGTTGAACTGAAAATAGGCGATGAGGTCGACGCCGGTCGGCAGCATCTCGAGCTCACGGTCCAAGTCGAAGATCACCGCGATTCGCACGCCGTCCACGTCGAAGACCGGCGGCGCCCAACGGGCATCGCCGTTCCCACCGCGCTGCAAGGCAATGCTCGAACGGGCCGGCACCACATGGCCGTCCTTGAGCATCATGTAGTCGAGCAGGGGCTGGCCCTCAAACGAAACCGCCGCGGGCACGATGCAGATCGTATCGAGCTCTTGGATGCGCTCGGCGACGCCGGTCAGGCCCGTCAGCATGTCGTGCTCAAAGTCGGCAGCGCCCACCAGGCCGCCGGGCAGGGCTCCCATAAAGAGCGGAGCCGGCACGCACAGCACGCGCGCCCCACGCTCGTGGGCCAAACGGACTTGGTCCTCGATGCGACCGCAAATGCCCTCAATATCACCCAGGCGCATATCGATCTGTGCAAGTGCGAGCTTCATGGCTCAGCCCTTTCCGTCGTAAACCATCGTTTTCGTAGTAAAAGCGCCGGCCGCAAGATGCAGTCGGCGCTTGCATGTGCATATGCTAGCTATGATACCCCGAGCGGGGGCGCGCTCCTAGAACGTCGCGGACCACAGCCCGTGCAGGTTGCAATAGGCATAGACGGTACCGGTCTTGGAGCCGCCGGCAAAAAACGTCGCGGGCTTCATGCCGGGCTGGAGGTAATGGACCTCCAGACGGCCCTCAGCCTCAAGGGCAATCCACTCAATATAGTGCTCGGGCAGGCTGGGATGCTCAACCGAGCCCACGCGTGCGCGGATCACGTGACCGTCGCGCTCGCTCTCAACGACCGGCACGTGCTTTTCGAGCGCCGCGTCCTCGGTGTTCGCGGTCAGCTCCGTGCAGCCGGCAGGGGTCGCAACGTCGTCGCCAAGGGCGGCGATAAGCTTGCCATCGGGGTCCTTAAAGAATTTCGCCATGATGTTCTCCTTTGCTGATGTGCCAATGTTCTCGATGGTTCTTATGCCCAAAGGCAGGCGAACCATCCACGGCATGGCAAATGAACACATAACGGGCGGGGACGATGGGACAGCGCGTACTATCCGCCCTGGCGGCCCCACCCGAGCGGGTTAGCGTCCGTCGCCGCCCAGCAGCGCCAGAACATCTTCGCGGGTAAACAGCGCCGACGAGATGCCGTCGCCGCCGAGCACGCTGTTGACCAGGTCGCGCTTGGACTCCTGCATCTGCATAATGCGTTCCTCGATCGTGTCCTTGGCGATGAGCTTGTACACGGTCACGGCATGCTGCTGGCCAATGCGGTGGGCGCGGTCAGTCGCCTGGTCCTGCGCCGCCACGTTCCACCACGGGTCGTAGTGAATGACCACGTCGGCCGCCGTCAGGTTAAGGCCCACGCCGCCCGCCTTGAGCGAAATCAAAAAGACCGGAACCTCGCCCGCTTGGAACTGCGCGACCATCTTGGCGCGACTCTCCTTAGACGAAGCGCCCGTAAGCTTAAGGAAGGCGATGTCCTCCTTGGCCAAGCGCTTGCCGATGATATCGAGCATGCCCGTAAACTGGCTGAACAACAGGATGCGATGCCCGCCGTCAAGTGCGCCGTGCACGAGCTCCATGCACGTATCGAGCTTGGCGCTCCCCGCCTTGTAATCCTCGTAGTGTAGACGCGGGTCGCAGCAGATCTGGCGCAGCTTGGTGAGCTCGGCGAGCACCTTGAGCTTGTCTTTCTTAAACTCGGATGCCTCGCGGTGCTGCACCTGCTGGGCGATGCGGTCCTGGTTTGCCAGGTACAGCTTGCGCTGCTCGCCGGTGAGCTGAGCCAAGACGGTGTCCTCGATCTTCTCAGGCAGATCGGCCACCACGTCTTCCTTGACACGGCGCAGCACAAACGGCGACACGAGCGCCTGCAGGCGAGCAGCGTTGTCACCCTCGGCGTGCTCGACCGGGCTTTCGAAGCGCTTGGCAAACGACTCGCGCGTGCCAAGCAGGCCCGGCATCAAAAAGTCGAAGATGCTCCAGAGCTCGGACAAGCGGTTTTCGATGGGCGTGCCCGTCAGGGCAAAGCGCACGCCGACAGGCAGGCGCTTTGCGGCGCGCGCCACCTGCGTGAGCGGGTTTTTAATGTACTGGGCCTCATCGAGCACCACACGGGCAAAGTCCCGCTCGACGTACTCGTCGATATCGCGCCGCATAAGGTTATACGACGTTACAACCACGTTGTGCTCGGCAACGCCGGCAATTTGCACGCGACGCTGGGCCTTGGCGCCCACAATGGCGCACACGTCGAGCGACGGGGCAAAGCGCTCCAGCTCGGCGGTCCAGTTGTACACAAGCGAC
The DNA here is from genome assembly GCA_900550205.1 of uncultured Collinsella sp. GTDB lineage: Bacteria > Actinomycetota > Coriobacteriia > Coriobacteriales > Coriobacteriaceae > Collinsella. Next base: position 6,763 of record URRJ01000071.1, on the reverse strand, counting down.
GCAGGGCACACCACAAGCGTGGGCTTAGCGTCCCCCGCTTCCACGCGCGCCAGGATATGTGCGATCATCTGCAGCGTTTTGCCCAGGCCCATATCGTCGGCCAAGATGCCGCCGAGGCCCAGGTGCTCGAGCGAGCCGAGCCACTGGTAGCCGTCGACCTGATAGCCGCGCAGTGTGGCCTTGAGCGAGACCGGCACCGTAAAGTCCATCTTGCCGAGCGTATCCAGGCGCTCGACGGTGCGACGGAACGCAGCGTCGCGATCGGCCTCGAGCGCGGGCGTGCGCGCAAGCATGCTGTCGACGAACAGGGTGCTCGACGCGGGAAGCGACACGCCGTCGAGCAGGTCGACAGCATCGACCCCCAGATCCTCGGCAAGGCCAAACGCGGCACGCGCTCCCTCGTCCAAGCGAATGATGTCGCCCGACGTGAGATGCGCAAACGTCTGGTGACGCTTGTAGGAGTCGAGGTAGATGGCAAGGTCTGCCGCCGAAAGACCGCTTGCGCCCAGCTCGACGTCGAGCAGGCTGCTCTTGACGGTCGCACGCACCGAAAGCTTGGGCGCAGGGCGGACCGAGACCTGGCGCAGGCGGTCGCTGAGCATGACCTCACCCAGCTCGGACAGCACAGACAGACCCTCGGTGAGCAGGCAGAACAAACTCTCGTCATCGCGTTCCTCAAACGCCAGGCCGCCCTCGTAAAAGTCGAAATACAGGGCCGCCGTGTCCATAACGCGAAACTCTGCCACCTCGTCGCGCGGCGGCACGCCCGGGCGCCGCTCTTCGAAGGGGCTGCCCGGAGCGCCCAGGCTAAAGAGATCTGCCGACCAGTCGCCGTAGGTAACCGTAATTTTGCAGGTCACGAGCCCATCGTCGACGCCGATCGCCATGGCAAAGCTCGGCTCGGGTGCCACGGTATCGAGCGCAGCGGGCGCGGTAAGGTCGGTGTAGTCGCGCAAAATGGGCAGCGCCATACGACAGAACTCCCCCACCTGATCGGCGGCGATATGGACCGGCGTGCGACAGGGCAGCAAGCGCGATAGGAACGGCGCCGCATGCTGGGCAAACGCTACATCGGTGCGGCGCGCACGGCGGGTGTCGACCAGATAGGCAACATCGCCCGAAGCAAAGCAGTATGCATCGGCCGGCAGGCGCAGATCGTAGCTGCCACCAGCCGCCGGCGCGATTTTGGCGGCAAGGAGCGGTGGGCGCTTAGACGGCGCCTCGTCCTCCCCTTCCGGAGGCATCTCAACCGCCACGTCATAGGTGCGATGCGTCGTCGTCCCCCGCGACCAGGCGGGCTCAAAGGAGATGGTCTGGCCGCGCAGTAGGTCCAGCACATATACGATGCTATGCACGGACAGCGGCAACTGACGCTCGGCAACAAAGCCGCTGCGGGCAAAGTCGTACGACGCCGAACGCGAGCTTGTGATGTCATCGAGATAGGCAACTGACGTCACAACAAGGTTGAGCAGCTTTGTCGACACGTCATCGAAAGCCTCGGGCACATGAACAAACGTAAGCTTCTTGCCGTACGAGAAGGTGCCGCCCCGCACATAGGCGTCGGCCATGCCGTCGATATCCTTGACCACGTAGGACACCGAGCCGCAGCGAATGCGGAACTCGAGTGCCCAGCTAAAGCGGTCGGCGAACAGCGGATTGTAGTACGGCACCAACGAAGGCTCCAACGCCGCCTTGGGGGCGTCGGGATCAACGGCACCGGCAAGCTTGCGGCGCATGCTCGCCAGCTCATCCATGCGCGCGTCCGAAAGATCGGAGAGCGCCGCCATGAGGCTGGGGCTCGTGGGGACGGGCGCCGGAAAGGGAAAGTTGGGATTGACGGCCGGCGCTTTGGGCGCGGTGCGCGCGGGCTGTTTCGGCTGCGCCGTAAACGTGCGAACCGGCGTGCGCAGCCCCTCAACAGACTCAATGCCGCTGGCGTCCAGGTACGCCAGCGCTGTGGCGATGGCGTGCTTGCACATGCCGGGGTAGCGATAGGCAGCGGGGCAATCGCAGTCGTAGTCGATCACCTCGTGCTCGTCCATATCGAGCGCCACGTGCGTCTTGTACAGATCGCCGCGCGAGCCACGCACCGAGCCCTCAACCGTCACGTTTTTGGAGAAGCGCGAGCCGCTGTCCTCAATCGACAGCACGGCGCCGTTGAGCATGAGCGAGCGGCCCTTCATAAAGGTGCCGCTCAGCGCCGCCTCTTTCCGGAGCGCTTGCACAAACGTCCCCTGTGCCATCACTTCCTCCAATCTCGCGCGGACCAGCAAGGTCGCCCTTAGATCACCGTCACTCTGCCTTGGTTACCCACGATGGCCTTGGCCTCGGCCAGCAGCGGAATCGAGCGCGCGTTGACCTTAGCAGGTACCTCGGCACGCAGCACGCGCCCGTCCACCTGCTCGATAAAGATCTCCACACGGTCGCCGCCCGGGTTGGTGGTGAGCACCGTGGCAAGACGCGCCATGTTGCCCTGGCTAAAGCGGCTGTTGGGCACCATGACCTCAAACACCTTGGGCTTGTTGTTCTCCTCGTTGAGCTCGAGCGGCACGATCTCCTGCGCGATGATCTGGTCGCCGCGGTCCGAGCGCTCGAGTTTGCCCTTAATGCGCACAAACGCGTCGGACAGTTGCACGCCGGTCTCGGGATCGACCTCGCCGTACAGATACCCCTCGGCCTCCTTGTAGGTCTTGGGGAACACCACGACGGTGGCCTCGCCTTCCATGTCCTCGAGCTGCACGATGCCCATGGGGTCGCCGTTTTTGGTCACGCGCTTGGACACGCTCGAGACCATGCCGGCCCACCACAGTGCCTTGCCCTCGGGAATCTCCTGGTTGATGGTGCCGCCCGTGGGGTTCTGCACTTCGTAGCCGGTATCGATCTGCGAGAACGAGAAGTCGCGCGCTTTGCTGAGCGCATACTCAAACGGGCGCAGCGGGTGGTCCGAGACATAAATGCCCAGAACCTCCTTCTCCTGGCTCAGCTTAAGGTGGCGGTCCCATTCCTGGCCATCCGGATCGGGTACGCTCACCTCAAAGCCCGAGCCCTCCACGTCGCCAAACATATCGAAGAACGACGTCTGGCCGCTCGCGCGATCCTTCTGGCGCTTTACCGCGGCATCGATGATGTTCTCGGGGTTGTTTTTGTCCACAAAGTGCATCATCTGGCGACGCGGATACCCCGTGGAGTCGAAGGCACCTGCCTTGATCAGCGATTCGATCACGCGACGGTTGGCCTGGCTCGAGTCCACACGCTCGACAAAGTCGTGCAGCGTCTTAAACGGACCGCCTGCCTCGCGCTCGGCGATAATCGCCTGCGCCACGCCGGTGCCCACGCCGCGAATGCCGGCCAGACCAAAGCGCACGCCCTCCTTGGTAGCCGTGAACTCGGTACCGGACTCGTTGACATCTGGCGAAAGCACGGGGATGCCGTCGTGACGGCACGCCGAGACGTAGTGAACGATCTTGTCGGTCTTGCCCGTATAGGACGTCAGAACGGCCGCCATGTACTCGTGCGGATAGTGCGCCTTGAGCCACGCCGTCTGCATAACCAAAATGGCGTAGCCGGCGGAGTGCGACTTGTTGAAGGCGTAGGACGCGAACTCAAGAACATCGTCCCAAATCTTCTGGGCGACCTCGCGCGTGTAGTTGTTCTTGATAGCGCCGTTCATCCAGTGGTCGTAGGTGGTCTCGTCCGAGCCATCCTCCCAGTGGAGCACCGTCGACGTGAGCAGCTTGATCTTTTTCTTAGCCACGGGCTTACGGATACGCGAGTCCGATTCGCCCTTGGAGAAGCCGCACATCTCGACGGAGATGAGCATAACCTGCTCCTGGTAGACCATGGTGCCGTAGGTTTCGCCCAGGATGTCGTCCAGACGGTCGTCGTAGGAGACGGCCGGCTCCTTGCCGTTCATACGGTTGATGTAGGACGAAACCATGCCGGCGCCCAGCGGGCCCGGGCGGTACAGAGCGATCAATGCTACGACGTGCTTGTACTCGGTGGGCTTCATGTTCTTGATCGTGGCCGTCATGCCGGCGGACTCGACCTGGAAGACGCCGGCGGTGTGGCCGGAACCCATGAGCTTAAAGATTTCGGGATCGTCAAAGGGAATATCTTCCTCTTTGATGTCGATGCCGAAGTTCTTTTTGATGTTGGCCTTTGCCTTGGAGATAACCGTCAGCGTACGCAGGCCCAGGAAGTCCATCTTGAGCAGGCCCATGTCGGCAACGGTATGGCCCTCGTACTGGGTAATCTCGACGCCGCCCTTGGTGTCGAGCTTGGTGGGCACGTGCTCGTTGACGGGGTCGCGGCAGATCAGAACGGCGCACGCGTGCACGCCCTCGCCACGGGTGAGGCCCTCGATCGAGAGCGCCGTGTCGATGATGCGGCGGGCGTCGTCGTCCTTTTTATAGGCCTCGGCAAAGTCGGGGTTAAACAGATCCTCTTTGCCGGGTTGTTTTTCGAGTACCTGCTTGAGCTTGACCTTGGGGTCGCTCGAGACCATCTTGGACAGGCGCTGGCCCATGTAGACCGGGTAGTCCAAGACGCGCGCGGCGTCGTTGATGGCCTGCTTGGCCTTGATGGTCGAGTAGGTGATGACGTGGGTGACCTTCTCGGGGCCGTAGAGCTGGCGAACGTGCTCCACGACCTCGAGGCGCCGCTCGTCGTCGAAGTCCATATCGATATCGGGCATCTCGGTACGCTGCGGGGACAGGAACCTCTCGAACATCAGGCCGTTCTCGAGCGGGTCGAACGCGGTGATGTTCATGGCGTAGGCGACGATAGCGCCGGCGGCCGAGCCACGGCCGGGGCCGACGCCGATGCCGTTGTCCTTGGCCCATTGCACGTACTCGGCAACGATCAAGAAGTAGGCAGCAAAGCCCTTGTCGCAGATGACCTTGTATTCGTACTCAAAGCGCTCTTTGATGTTGACGCCACCGATCTCGCGCGTGGCCCAGTCGTCGCCGTAGTGCTGGCGCAGGCCCTTCTCGCACTCGCGGCGGAACTGGCTCTCGTGCGTCTCGCCGGGATCGAGCAACGGGAAGCGCGGCAGGATGATGGAGTCCCAGTCCAGCTCGACGTAGCACTTGTCGGCAATCTCGAGCGTGTTGTCGCAGGCCTCGGGGCAATACGGGAACATCGCCCGCATCTCCTCCTCGGTCTTCATGTAGAACTCCGAGCCGGTCATGCGCATGCGGTTAGGGTCGTCGACCTTGGCGTTCATGCCGATGCACATGATAACGTCCTGCACGGGCGCATCCTCGCGGCGCAGGTAGTGGAAGTCGTTGGTGGCGATAACCTTGACGCCCACCTGCTTGGCGATGTCGATGAGCGTGCGGTCCATCTGCTCGTCGGTCAAGCCGTTATCGGTGGTAATGCCGTGTTCCTGGATCTCGATATAAAAGTCGCCGGGGTCGAAGGTGTCGCGGAAGGTCTCGGCCCACTTGATGGCGCCCTCCATGTCACCGCGGTCGATGTACTTGGGGATGATGCCCGCGATGCAGGCGCTCGTGCAGATCATGCCCTTGGCGTGGCGACGCAGGTTGTCGAGCGTCACGCGCGGCTTGTAGTAAAAGCCCTGCACGGCGGCCTCGGAGACCGTCTGCATCAGGTTGACGTAGCCCTCCTGGTCCTTGGCCAGAAGGATCATGTGGTAGAGCTCGGGCTTATGGTCGCGGGCGAGCGTCTCGTCCGGCGTAAAGTAGACCTCGCAACCAAAGATGGGCTTGATGACCAAGGGCGGCTTGAGCTCGTCGATGTTGCCCTTCTCGTCCCACATGGCCATGTCCTTCACATACTGGGCATGCTCGCGCGGGTTTGCCTCGGGATCGGGCTCCACCAGCTCGTCGCGGCGGTCCTTTTCCAAGAAGGCCTTGTCGTGGCTCCACGTCTTGTACTCGGGCGTGTTGTGGTTGACGGCGTCGCAGGCCAGCGCCAGGTCGGGCACGCCATACATGTAGCCGTGGTCGGTAATGGCCACGGCGGGCATGCCCAGCTCAACGGCACGGTTAACCATATCCTGGATACGGGTTGCGCCGTCGAGCATGGAAAAAACAGTGTGATTGTGCAGATGGACGAATGCCATGTGATGAGCTCCGATGCGGGTTCGTGTTCTGACTGAACGATTTTACCGCACGGTGCGGACTGCACCCGAACCTAGCCAAACCAACACGGCTCCTCTTGCAGTTGCGGTGGAATAGTTCCCGCTTGGGCCACCTGGGCCGCAATACAGGAACTATTCCACCGCAAGTTATCTGAGGGGCTAAAGGTTGTAGGTGACTACTTGAGGCTCGGCGGGTTCGACGAAGATGGTTGGATCCGGCTGCCCCACGCGGACGAACTTGACGGTCACGGCCTCAAAGCCTGCCTTGTGCAGAACATCAGCGTAGACGCGCGCCTGCAGGGCGTGCTTCTCGAGCAGCTGGTCCGGCGTCTCATCCGGCGTGCCACCCGTCTTGTAATCGATGACCAGTGCGCGCGACGGATCGGCCGGGTCGGTCGCCAGTGCATCGATGGCGCCCTCGGCATAGGCGCCGTAGCGGGCGATGTCCTCGTCCTCGCAGCCCAGCGAGAAGAACGGCACCTCGGCACGGATGCACGGCCACGCGAGCAGCTCGGCACGAACCGACGACTTGAGCCATCGATCCAGAGCGACATCGAAGCGCTCGCGCTGTTCTGGCGTCAGGTGCCACAGGCGAGCCAGGGCGTCGGCACGCTCAGCGGGCAATGCATCGGCACCCATCTCGATGAGCCACTGGCAGGG
>URRJ01000070.1 GCA_900550205.1 uncultured Collinsella sp. | reverse complement strand
TGACGTCCATGCCCATGTCGTTGGCGCTGCCGTGACCCTGCTGGTCCTCACGCACGGCCTCGATGGCGCTCACGTACGTGTTGGCCGCGGACATCGCCGTCACGCAGGTCACGCCGCGGCGCACGGCCTCGGTACGCAGCAAGTAGCCATCGCCACGCGAGCCCGGACCGTACGGCGTGTTGATGATTACCGCAATCTTGCCATCGGCGATGAGGTCGCCGATGTTGGGACGCTCGCCGTCGTGCGGGCCGCTGATCTTCTCCACGACCTCACACGTCACGTTGCCTCCACGCAGCACGCGCGCCGTGCCCTCGGTGGAGCAGATATCAAAGCCCAGGTAGCGCAGGATACGCGCGACCGAAAGGATATGACGCTTGTCGCGGTCGCACACGCTAATGAACACCTTGCCGCTGCTCGGATCGGGCAGGTTGTAGTCGATCGCCAGCTGCGTCTTGGCGTATGCCTCGGGATAGCTCTTGGCGATACCCATGACCTCGCCCGTCGACTTCATCTCGGGTCCCAGGATAACGTCGGCGCCCGGGAAACGACCCCAGGGCATAACGGCTTCCTTCATGCAGAACCAGTCCAGCTGACGCTCGTCGCTCGGCAGGCCCAGGCTCGCGATAGAATCGCCTGCCATGATACGCGCCGCGCACTTGGCCAGCGGCACGCCGGTGGCCTTGGAGATAAACGGCACGGTGCGGCTCGCGCGCGGGTTGGCCTCGATCACGTAGACGGTCTCGCCCTTGATGGCGTACTGCACGTTGACCAGGCCGCGCACGCCCAGCGCCATCGCGATGCGGCGCGTGGTCTCGCGAAGCTTTGCCTGCAGGCTCTCGCTAAAGCTGAACGGCGGGATGCAGGTCGCAGAGTCGCCGGAGTGAATACCGGCCTCCTCGATATGCTCCAGGATACCGCCGATGTAGACCTCTTCGCCATCGCACAGGGCGTCGACATCGGACTCGATTGCACCCTCCAGGAAGCGGTCCAGATACACCGGGTAGTCGGGGCTAATGCGCGCAGCCTCGGCCATGTAATCGCGCAGATGCTCGGCATCGTAAGCGATCATCATGCCGCGGCCGCCCAGCACGTAGCTCGGACGCACCAGCAGCGGGTAGCCGATGTGCGCGGCCACGGCCTCGGCCTCCTCAAACGAGGTGGCCTGGCCCGCCGGCGGATACATAATGCCCAGCTTGTCGAGCAGGGCGGCAAAGCGCTCGCGGTCCTCGGCAAAGTCGATGGCATCGGGCTTGGTGCCCATGATGTTGACGCCGCTCTCCTCGAGCATGCGCGCCAGCTTAAGCGGGGTCTGGCCGCCGAGCGTCACCACGACGCCGTCGGGACGCTCAACGTCAATGACGTCCATGACGTCCTCGTAGGTGAGCGGCTCAAAATACAGGCGGTCGGACGTGTCGTAGTCGGTCGAAACGGTCTCGGGATTGCAGTTGACCATGATGGTCTCAAAGCCGCGGGCCGCCAGCGCATAGCTCGCATGCACGCAGCAGTAGTCAAACTCGATACCCTGGCCAATGCGATTGGGTCCGGCACCCAGAATCATCGCTTTGGGCTTATCTGCCGGCGTGGTCTCGTCGGGGGCCACGCACTTCTTGGCGTTCGGGCTCGTGCGGTAGATGTTCTCGTAGGTCTTGTAGTGGTATTCCGTGGCACTCGAGAACTCGGCCGCGCAGGTGTCGACCGTCTTCATGCTGGGGACCACGCCCAGACCCTTACGGTAAGCGCGCACAAAGCGCTCATCCGAGCCGGTCAGTGCGGCAATCTCGGCGTCACTCGTGCCATACTGCTTGAGCAGACGCATCGCGTCGGCGTCAATGTCCTCCACACGCAGGCCGCGGATGCTCTCCTGAACCTGCACCATGTCGTTGATGCGGTTGAGGTACCACGGATCGATGCCACAGATGGCATGGATGTGGGCGATGTCCCAGCCACGGCGCAGGGCCTCGACCACAAAGAAAATGCGGTGCTCGGTCGGCGTTGCCACGGCCTGAGCGAGCTCATCGTCGCTCAGCTTGTCGGCACCTTCCTTGCCACCGGCACAAATGCCCTGATGCCCGTCCTCCAGCGAACGCATGGCCTTGCCAAAGGCTTCCTCGAAGGTGCGGCCGATCGCCATGATCTCGCCCACGGCCTTCATGCGCGTGGTGAGCGTGGGGTCGGTACCCTTGAACTTCTCGAAGGCAAAGCGCGGCACCTTGACCACGCAGTAGTCAATCGTGGGCTCAAAGCAGGCGGGCGTTGCCTTGGTAATGTCGTTGACGATCTCGTCGAGCGTATAGCCCACGGCAAGGCGCGCGGCGGCCTTGGCGATGGGGAAACCCGTGGCCTTGGAGGCCAGCGCGGACGAACGGCTCACGCGCGGGTTCATCTCGATGACAATGAGGCGGCCGGTCTGGGGGTTCACGGCAAACTGCACGTTGGATCCGCCGGTCTCGACGCCAATCTTCTCCAGAATGGCGAGCGACGCGACACGCATGCGCTGGTACTCAAGGTCACTCAGGGTCTGCGCCGGCGCCACCGTGATGGAGTCGCCGGTATGCACGCCCATGGGGTCGAGATTCTCGATGGAGCACACGATGATGCCGTTGCCGGCATGGTCGCGCATGACCTCCATCTCGTACTCTTTCCAGCCCTCGATGGACTCCTCGACCAGCACCTCGTGGGCGGGCGAAAGCTCAAGACCCTGACTCACGATGGAGACGAGCTCCTCGTGGGTATGCGCGATGCCGCCGCCGGCACCGCCGAGGGTAAAGCTCGGACGCAGCACGCAGGGATACCCCACGCGCTCGGCGATGGCCTCGGCGTCAGCCACGCTGTAGGCGTAGCCCGAGCGCGCGACCTCCAGGCCGATCTCGGCCATGGCCTCGTTAAAGAGCTTGCGGTCCTCGCCGCGCTCGATGGCGGCCAGGTCGCAACCGATCATCTCGACGCCGTACTTGTCGAGCGTGCCGTCCTTTGCCAGCTCGACGGCAGCGTTCAGACCGGTCTGGCCGCCCAGCGTGGGCAGCAGCGCGTCCGGACGCTCCTTCTTAATCACGCGCTCAATGAACTCGGCAGTGATAGGCTCAACATAGGTGCGGTCGGCAAGACCCGGGTCGGTCATGATGGTTGCCGGGTTGGAGTTGACTAGGATGACCTCAAAGCCATCCTCCTTGAGCACCTTGCAGGCCTGGGCGCCGGAGTAGTCAAACTCACAGGCCTGACCGATAACGATGGGGCCCGAACCAATGACGAGGATACGCTTGATGTCAGTACGTTTAGGCATGTTTAAAACCTCCTAGAGAGGCTGACTCAATGTTTTGAAAAAGTCAGCGAGGGTGCAGCTGGTGCATCAGGTTGCCGTGATGCGAGGGCGCGCTGGGCTTATGCCCGCGCGTCCGAAGCAGAACGGCAAGATGATGTGCCAGATGCAGCCGCAGCGTCGACCGGTCCGCCGTTCGGTAGAACGGCGAAACCATCGTCGGCGAAATTCCAGCCGGCGAGGCGGTCCTTCGCGGTGTCGATGTCCAGGTAGTTCTCCTCGCCGTCCATGAGTCGCGTAAAGGCGGTAAAGAGATAGTGGGCATCGGTGGGGCCGGGCGAGGCCTCGGGATGGTACTGCACCGAGAAGCACGGCGCGTCGAGCAGTTGGATACCCTCGGCGGTGCCGTCGTTGAGGTTCACATGCGTCAGGCGAATACGGCCGAAGCGCTCGTTCATCACGACCGGCGCGATACCGCGGCGCACCCAGACGCGCAGGTCGCCATCGGCCGCGTGCTCGGTCTCGCCACCGGAAAGCTCGGGAACAAGCTTGCCCAAGCTGGGGAACAGCAGGCCAAAGCCATGGTTTTGCGCGGTAATCTCCACGCGGCGGCTCACCAGGTTCATAACCGGCTGGTTGCCACCGCGGTGACCGAACTTAAGCTTTTCCATCTGAGCGCCGCAGGCCAGGCTGATCATCTGATGACCCAGGCAAATACCAAAGACCGGCACCTTGCCGATCAGCTGCTGCACCTGCTCGTAGGTCTCCACCACGGCATCGGGATCGCCGGGGCCGTTGGACAAAAAGACGCCATCGGGATTCATATCGAGCACCTCACTCGCGGGCGTATCCCACGGCACGACGGTCAGGTCGCAGCCGGCGCGGACCAGGCCCTCCAGAATGCCGCGCTTCACGCCGCAGTCGTAGGCAACCACCTTGTGGCGGGCAGGGGCGGCGGCGGTGAGCGCAAAATCATGCGTAGCAGGCAGGTCGCTCGCAGTAAAGGCATGAGGCTCAGGGCAGCTCACGGTCTTGACCAAGTTCTCGCCCACCAACGTGGGGGCTGCGGCCAGACGCTCGGCAAGTTCGTCGACGTCAAAGACCTCGGTCGAGATAATGCCCATCTTGGAGCCGTTGTCGCGCAGGTGGCGCACCAAGGCGCGGGTGTCGACGCCCTCGATAGCGACGATACCGTGGGCGCGCAGGTACTCCGGCACGCTTTCGGCAGAACGCCAGTTAGAAGGCGTAGCGCACATGTCGCGCACGATCATGCCACGCATGGCCGGAGCGCTCGCAGGGCGAGCGGCGTCACCGGGGAAGGCCGACTGGACGTCGGTCTCATCGATACCGTAGTTGCCGATCTGCGGATAGGTCATGGTTACGATTTGGCCGGCATAGCTCGGATCGGTCATGACCTCAAAATAACCCTCGAGCGAGGTGTTGAAGCAGACTTCGCCGGTCGCGGTGCCCTCGGCGCCGCATGCACGTCCATAAAAAATGGTCCCATCCTCAAGGTACAGGATGCAGGGACCGCAGATGCCCTTACTGGTTTTTGCCAGCATACGCTGGCAAAGTTCGCTGGGCGCGATGGTGCGGGCAGCGGTGCCCGCGGTATGGTTGTTCGCCATAATTCTCCTTCCCGGTCTCACAGGACCGGCTTAAAGGTTGGTAGTTAGGCCTCGCGGTATTGTAACCGCAAGTATGCTCCATGGCGTTAATTTCATCGAAATGTTTACGAAATGATAATTATGACTTCCTATGCATAAATGATTTTTCTGGGACGGGGAGTAAAAAATCATTCTGAGAGCAGGGCTTTGTCGCCAACTGCATACATGACAGAATGATTTTTTAATCCCCGTCCCAGAAAAATCATCCCGCGTGGGCGCTTGGCTCACGCGGGATGATGGCGTCTTATTTGTCCTGCTCCAGCAGATCGGACGGCGTGCGATCGGGCTTGCCGCCGCGGAAAATCTCGCGGCCATGCAGACGATGCTCCAGGTCACGTTCGGCCTTTTCCTCGTCAATCTTGGTCTGGCTCACCGCCGGGTCCTCAATCAGCGACGACACCGAGTTCACCTGCTTTTGGATGCGCTCGGCAATCGTATCGTCCATGCTTACGATATGCATCTTCCAGTCGATGTTCGTGGCACTCGATGAGCTCTTGGTCCACACAAACGTCAAAATGGCGCTCTGATGACCCTGTGCGGGGAACATGCCAAAGAAGGAATCATGCTGGATATTGCTGTCCTCATCGATATAGGCGTGCACGTTGTACACCACGCGGTCAATCTTGTCGTTGAGCAAGGCGTTGGTCGCAAGCGCCGCTGCCTGGATCTGCCCGTTGGACAGCAGCTCAAGCTCGTTAACAGACGATGTGTCCAACACCGTCACCTCGACCGTACCCGTACGCTCATCGGCCTCATCGACGGTAAAGTCGAGCGGGAACTGCGTAAAGCCGTTGCCCCACTCGAGTCCACCCTTGAGCGCTGTAGAAACGGTATCCACCGAAACACTCTCGGACAGATTGGCGGTGTTCAGGCGTCGCATCACGCCGTAGCCAATCTGCATGCCAACAATCAGCACAAGGATGCCGATGACCACAGCCATGGCAGTCTTCGTAATGGTATGACTCACCTGCGAACCCGAGGGATCGTCCTCGGACAACGGGTCGATATGTTTTGCCTGGCTCGCGCGATCCTCGCTGCGAAGCTGCGCCAGCGCCGCCTTGTCGCCGCGCTTGACGGCAGCCTCTTTTTCGCGCATGCGCTCGGTGCGCTTTTTGGCAAGCGTCGGATCCAAAACGCCGGATGCGTCGATCTCGGAGAATAACTCCGTCACTTCTTCCGGAGTCAAAGGGTTCTTCTCAGCCATAAACTTCCTGTCATATCAATCAGTCGAGCTCGTGCGCACGCGCACCTTCGAACTGCATTCGATAGTAACGGGCATAGGTGCCGCCGCGGGCGAGAAGCTGCTCATGCGTGCCACGTTCCACAACGCGACCATGCTCGACAGTCGCAATCTCGTCAGCATGCTTAATAGTCGAGAGACGGTGGGCGATGATGATCGTAGTACGGCCGCGTGCCAGCTCTTCGAGCGACTCCTGAACCGCTTCCTCGCTCTCGTTATCCAAAGCGCTCGTCGCCTCGTCCAAGATCAGAATTTTGGGATTCTTGAGAAACACGCGCGCGATGGCGACACGCTGTTTCTGTCCACCCGAAAGACGACTGCCGCGCTCGCCCACAATCGTGTCATAGCCTTGCGGCAGCGACTCGATAAAGGCGTCGATATTGGCGCGGCGAGCGGCCTCGGCGATTTCAGCCGCCGTAGCACCCGGCTTGCCGTAGGCGATATTCTCGCCAATCGTACCGTCAAACAGGTAGACATCCTGCTGCACCAGGCCAATAGCACGGCGCAAGCTCTGTTGCGTCACGTCACGCACGTCCTGTCCGTCGATGCTGATGGATCCGTCAGCCACGTCGTAAAAGCGCGGCAGCAACGAACAAGTTGTAGACTTGCCGCCGCCCGAGGGGCCAACCAGCGCGATGGTCTGGCCGGGCTTGATAGACAGGTCCATATGGTCGATAACAGGGCGTCCGTCGGCGCCGCCCTCGCCCAACTCAACATCCTCATAGCTAAAGCACACGTCGCGATACTCAACAGCGCCCGCCGTCACCTGCAGATCCACGGCACCCGGCTTATCCTGAATATCCGGCGCGGTCGAGAGCACCTCGTCCATACGCTTAAAGCCGGCGATTGCCTTCTGATACGTTTCGGCCGAATTGACAAGCGTCTCGAGCGGCGTGCAGAACAGCGAAATATAGAGTGCGAAGGTCGCCATATCGACCGCCTGCAGCTGTCCCTGGGCGACCAGCCAGCCGCCCAGCAGCACTACAATCACATAGAGCACACCCGAGAGCAGGCCATACGTCGCGGTATAAACGCCCATGGCGTGGTACATGTTCTCCTTGGACGAAAGGTAGCGGTCGTTAGAGGCACGGAACTTGGCACGCTCGGTCTCCTCGTTGGCAAAGCTCTTGACCACGCGCATGCCCGCCAGCGAATCCTGCAGCTGCGCATTAATGCCGCTGATCTTTTTGCGGTTGTCGCTAAAGACCTCACGCATGCGCATGTTCTGCCAAAACATGACGACCGCAAACGCCGCCGTCACCACGGCCATGGCAAGCGCTAGCACCGGGGCGATGGTAAAGAGGATCACAAACGAGCCGATAATCTCGATACCGCAGATGATAATCCACTCGGGTACGTGATGCGCTGCCTCGCAGATATCAAATAGGTCGTTGACCACGCGGCTCATCATATCGCCCGAGCTGTTGCGGTCGAAGTATGCAAAGCTAAAGCGCTCGTACTGGTCAAACAGGTCCTCGCGCATCTTGGACTCCATGCGCGCGCCCATCACGTGGCCCCAGTAGCTCACAAAGTAGCGACAGGCGCAACGGATGACATACATCAGCACCAGGCCCACCGCGATCATACCGAGCGCTTGCATAATGGCAGCCTGGCCCTGGGTAAACAACCCACCGGTCAGATTGCGCAGGATAATGGGAAACGCCAGGTCAATGGCGGCAAGCACCAGGGCGCAAACAGTATCGGCAACAAAAAGCCCCATCTGGGGCTCGTAATACGAAAGAAAACGCTTCAGCATGTGGTCCTCAAAGAAATATCAGCAACATAAGGCCCTGGGACAAAGTAATCAGTAGTTCTTGTCCCAGGGCTATCCCCACTCGTTACAGCTCGGCTCCGCCTAGTCTATGCGCGATGCTGTCGCAAGCCAAGGCGCCCACGACGGTCTTGGCGTCTTCGATCTTGCCGTCGAGCACGGCGTCGATCAGCTCGTGCAGCGGCACCAGGTCCACGTTGACAAACTCGTCATCATCGGGGTTGGGCGTATCAAACTCGAGCTTGGTAGCCAGGTAGATGTGAATGATCTCGTCGCAAAAACCGCAGGACGTGACAATCGACGTCAAAAAGCGAATGCGACCAGCCCTAAAGCCTGTCTCCTCATGCAGCTCGCGCTTGGCGCAATCGAGCGGGTCCTCGCCTGGATCGAGCTTGCCGGCGGGAATCTCGACCGTCACGCGGTCGATGGCGGTGCGGTACTGACGCACCAGTACGATCTTGCCGCTCTCGGTCAGTGCCACAACGGCCGCCGCGCCCGGATGGCGAACGATATCGCGGGCGCTGCGGCGACCGTTGGGCAGCTCAACCTCAAGACGATGGACGTCGAGGATCTTGCCCTTCCAGGCGCACTCCTCCGAAAGAATCTTCTCGTGCAGCTCGGCATCGTGCGGGTCGTTGTCGCCCAGCACCAGTGCCGGCTCGTCAGCGACCTCGCCACCAGGCTCGCCCTCGGCGTGCCCATACATGCGGCTGTCCTCTTCGACAATCTGCGCGTCCACGAGCTCTTCGTTCTTCTCGTCCATCCGTCTCATTCCTCTCGGATTTTAGGCATCCCAGGCGTCGCGGCCGCGCAGCGCACGCAGGCCAATGTCGTGGCGCAGGGTCTTACCCTCAAAATCAATCTTCCCGCAGGCCTCGTAGGCAAGGTTGCGAGCGTTCTCAAACGTATCGCCCAGCGCGGTCACGGCAAGCACGCGGCCGCCGTTGGTCACAAGCTGGCCATCCACCACGGCGGTGCCGGCATGGTACACGGTCACGTTCTCCATGGCCTCGGCATCCTCGATACCGGTGATGACCTTGCCTTTCTCGTAGCTGCCGGGGTAGCCCGCGCTCGTCAGGACAACGGCCACGGCCCACTCGTCGCGCCAGTCGAGTTCAATCTGGTCGAGCTCGCAGTTGGCACAGGCCAGCATGACCTCGACCAGGTCGTTCTTAAGGCGCGGGAGCACGACCTGCGTCTCGGGATCACCAAAGCGGGCGTTGAACTCCAGCACCTTGGGGCCGGCGGGGGTGAGCATAAAGCCGCCATACAGGCAACCGCGGTAGTCGATGCCCTCGGCAGCAAGTTCGGCCACGGTCTGCTCCATGACCTTCACCATCGTGGCGTGTTCCTCGTCGGTCACGATAGGCACCGGGCTGTAGACGCCCATGCCACCGGTGTTGGGGCCCTTGTCGCCCTCAAGCGCACGCTTGTGATCCTGCGAGGTGGCCATGGGACGCACGGTCTTACCGTCGGTAAAGGCCAGCAGCGAGCACTCGGGGCCGGTCAGCATCTCCTCGATGACCACGGTATTGCCGGCATCGCCAAAGGTGCCGCCAAAACACTCACGCACGGCCTCCTCGGCCTGCGCAAGCTCGGTTGCCACGATAACGCCCTTGCCCAGGGCCAGGCCGTCGGCCTTGACCACGGTGGGGATGGGGGCGGGCTTGAGATAAGCCAGCGCCTGGTCCATGTCGTCAAAGACGGCGTACTCGGCCGTGGGAATGTTGTATTTCTTCATGAGGTCCTTGGAGAAGAC
>URRJ01000069.1 GCA_900550205.1 uncultured Collinsella sp. | reverse complement strand
TCGTCGGTCTCGCCGGCGTAGGAGCTGTACCTCCTGGGCCTCCTCCTGTAGGCGGGCAAGAGGCCTCGCCCCCTCATCACGTCGCGCACGATCTTCTCGGAGACGCGGACGCCCTCCCTGCGCAGCTCCTCGTGGACGAAGCGGTAGCCGCGGGCGCAGCCGCCCTCCTCGCGGAACACGCGCTCGACCTCGTCGCCGATCTCCTCGCGGACGCCGACGTCGTGCAGGTGGGTGCGCCAGTACTCATAGGAGCTCCTCGATATCCTCAAGGAAGCGGTGAGTTCGCTCAAGGGTCTCGCGGTATTCGCCCTCAGCCACTCGATCAGCTCGGATTTCTCCCTGTTCGTCGAAGAGCCAAGGGCGCGTCCTTTTAAAACTTCCTGCGTTCCCCTGAGGATGTCGTTCTCCAGCTGCAGGCGCTCTATCAGGGCGTCCTTGTCCTCCGGGTCGATGTCGGGGTACGTCGGCCCGTCGCCCACGACCCTCGGGAGCCGCGGTTTCCCGTTCCCGCGCTTCGCCATGCCCGTCCGCCTCCCGTCCGCCTCGGCGCCAGGCGCCCCGTCGTGGCGGCCGTTGACCCATCGCCACAGCGTCATCCTCGAGGGCATGCCGGGCATCCTCTCTATCTGGCGGTAAGTATATCCCCCGGCGTAGAGCGCGATCGCGTCTTCTTTCGTACCCATGCGGACTCCAATCTGGACCGGACTCGGTCCAACTTTTTGTCCGCACCCCCCTAGCGGCTAGTCATTTAAGAACGTCCCCAATGACTAGTCTGAAATAAATTCCAGGCCTCGCTCCAAAAATAGTTCGCCAAGGTTTACTATTACGTTCATAAAGTAGTACGAGGCTAACAATGGGGGATACCATGGCGACGGAGCAAGCCTACGTCCAGGTCAAGGGGCTCAAGAAGCACTACGGCGACGGTGATGCGCGCCTGGCGGTACTCGATGGCATCGACACGTCCATCAACCGCGGCGAGATCTGCGTCATGCTGGGGCCCTCGGGCTCGGGCAAGTCGACCTTTCTCAACCTGATCGGCGGCCTGGAGGATGCCGACGGCGGCTCCATCATGGTGGACGGCTGCGACCTCACGGTGCTCAAGGCCGGAGACCTGGGCGAATACCGACGCCGCGAACTGGGCTTCGTGTTCCAGTTCTATAATCTGGTGCCTGACCTCACCATCAAGGAAAACATCGAGGTCACGGCGCACCTGTCCACAAACCCGCTCAATGTCGACGACCTCTTGCGCTCGCTGGGCCTCTACGAACACCGCAACAAGTTCCCGCGTCAGGTCTCGGGCGGCCAACAGCAGCGTTGCGCCATCGGCCGTGCGCTCGTCAAAAACCCGGGCCTGCTACTGTGCGACGAGCCCACGGGCGCGCTTGACTACAAGACGTCCAAGGAAATCTTGCAGCTCATGGAGGATGTCAACCGCACCTACGGCTGCACCATCATCATCGTCACCCACAATGCCGCCATCGCGCGCATGGCCAATCGCGTGCTGCGCCTGCGCGACGGGCGCATCGTTGAGGATGAGCTCAACGAGTCGCCCGTCGCGGCCGCCGAGCTCGACTGGTAGGGGGCGCCATGACACCTCTCGCAAAACGTCTCCCGCGCGAGCTGCGCCGCAATATCGGCAAGTACCTGGGCATCTTTTTGCTTATGTGCGGAAGCATTGCCCTTACCTCGGGCTTTTTGCTCGCGGCGCATTCCATCGGTTGCCTTATCGACGACATGCGCGATGCGTATACGATTGAGGACGGCCGCGTGACCACCTCCTTCGAGGCCACCGACGATCAACTCAAGGCCGCCGAGGACGCGGCCGACGACGTCGGCGGCGTCACGCTCTACAAGAATTTCTCCATCGACGCTATCATCAAAAAGACCGCCGGCGACGACGGCACCAAGCGCACGCTGCGCACCTATGCGCATCGCACCAAGGTCGATATCGCGTCCTACTGTGAGGGCAGGCAGCCCAAGACGGACGATGAGGTGGCAATCGACCGCGTCTTCGCCACCAACAACGACCTCGCCGTGGGCGATAAGGTCGAGCTCGAGGGCCGCACCTACACCATCTGCGGCATCATGACCCAGCCCGATAGCCAGGCGCTGTTCCTCAACAATTCGGACTTTACGGTGAACACCATCACCTATGGCGTGGCCGAGGTCACCGACGCCGGCTTTGCCGCGCTTGAGGACGCCGGCGGCGCACCCGCCTACACCTACTCCTTCACCTTTGCCGATCGCGATCTCTCCACCGCGGACCGCACCGATGCGGAGCAGGATATGGTCGAGGCACTGACCGAAGCCGATGCGCGCGTGGACGATCTGATCGATGCCGATTCCAACCAGGGCATTGGCTATGCGCGCGACGACGTGGACGGCGACTCCATGATGTGGATGACGCTGCTCGACATCATCATCGTGATTATGGCGTTCGTCTTTGTGGTCCTTACCGACGCCACCATCGAGGAGGAGAGCGCCATCATCGGCACGCTGCTCGCCAGCGGCTATCGTCGACGCGAGATCGTCCTGCACTACCTGGCACTTCCCGCCATCGTGGGCGTGGTCGCGGCGTTTTTGGGCACTGCGCTCGGCGTTGTGTTCTTTACCGAGCCCATGCGCAGCCTCTATTACGGTTCGTACAGTCTGCCGCCTTTCCAGGTGTACTGGAGCTGGGAGATCTTTGTGAAGTGCGCCGTGGTTCCCGCCGTCGCGCTCATCCTCATCACGCTGGTGGGTTTGCTTCGCAAAATGGGCAAGACGCCGTTGCAGTTCCTTCGTCACGAGGCGAGCGGCAAATCGGGCACCAAGCGCGGCTTGCAGCTGCCGGAGCGCATGGGTTTTGTTTCCCGCTTCCGCCTGCGTATCTTCCTGCGCAACCTGGGCAACTTCGCCACGCTCTTCGTGGGCATTGCGTTTGCCTCGCTGCTGCTGCTCTTTGGCCTGGCGATTCTGCCCACGATGACGCACTACGCGGACAACCTGGAGACGAGCCTGGTCGCCGAGCACCAGTACACGCTCAAGGCTCCGCTGGAGCTCGAGGGCACTGCCGAGGAACGCGAGCAGTGGTCGGCGCTCGAGCGCTTGCAGTCGGTTGACGGCGCGCTGCTTTCCGCCGCCCAGGATGCCGATGACGAGCTTGACGACGCGGCCGATGCGGCGCAGACGGCAGTCGATGTCGCGACCGCATCTCCGTCTGCCGAGAGCTTGACTGCAGCGCAGGGTGCGCTTGCCAAGGTCCAGGACAAGAAGGATGCGCTCTACGCGCGCCTTGACGATCTTGCCGATGCCCTCGGCTGCAACCGCGACGAGGCTATCGACCTGATTGACAAGGCCTCTAAGATCGACACTGACAACGACGATATCCACCCGGTCAATACGATCGACAACGGTGCAGGCGCAATCGCACAGGCCGAGAAATACGCCGTTTACCAGCTGCAATACGACCGCGGCGATGGAAATGGCGAGGAGACGATTTCCGTCTATGGCATTTCATCCGATTCGCGCTATTGGAAAGACCTCAACGTCGGCGATGGGCGCGTCGTCTTTGGCGGCGGTCTGCTCGATAAGTTCGGCTGGAGCGAGGGCCAGAAGGTCACGCTCAGCGACAAGTACGAGGGCGAGCATTATTCCCTTGAGTACGCGGGCAAGGACTGTGCCTGGGGCTCCAAGTCGGACATGAATATCTATATGAGTATCGAAGACTTTAACGAGCTGTTTGACAACGACGCCGCCTACTTTAACGGCTATGTGAGCGACGAGAAGCTCGACCTCGATTCGCGCTACTTTGCCGGCGACACCACGCCCGACGACATGCGTGCCGTGGGCGACCAGTTCATCGGCATGATGAGCAAAATGATCGGCATGATGGCCGGGCTCGCGGTGTTTATCTTCCTGCTGTTTATGTACCTGCTGACCAAGGCTGTGATCGACCACAGCGCCCGGTCGATTAGCTACATGAAAGTCTTTGGCTATCGCGATAGTGAGATCTCGCATCTGTACATCCGCTCGATTACGCTGTGCGTGGCGGCGTCGCTCGTGTTGAGCCTGCCGGTCATTATTGGCTCGCTCACGGCCATCTTCCGCTCGATGTTGCTCGCCTACAACGGCAATATCGAGATCTACGTGCCCGCTTGGTCCATGGCTGCATGCGTCGGCATTGGCTTTGCAACCTACCTGGTCGTTGCGCTGCTACACACGCGCTCTATCAAGCGCGTCAGCCTGGCCGAGGCCCTCAAAGTCCAAGAGTAGTCATTTAAGTCTGTCCCCAATGACTAGGTGCCGCGCTTGACATTAACTCTGCTTTAACTGGTACCATCCCTTATGTCTGTAACGCCATATAGACCGAGGGGATAGATCTATGACCGCAACTGCACCCGCAGCACCCGCTAAGGTGTACTTTACGAACCTGCGCACGCATGCTCGCGAGAGCCAGCTCGACAAGCTCAAGCGCCTCATCCGTCACGCCGGTATCGAGCAGATTGACTTTGAGAACAAGTTCGTCGCCATCAAGATTCACTTTGGCGAGCTGGGCAACCTGAGCTTTTTGCGCCCCAACTACGCCCGCGCCGTCGCGGATGTCGTGAAGGAGCTGGGCGGCAAGCCCTTCCTCACCGACTGCAACACGCTCTATGTCGGTAGCCGCAAAAATGCGCTCGAGCACATCGACACCGCCTACCAGAACGGCTTTACCCCGTATGCCACGGGTTGCCAGATCATCATCGCCGACGGCCTCAAGGGCACCGACGAGGCGCTTGTCCCGGTCGAGGGCGGCGAGTACGTGCACGAGGCCAAGATCGGTCAGGCACTCATGGATGCCGATATCGTGATCAGCCTCACCCACTTTAAGGGCCATGAGCAGGCCGGTTTTGGCGGCGCCATGAAGAACCTGGGTATGGGTGGCGGCAGCCGCGCCGGCAAGATGGAGCAGCATGCCGCCGGCAAGCCGAACGTCGCGACCGAGCACTGCGTTGGCTGCCATGCCTGCGAAAAGATCTGCGCGCACAACGCTATCTCGTTCGACGACACCCGCGAGCGCGAGCTTGCCAACGGCAACACCCGCACGGTGCACGTGGCTGCCATCGACCACGATCGCTGCGTGGGCTGCGGACGCTGCATTGCGGCATGCAACCAGGACTGCATCAAGCCCGGCTATGAGGCCGCGGCCGACGTGCTCAACTGTAAGATCGCCGAGTACACCAAGGCCGTCGTCGACGGCCGCCCGAGCTTCCATATCTCGCTTGCCATGGATATCAGCCCCAACTGCGATTGCCATCCCGAAAACGACACGCCTATCGTCAACGATATCGGTATGTTTGCGAGCTTCGACCCGGTCGCCATCGACCAGGCCTGCGCCGATGCCGTCATGGCATCCGAGCCGCTGCCCAACACCGAGCTCACCGATAGCGCGGCCAAGATGGAGCACAACCACGAGCATCTGGAGGGCGAACAGGCCAAGGACCCCTTCTGCATCACGCATCCCGACACCGACTGGCGCGCGTGCATCGCGCACGCCGAAAAGATCGGCCTGGGCACGAGCGAGTATGAGCTCATCGAAGTCAAATAGCGTCGTACTATTGGATAAAGCACGCGATTTTGTTGCGTAACATAAGCAAAAACCGCCCGTGAGCACAACGCTTGCGGGCGGTTTTTCGGAAGTATGCGGCAAATTTCGAGACCGCCGAGCACACGACATTTTTTGGCAACAAAACCCCTGATAAATTGTTGGTAAAACTGCGGTCTGGTCGGCAGTTCCAGATTTTGCCGCATACTTCCGAAAATAGGGGGTTAGATAAAGCCCCAGACGTTGCTTTTTGCCTAAAAATTCTTGTCGAGGAAGTCATCGACCGTGTTCCAGTAGAGCTCGGGATCAACTTGCGCACTCTTGGCGTGGGTGGCGCCATGGATGGTGAGCTTTTGCTTGACCTTACTGGCGCACGCGTCGTAGTTTTGGTCGAGCATGTCGTACGGCACAAAGGTGTCCTGGTCGCCGTGGATAAACAGCATGGGGACCGTTGCGTGTTTGAGTTGCTCCACACTGCTCGCCTTATGAAAATCGTAGCCCGCGCGCACGTTGCACACCAAGTTTGCTACATCGAGCAAGGGAAAGCTGGGCAGGCCGAACACGTCCCTGAGCTGCAGGGAAAACTCGTCCCAAACACTCGTATAACCGCAGTCCTCGATAATGCATTTCACGTTTGCGGGCAGAGATTCCCCCGCGACGTTCATGGCGGTTGCCGCACCCATCGACTCGCCAAAGACCAGGATGCGCGCCTCGGGGTCAGCCTGAACGATCCGCCCAATCCATGTAACGACATCGAGCCGCTCGGGCCAGCCCATGCCGATATAGTCGCCGCCGGAGCGCTCGTGGGCGCGGGCGGCAGGCGCGAGCACGTTCATGCCGCGGTCGTGGAATCGTTTGACGTATCGGGCCATGCCGATGGGCTCATCGGTGTATCCGTGTAGGCAGACAGCGTAATTGTGTGTGGTCTCTGGGGCGGCAAAATACCAGGCGGCAAGCTCGGTCCCGTCGTCCGCGGTGAGGTTGCTGCTCTCGCGGTTTTCCTTAAACCACGCCCGCGCTTCGGTGTCCTCGGCATCCGGCTGCTCACCTTCTTTGTCGTTCTTGCTATCCTGCATCATCTTCATGGTGTACGGCGCTTGGGGGTTCAGGGCAAAGTCAAACAAAAAGTTGCCGGCAAACCCCAGCAGCGCGACAACGACTACCAACGTAACAATGCCGGCTATCTTGAGCTTTCGATGGAGGTGTGCGCTTTGAGGCATTTACGGTTCTCCTTAAAGATGTTAATACATCAACATTTAAAACAAACGCATTATGGATGTTCGACGTTGATGCGTCAACAAGCAAAGAATGGGTAAACAAAGGGCCACATATGGTGCAAATTTCGCACGTACCCAGACGCTTTGATATAGTGTTGAGAACTATTTACATTGGAGGATGTAACCGGCATGTCCGATTCGAGCGACAGTTCCAAGCCGCGACCTGGGGCCGCGGCCGTTCCGCACTACACGGTGGGCGAGGAGATCATGAACTCCGTCACCCATGGTGTCGGTTGCCTGCTGGGCATCGCAGGCCTGGTGCTCCTGATCGTATTTGCCGCTCTTCGCGGTGGCGGTCCGGCGCATATGGCCGCGGCAATCGTCTACGGCGCCAGCATTATTCTCGAATACCTTGCCTCCACGCTCTACCACGCGATTCAGCCCGCGGGCGCCAAGCGTGTGTTCCGCATCATCGACCACAGCTGCATCTACCTGCTCATAGCTGGCAGCTATACGCCGTTTTGCCTCATCACGCTGGCAAACGACGGTGGCCCCGTGCTGTTTTTTGCCGTATGGGCCATCGCCATTATCGGCATCGCCCTCGAGTGCTTTCTGCGCGAGCGCCAGCCGCGCTGGGTAAGCGGCCTGGTCTATCTGCTGATGGGCTGGCTCGTCGTCTTTAAGCTGCCCGAGCTCGTGTCGCTGCTCAACCCCGTGGCACTTGCCCTGCTCGCTGTCGGCGGCGTGTGCTACACCGTGGGCGTGCCGTTCTACATCGCTAAAAATGTGCGCTACCTGCACAGTGTGTTTCACCTGTGGGTGCTCGCCGGCAGTATCTTCCAGTTCATGGCGGTGATCCTCTTCGTAATCTAGCGATCGTGTCTGTGCCCGCGGACCTATCCAAGCGGCCGCCGGGCGCAACTGCCCTATCCGTCACCTGCGCTTACTACCTAACGTCCCGAATCTTGGAGGTTCGAGAAACTCCCGATGGACATAACCATCTCTCTTATTACCACGCTCGTCCTGACGCTTATCAACGGCTACTTCTCTATGTCCGAGATGGCGCTCACCACGGCCAAGCGCGCCGTGCTGGAGCACGAGGCCGAGGAAGGCGACAAGCGCGCCGAGCGCGCCATTAAGCTGGCCGCCGACTCCGACCAGCTGCTGGCCACCATCCAGGTTGCCATCACGCTCGTGGGCTTCGCCTCGTCCGCCGTCGCCTCGACGAGCCTGTCCGACCCACTCGCCGCTTGGCTCACGAGCTTTGGCATCGCGCCGCTCTCCGCCATCGCGCGCGGCCTGGCGCCGGTCATCATCACCGTCGCGGTCGCCTTCGTGTCCATCGTGATTGGTGAGCTTGTGCCCAAGCGCATTGGTCTGGCCAACGCCGAGGGCGTATCCAAGCAGGTCGTGGGCCCGCTTTCCGTGTTCCAGAAGATCGCCCGCCCGCTCGTGTGGCTGACCGGCGCCTGCTCCGATGGTCTGGCTCGCATCCTGCGCATCAAGAGCGCCGACGATCGCCAGAACGTCTCGGAAGAAGAGATCAAGTACATGGTCTCGGAGCAGGACGACCTGCTCGACGAGGAAAAGCGCATGATCCACGAGATCTTCGACCTGGGCGACACCGTTGCCCGCGAGGTTATGGTGCCGCGTGTGGACACCACCATGTGCGAGGACGACGAGACGGTCGCCGACGTGCTGTCCACCATGCGCCAGACCGGCTTCAGCCGCATCCCGGTGTACCACGAGGATCCCGACAACGTCGCGGGCATCGCGCACATCAAGGACCTGATTCAGCCCGCGCTCGACGGCAAGGGCGACCAACTCATCGCCGATTACCTACGCGACGCCACCTTCGTGCCCGACACCAAGGACATCCTGCCGCTGCTGTCCGAGATGCAGACTTCGCACGACCAGATCGTAGTGGTCGTGGACGAGTACGGCGGCACGGCCGGCATCATCACCATCGAGGACATCGTCGAGGAGATCGTCGGCGAGATCGAGGATGAATTCGACCCCGACAACAAGTACCTCACGCGCCTTTCGCGCCGTGAGTGGCTCGTCGATGGGCGTTTTTCGTGCGATGATGCGATTGAGCTTGGTTGGCCGCTCGAGGAAAGCGATGATTATGAGACCATCGCCGGCTGGATTTTGGAGCTTTGCGACTCGGTGCCCGACATCGGAGAGGTGTTTGAGGTTGCGGGGTACAAGTTTAAGGTGCAGTCGATGCGTGGCCAGCGCATCTCGCTCATTCGCGTGATCGCTCCGGCCGAAACCGATAAGAAGGATTCCGAGTCTTCGGCAGAGAAGCCGGCGGCGTCGGGTGCGGGCTCTGTGGATCCGCACGATGGCGACGAGTAGGGCAAGGAAGAGTAGGGGAGAGTTATGGCAGGCCTGTTCAACATCCTTAAGGTCACCGTCAGCGAGGACAAGATCTGCGCGCATGTGCTGGTGAACCCCGGCATGCCGCTCATGACCTCGGAGGATATCGAGGCCACGGCGCGCGTGTATTACCTGGTGCCGGCGATTGCCAAGCACCTGTGCCTGGGTGATTCCGGTCGTGAGTTCCAGGACTGCATGGGCCAGACCGAGCTTTGCCACCTGCTTGAGCACGTGACGGTCGAGCTCATGAACGAGACCGGTCTTGCGGGCAGCATTTCGTGCGGCCGCACCCGCGTGAGCGAGCACGACGAGCGCGTCTTTGAGATTGAGCTTTCGTGCCCCGATGATGCGCTGGCCATCGGTGCGCTGTCTTCGGCCACCTTTATGATGGACTGGGCCTATCTGCACGCTGATCAGCCGGCACCCGACGTGGAGGGCACGGTCGCAGGTCTGCGCAACCTGGTGCTGGGCATGCGCGCCGAGGCCGAGGGCAAAGATCCGCGCGAGGCCGTCGCTGCCGCGAATGGCGAGGACGTGGCAGGGGATGCTGTTGAGGGCGACGCCGCTGCTGGCAGTGAAACCGCCGCCGAGCCCGT
>URRJ01000068.1 GCA_900550205.1 uncultured Collinsella sp. | reverse complement strand
GGCCCACGCGGCGTGGCTGCGGCAAAGGTCGTCGCCCTCGAGCGCGCCAGCAAGGTCGTAGCTGGCATCGGCCTTGGCTGTCAGCAGGTGCTCGCGGACAGCGCCAAGCTCGGGAACCAAGCGCGGCGGCAAAATGGCCAGGCCCATGACCTCGATCAGGCCGATGTTCTCCTTCTTAATATGGTGGTACTCGGCATGCGGGTGGAAAACGCCCAGCGGGTGCTCGTCGGTCGTGATGTTGCAGCGAAGCGCCAGGTAGGCCTCGTAGATTTTGCCGCCGGCGTTGCCGCGGGAGTCGACGCGGCGGATGACGGGCGTCACGGTGTTGTGCGCCACGCCGTCGGCAGTGTGCGCGATGACGCCCACGGACTCATCGGTCCACTCACGCCAGGCGAGGATAATCTTTTCGGCAGCATCGAGCAGCTGGGCTCGGTCGTGCGAGCGCAGACGCAGCACCGAGAGCGGCCACTGCAGCACGGTGCCGCTGACCTGGTCAAAGCCGGGCACGCTAAACTGCGAGACCTCGGTGGCATGCATCATGGGGAACTCGTGCGCGCCGCCCTGGAAGTGGTCGTGCGACAGAATCGAACCGCCCACGATGGGCAGGTCGGCATTGGAGCCTATAAAGTAGTGCGGGAACAGGTCCACAAAATCGAGCAGGCACGTCAGGCCCTTGCGGTCAACGTGCATAGGGCGATGCTCGGAGCTCATGGCAATGCAGTGCTCGTTAAAGTACGCGTACGGGCTGTATTGGAAGCCCCAGCGCTCGCCGTCGAGCTTAATGGGGATAACGCGCAGATTCTGGCGGGCGGGATGGGCGCCGCCGTCGGCTGCAGCGGAGCGTCCGGGATAGCCTTCGTTTTCGATGCAGAGCTGGCAGGCGGGATACTTCTCGCCCGTGTTTTTGGCGGCGCCGGCCGCGGCAATATCGCGCGGGTCCTTTTCGGGCTTTGACAGGTTGATGGTAATCTCGAGGTCGCCCCAGTTGGTGGGGGTGCTCCATTTGATATTGCGCGCGATGGCGGCGCGGCGCACGTAGCCGGCGTCGCAGCACAGACCGTAGAACCAGTCGGTCGCGGCGCGGGGCTCGTTGACGCCCATGCGGCCGTTGAACTCCTCGTTTACAACCGAAGGCCTCGGCATGAGTGCGCCCATGATGCGCATGGCGATGCGGTCGCGGCCCGACGCCGTGTCCTCGGCAGCGCCGTTGGCAACGGCGGCCTCGGAAAGCACAGCAAGCGTGCCCTCTAGGTCGAAGTCGGGGAGTGTATCGGGGTGCAAGAGCGAAATCTTCTCGGTCTTGAGCGCCCAAGCCATGTCGAGTGCGGGGCCCGTGGCGCCGATGCACTCCAAAATGGTGTTGTATGCCCAGATGCGATCGTCCTGGCCGATCATCGATCGGTGGATAGCGTACTCGATCAGGTTCTGCGCGGCCTCGCGCACGTCAGTCATTACAGCCATGCCGCGTAAGCCCCCTTGTCAGAGATAGCGTAGTGGCGGGCAGAACCCTCGCCCAGCCAGCCGTTCATCTTGGCAATGAAGGTGTCGACCAGATCGAGCGGCACGAAGGCCTGGATGGTGCCACCAAAGCCGCCACCGTGGATACGAACGGCGCCGCGGCCGTCGAGCACGTGCTCGGCCAGCGCCAGGGCATACATGGAAGGCTGCTCGGAGCCCAGCTTGGCAACGACATTCTGCAGGTACATGGCAGAGCTGGCGCCGGACTCGCGCGTCAGGACCAGGAACTGATCGATGTCGCCGGCGTTCAGGGCCGCCCAGCGCTTATCGACCAGGCCATTCTCGTACCAGTAGTGAACGGCGCGCAGGCAGGCACGGTCGCCCAGTTTGGCACGCAGCTCGGGGAGCTTGGCGTCAAAATCGGCAACATCGACCTCGCACAGGCGTGCCTTGCCAAACTCGGCGGCGACGTCTTGCATCTCGCGCGGAACGGCAGCGTAATCGTCGGTGGCGGCCACGTGGTCGGCACCAACCTTAACGAGCACGAGCGCATAGCCGTGATCCTCAAAGTTGAGTTCGAGCTTCTGGGTTTTAGGCTGAGCCTGGTCCTCAAAGTCCATGTAGGCAAGGCCGCCCAGGCACACAGCGGCCTGGTCCATCAGGCCGCAGGGCTTGCCGTAGTAGTTGTTCTCGGTGCGCTGGCTCATCTGAGCGAGCGTGACGGGCTCAATGGCGGGCGCGCCCCAGAGCGTCTCCATGGCACGACCGTACGCGGCCTCGACGGCGGCAGAGCTGGAAAGGCCGCCACCCGAGGGGACGGAGCAGGTGAAGGCGAAGTCGAAGCCGTGGGGCTCAACGCCAAGGGCTGCAATCTCGTGCGCCATGCCGCGGACGAGGCTTGCGGACGTGCCCTTCTCGGACTCCTGAACATCCAGCGTGTCGAGCGTGATCTCAAACGTAGGATAGCCCTCGTCGGCGACGCGAATCTTGTTGGAGTCGGTTGCCACGGCGATGCCGTCGACAGCGACATCGAGCGAGCCGGCGATAACGTGACCGCCTTCGTGATCGGTGTGATTACCACTGATCTCGGAACGCCCGGGCGCGTGCACGTAGAGCACCTGGCGGTCGCCGATGGGGCCAAACTCCTCCTCAAATAGCTTGGTGAGCGTGGCGAGTGTCTTTTCGTCGGGAGTGGTCATGGGAGTCCTTTCCTTGGCGCGCCCGGGTGGGTTTTGCGTCGTTATGAGTACGTTAACAACTTGAAGCGGCATGAACCAAGTGTTCACGATATCGCACGTTACGGGCTATGTTAACGTACTCATAACACAACGCTTGTCACTTTTTGAGAATCTGGTAATCGGTAGAAATTCAGCCGTGAACGGTACTGCCGTATGGACTTATAAAGCAGAAGAGATGCAGATAGAAAAAGTAGAGTACGTTAACATGCGTCCGACGATAGCGGGCCTCGGCGCGGGATGTATTTCTGCCCGGGCCGGCATTCACGCTATTCAGATCTCGCAAGGGTGAAGGTGATCCTGTGGCAAGGCGCCCGTCCAACGATACAGGTACGCGTCCGGTTTCCATGGCCGACGTCGCCCGCGCTGCTGGCGTTTCGCAGCAGACGGTTTCGCGCGTCGCCAACGGCTTGCCCAACGTTAACGAACAGACGCGCCAGCGCGTGCAGGCTGCTATGCAAGAGCTCGGCTTTCGTCCGAGTTATGCCGGTCGCTCGCTGCGCGACGGCCGTTACCATTCGGTCGGCCTATGCATCAACGATGTCACCAAGTTTGGCAACCTCTCAATGATCGACGGCATCGCCAGCGCTGCTCGCGAGCATAATTGCGCCATCACGCTGGTCGAGATGTCCAAGACCGAGGAATTCTCGCTTGCCGAGGCCACGCGTCGTATGGCCGCATTGCCGGTGGACGGCATCATCATCGGCATGAGCCGCATGGCGCCCGATTTTGAGACGTTTGATCCACTGCCGGGCATTGGCACGGTCATCGTTACCATGTATGCGCACCCGCGGGTGACCACGGTCGATTCCGACCATTACGGCTGCTCGCTATTGCTTATGGATCACCTGTTTGAGCTGGGGCACGAGCAAATTCGCTATATTGGCGGCCCGTCGTTCTCGGTCGACGAGCAATTTCGTCGCGCCGGTTGGCAGGATGCACTCGAGCGTAAACACATCGAGCCGGCAGAGCCGCTCGAGGGCGACTGGTCTGCCAACAGCGGTTACGAGGCCGGTAGGTATCTGGCCGAACACGACCGCACCATGACGGCGATTTACGCGGCAAACGATCAGATGGCAAATGGCGCAATTGCAGCGCTGCGCGATAGCGGCTTGCGCGTGCCCGAGGACGTAAGCGTGGTGGGCGTCGATGACTCGCTCGACGACTTTGTCGCGCATAACGAGCTCACGACCGTTCGATTCGATTTGCATCAGCGGGGACGCGAGGTGTTCGAGCATGCGGTTCCCGAGGCGGGTACGGCGGGCAAAACCGTTGCCATTCGCATTCCCGGTCAGCTCATTATTCGACATAGCACGGCGATACCGCGCTCATAGTTTGCGCAGGTCAACGGCAGTATATTCCGCCTAAATTCCAATCGATAAGGATGCTGACAGATAGCCGTGGCTATGAAGGCGAGTGTTATGATAGACGGGTTCTTTTGTCTATCTAGGAGGCTTTGCCTGATGGAGATCACCAAGGATATCCGCTACATCGGTGTCGACGATCACGACATTGACCTGTTCGAGGGCCAGTACGACGTGTCCGAGAACGGCATGGCATACAACAGCTATGTTATCTTGGGCGATAAAATCGCTGTCGTCGATTCGGTTGACGCTGGCTTTGTCGACGAATGGCTCGGCAACCTCGAGGCCGCGCTCGACGGCCGTACGCCCGACTACCTGGTCGTCCATCACATGGAGCCCGATCACTCCGCCGGTATCGCCGCCTTTATGGAGCGCTATCCCCAGGCGCAGATCGTGGCCAGCATGGGTGCCTTCCGCATGATGGTCAACTACTTTGGCACCGACTACCCCGAGCGCAAGATGGTCGTCAAAGAGGGCGACGTGCTCGACCTGGGCGGCCACAGCCTAACGTTTGTCGGCGCCCCCAACGTGCACTGGCCCGAGGTGCTCTTCTCCTATGAGGCCACCGACAAGGTGCTCTTTAGTGCCGACGGCTTTGGCAAGTTTGGCGCCAACGACATCGAGGACCCGGAAGGCTGGGCTTGCGAAGCGCGCCGCTACTACTTTGGCATCGTCGGTAAGTTCGGCAAATTCGTGCAGACCGTGCTCAAGAAGGCCGCCGATCTGGATATCCAGATCATCTGTCCGCTCCACGGCCCCGTACTGACCGAGAACCTGGGCTATTACCTCGACACCTATAACACCTGGTCGAGCTATCAGCCCGAGGACGAGGGCATCACGATCGCCTATGCGAGCGTGTATGGCCATCTGAAGGCTGCCGTCGAGGAGCTTGCATCTGCGCTCGAGGCTCGCGGCCAGAAGGTTTCCGTCTTTGACCTGGCTCGCGACGACATGGCCGAGGCCGTTGAGGATGCGTTCCGCTATGACCGTCTGGTGCTCGCCTCCATCACCTATCAGGGCGAGATCTTCCCGTTCATGAGCACCTTTATCCACACGCTTGCCGAGCACGCCTATCAGAACCGTACGGTGGCGCTCGTTGAGGCCGGCTCCTGGGCGCCCACCGCTGCCAAGGTTATGACCAAGGAGCTCGGGGGCATGAAGGACATCACCATGGCGCAGAACAAGGTGACCGTGCTGGGTTCGCTCAACGACGCCTCGCGCGCTCAGATCGAGGTTCTCGCCGACGAGCTCTCCAAGTAGCGACACATTCACTTTTGACGCTCAACCATCACAACCACCACAAAGGGGACAGGCACCTTTGTGGTGGTTTTTGTTTAAGCGCCGGCGATGACGAGATTTGGGCGGGCGTCGTCGACGATCTCGGCGATTGAGGTGGCGACGGCATGATCGGGGTCACGGTCCATCACGATGGTGTCGACGTCGGCAAGCTCGGCAAAACGGTACATGCCGCGTCCGTTAACCTTGCTGGCGTCCATGAGGGCGACGCTTTGATGGGTGGCACCGACCATAGCCGTTTTGGTCTCGGCCATCTGCGGAAAGTCGGTCGTAAAGCCGCAGCCGGGAACAAAAGCGCCAGGGCACATGACGGC
Organism: uncultured Collinsella sp.; assembly: GCA_900550205.1. Taxonomy (GTDB): domain Bacteria; phylum Actinomycetota; class Coriobacteriia; order Coriobacteriales; family Coriobacteriaceae; genus Collinsella. The sequence goes on along the minus strand of URRJ01000068.1, from coordinate 4,166 downwards.
AAGGTCGGCGTGGACCATTTGGAGCGCCTGCATGGTAAGTGGGCCGTACAGATAGCGATGACCTTTGCGCAGTGCCCCGCCCAGCATGACGACATCGACCGAGGGCATGCTCTCGTCGATATAATCGGCGATGGTAATGTCGGCCGTGATAACGGTGATGCCGTCGCGCTGATCGAGGAGCCGGACAAACTCGAGCGCCGTGGTGCCCGAGTCGACGAGCAGCGTGTCACCGTCATTGACGAGCTCGATAGCGCTTTGTGCGATGGCCTGCTTGGCGGCGACGTTGACGTTGATGCGGCGATCCTGCGTGGAGACGGTCAGGCGTTTGTGGAGCGATACGGCACCACCATGTGTGCGGCGCAGCTTGCCTGCTTCGGCGAGCGCGTCCAGGTCGGCGCGGGCGGTGACGGAGGACACGCCAAAGGTCTGGGCGATTTCTGCTACCTGTACCGAGGCATTATGCTCGAGCATTTCCATGATGGCGGTACGGCGTTCGTCGGCAAAAGCACGGTTGGTAGCTTGGGCCATGTCTGCTCCATTCTCAGCTAAATTTGCAGGAATTGTGTTGACTCTATTTTCGTTCATTTTCTTTTTGAGTAAGAAAACACCTTTCGATTACCTATCTTTTCTATAAAAGAAAGACGCTCAACGCCCAAAATTCAATATCGAACACGCCCACTCGGCTCCAATTCCTTCCGTTTACTTTTCAAAAACGACGGTATTGACCTGCATAGGCTCAATATCTCGCACGTGCAAAGACGCTGAATTTCATACAATGAGCGCAGTAAAACGCAAGGTAAAACGCCTTGTGAACAACTACGCCCGATGTCCAGATGCGGGCGAGGGAGAGGAGCAAACGCTCATGGCACTTGTTACCACCGAAAAGATGCTCAAGGACGCTCAGGCCGGCCACTACGCCGTCGGCGCGTTCAACGTCGAGAACCTCGAGTTTGTTATGGCCGTTCTGGCCGCTGCCGAGGAGACCAAGTCCCCCGTCATCATGCAGACCACCCCGGGCACCATCAAGACCGCTGGTCTGGACTACTTCTACGGCATGGTCAAGGCTGCCGCCGAGCGCGCTTCCGTGCCCGTCGCTCTGCACCTCGATCATGGCGATGGCTATGACCGCTGCATGCAGGCTTTCCGCACTGGCTACACCTCTGTCATGATCGACGGCTCGCACGAGTCCTTCGAGGACAACATTGCCCTGACCAAGTCCGTCGCCGATGCTGGCCGCGCCATGGGCGTGCCCGTCGAGGCTGAGCTCGGCAAGGTTGGCGGCAAGGAGGACGACGGTCCCGCAGTTGAGGGCGAGAGCCCTTACACCGATCCTGCCGAGGCCAAGGAGTTCGTCGAGCGTACCGGCTGCACCTCCCTCGCAATTGGCGTTGGCACCAGCCACGGCGTGTACACGAGCGATCCGCACATCGAGCAGTCCGTGGTCAAGGCCATCCGCGACGCCGTCGACGTGCCGCTGGTTCTGCACGGCACCTCCGGTGTGCCCGATGAGCAGGTTGCCGAGGCTGTGAAGAACGGCATCTGCAAGGTTAACTACGCCACCGAGCTGCGTCAGGCCTACACCAAGGGCTTCATGGCCTACATGGCCGAGAATCCCGCCTGCTTCGATCCCAAGAAGCCGGCCAAGGAGGGCATGCGTGAGATCACCGAGCTGGTTAAGATCCGCATGACCAACCTCAACTCTGTGGGCAAAGCAGAGTAACAGCAAGGGTACTCCGACTCGCTACATATCCCGGGGAGGGACGAGGGCTTAGTTCCTCAATCGTCCTCGGGCATGCAAAAAGCCTCGCTGCGCACTTCGTGCGGCGAGGCTTTTTGCCCCCTGCGGAAAGATTGGGGAACTAAGCCCTCGTCCCTCCCAAGTTGACCTGCTCGAGGTCGTCGCCCTTGTGGCGTTAGGGCGGAAAATAATAAGAAGCCTTCGCGCTGCGGAATGATTTTGGAAACTAAGTACGGGGATCCGCCCAAGCCGTCTTGCTCGATCGCCCTTGTGGCGTTGGGGCGGAAAGGATGAGGCGTTAGGGCTTCTTTGCTGATGGGGGCTAGTATGCCCTTGCTTGGTTGGGGAAGGTTTTGTCTAGGGATGCTTGGAGCTTTTCGAAGGATGCTCGCAAGTTGAGATTCTGATCGGTTGAGCGTTTGACTTTTGTGGTGGGGGAGTCGAGGAGGCCGTCTCTCTGTGTCGGGGGGAAGGAGAAAAGGTCTGCATGTTTTAGGGATGGCTGCTGTGCTGCGTCATTGGAAGAATGCATGCTTATGCGGCCTCCTCGACGTCCACCAAAAGGTTGCGCTCGGGGTATGCTGCTAGGCCCCGTGCGTTGGCAGTATTATGCCGCGGCTGCCGCAAAGAAGCGCTAAAGAAAGGCTTAACCTGGTTTGGTGTTACGATGAAACCGCAGGTCAAGGCTATTGAGTAACACTCTTGAAAGGTTTTGAGCTTAAGGGCTTTCTAAGGTTTGTGGCGTAGACGTGGCGCGGACGTGCGGAGCGTGTGAATGCTCGCTGTTAGCGTTGCGGTGCCGCGGCACGCACCTGCTCGATGACCTTTTCCATCGTGGCGTCGATGCGGTCCTTTTTGAGTTCGCATTCCCAGATGGTTATGGGCGTCCAGCCCATTTGAGTGAGTGCTGCCACGGCGGCACGGTCGCGCTCGACGTTGCGACGGAACTTTGCCTCCCAAAACTCAACATTGCGCTTGGGCTGGCTGGGGTTGCACTTGGGGCAGCGGTGCCAAAAGCAGCCGTTGACGAAGATGGCGATCTTGCGGCCGGGGAAGGCGATGTCGGGCTTGCCGGGAACCTTCCATTCCAAGCGATAGCCGGTAAGACCTGCTGCCCGCAGGCGCTGGCGAACGAGCAGCTCGGGTTTGGTGTTGGCGCGCTTGTTGCCCTTCATGGACTTTTTGATGGCGGCGCGACGGCGTACCAGTTCGCGCTCGTCAGCGGAGAGGTCCGAGGTATCGATGCCGTCGAGCAGACCGGGCTTGGGACGCTTTTTGCTGTGGCGCTTGGCTTTGCGCTTGGGTTTGGTAACGGGCTCGTCGGCTGTGGTGGACTCGGTGCGGTTGGCGGCGTTGGCCTCAAGCCGGTCCTCCTTCAGCTCAATCAGGGCATCAATGAGCCCCTTGTCGGCGGGCATCCATTCCACCGTGGCAAGCGAGGTGCGCGGAATCCAGCGGATATCGAGTTGGCGGTCGTGCTTCTGCGGCTCATCGGATTCATCGGCGAGCGAGCAGTAGTAGCACTCCATGGAGAGATGGAAATCGGGGTAGTCGTACTCAACGGTGTAAAAATCGCGCAGGTTGGTGACTTTGACCCGTAGCTCTTCCATGAGCTCGCGGCGTACAGCGTCCTCGGGCGTCTCGCCGCGCATGAGCTTGCCACCGGGGAACTCCCAAAGTCCCTGCATGTCGCCATAGCCGCGCTGCACGGCAAGCAGCTCATCGGATCCTTCCTTGCGAATGATCCCAGCGGCAACATGAACAGTCTTCAACAGGAGTCCTCTCTCAATATCATCACGTGGCAGGCTAGCTACCCCTACCTTACACAACGGTAAGGCAAGCGTAAGCCATATCGATGGTAGCCGACTCGTCTTCTTGCGACTATAGATGCCGTAGACTAATTGCAAGAAAGGACTCGGTATGCAAACCACGCACATGGCGACCCCGGTACTGGAGGTCGCTCATCTCGAAAAGGTATACGGAGCGCTGGGCAACGTGACCCGCGCGCTCAACGACGTCAGCTTTACCGTCAACCGCGGCGAATTCGTCGGCATCATGGGCGCTTCGGGCTCGGGCAAGTCGACGTTGCTCAACTGCGTGTCGACCATCGATAGCGCCACGAGCGGCACGATCCGCATCAACGGGCAGGACGTAACACGCATGAAGCAGGCTAAGCTTTCGCAGTTCCGCCGCGAGGAGCTCGGCTTTATCTTCCAGGACTCCAACCTGCTCGATACGCTCACGGCACGCGAGAACATCGCCCTGCCGCTCACCATCGCCCGCACAAACTCGGCAGAGATCTCGACCCGCGTGCAGGATGTGGCAGCGCGCCTGTCCATCAGTCAGGTGCTCGACAAGTATCCCTACCAGATGTCCGGCGGCCAGCAGCAGCGCATTGCCATTGCCCGTGCCCTTGCCATGGACCCGG
>URRJ01000067.1 GCA_900550205.1 uncultured Collinsella sp. | reverse complement strand
AGCTCGCGGGCGACGCCGCTTGCGGCCTCCAGGCCAAAGGCCGATCCGCCCGAAAGGCAGACGGCGTGGACCTTGTCCACGGTGTTCTCGGGACGCAGCAGGTCGGTCTCGCGCGATGCCGGGGCACCGCCGCGAACGTCAACACCACCGGTGGCGCCCTCGGGTGCCACGATTACGGTACAACCGGTGCCGGCCTCCTCGTCCGTATAGTTGCCAAAGCAAAAGCCATCGACATCGCAAACATCAATGGCCTCAAGCAGTGTATCCATGTTTTACTCCTATCGGTTTTCCGCCGCGCCTTATACCCGGTCGGGATCCGTACGGTACGCCAAAATTGTAGGCGCCGGGGGATACCCAGCGCCAGATGCAATTACGAGAGTTTTTGAATCGCACGTGCGGCTCGAGCGATGGGCAGACCCACCACGTTGTAAAAGTCGCCCGAAATATCATGCACGAGCATGCGCCCACCGACGCCCTGGATGCCGTAGGCGCCAGCTTTGTCCATGGGCTCGCCCGAGGCGACATAGCGCTCAATCTGCTCGTCGGTGAGCTCATAGAACGTTACGTCGGTCACATCGACAAACGACAGGCTTTCGGCGGCGTGTGGGGCGGTGGTGTCTCCGGCCCTAACGATGCAGACACCGGTTGCCACCTGATGCGTGCGGCCCGAAAGCTCACGGAGCATGGCACGGGCATCATTCTCGTCTGCGGGCTTGCCTAAGATCTTGCCATCGAAGGTGACGATAGTGTCGGCCGCGACGGTCAGCTCGTTGGGCTCGGCGTGCTCGGCGGCAACGGCGGCAGCCTTAGCGCGAGCTAAGCGCTCGACAAGCGTAAGTGGGGCCTCGTCATCAAAAGGAGTCTCGTCGATGTCGGCGGGAATGACGCGGATGTCGTAGCCCGCTTCGCGCATCAACTCGATGCGGCGCGGTGATTGCGAAGCCAAAATCATAGCTGAATGCCCTCGGCAACCTTCTCGACAGCCTTGTCGCCAGCGAGCGTACGCAGCAGCTCAAGCGCAAAGGGGAGCGACTGGGCCATGCCGCTGGCGGTGATGATGTTGCCGTCGTGCGTGACCTTGTCGCCGGTATAGGCGCCCTCGGGGAAGCTCTTCTCAAAGCCGGGGAAGCACGTGGCGTGGCGTCCCTCGAGCAGATCAAGCTCGCCCAGGATAAACGGGGCGGCGCAGATGGCGGCAACATGCTTGGTTGCGGCGAACTCGCAGACTACGTTGCAGACGCGCTGGTCGGCGCGCAGGTTGGTGGCGCCGGGCAGACCGCCGGGCAGCACGACGCAGTCATACTCGTCAAAGTTAATCTCGTCAAAGAGTGCGTCGCAGGTTACGGGAATCTGCAGCGAGCTTACGACCTCACGCGTGGGCATGATCGAGACGAGCGTGGCGCGCACGCCGCCGCGACGCATGACATCGACCATGGTCAGGCATTCAATCGTTTCAAAGCCATCGGCGGCAAGAACGGCAACGCTGGGCATAAGGGTTCCTTTCAAAAAGCGGCATACAATTAGCCGTCTTATACCCCGAAGGCATACGCTTGCCACGCTCGATTTCCCAATGTTTAAAAAGGGACGGGGATTAGATAATCATTCGGTACTAATTGATTATCTAATCCCCGTCCCAGAAAAATTATCAGCTAGTTGCGCTTGAGGTGGACGACGGTTTCGCAGTGGAAGGTTTGCGGAAATAGGTCGACCGGCGTGATCTTGACGGGGGAGAAGGTGCCTTCCTCGACAAAGCGCTTAAGGTCGCGTGCCACAGTTGCCGGGTCGCAGCTCACGTAGGCGACATCGCGGGCACTCGTGCTCGCGATGAGGTCGATGGCCTCGGGCGCCAAGCCTGCGCGCGGCGGATCGACTACCAGGACGTCGGCGTCCTGATCGGGGAACTCGCGCACCGCATCGCCGCCGATGACGTCGACGTTATCGAGCTTGTTGATCTCCAGGTTACGACGCAGGTCGCGCACGGCGGGGCCGTAGGCCTCGACGGCGGCGACAAAGTCGCAGCGGCGGGCGAGCGGCAGGGTAAAGGTGCCGGCACCGCAGTACAGGTCCACGGCAAGCTCGTCTTCCTGCGGGTCGAGCGCTTCCATGACAAGCTCGATCAAAATCTCGGCACCCTTGGTGTTGACTTGGAAAAACGACGGAGCAGACAAGCGCATCTGGCCCTCGGCGATATTCTCGGTCCAGGAGCCCTCACCGGCGAGCATCTCCACCTTAGAGACGCGGCGGGCCTTCTTCTCGCCCTTGCTCATCACACGCACGATGCTCGTGGGATGAGCGGCGTCCATCAGCACGCGGGAGACCTGCGAGCGCGGAAAAGAGCCCGTGGGCGTCCAGAGTGCGACCTCGAGTGCCTTGGTGCGGCGCGATGCGCGAATGCCCACGCGCTCGAGGCCCAGGTTGTGGCTGCCGCTCAGATAGTTGAGCGCGCCGACGACTGACTTGAGTGCCTTCGGGAAGCGCTTATCGAACAGCGGGCACGAATCGACGGTCACGATCTTGCTGGGGTCGACGCCATGCATGCCAAGGCGAACGCGGCCGTTAACGATGGTCGGTTCGAGCTCGATTTTATTGCGGTAGCCCCAGTCGTCCTTGGTGTGGCGGATGGGCTGTACCAACTCATCGACCTGTTCAGGAGCGAACTTGCCGATGCGCTCGAGTGCGGAGCGCAGGTTTTGCTCTTTCGCGGCAAGCTGTGCCGTGCGTGTGAGATTGCCCCACGAACAACCGCCGCAGATGCCAACGAAGGGACAGGGGGGCTGAATGCGATCGGGGCTTGGCTCCAGAATCTCGGTGGTGCGGGCGCGCATGAACGACTTGCCGTCCTGCACGACCTCGGCCTCGACGGTGTCGCCTGCCACGGCGCCCTGCACAAAGACGGCCTTGCCGTTGTCGGCGTGCGCCAGTCCGTCGGCGCCGTAGGTCATCGATTCTATGGTGAGCTTCATATTCCTGCCTGTCATTTGCGGTTTTGTCCGCAACCATGGTAGCAGGGAAAAGCGTCCCGTATCTGGGGCATTCCTCAAATACGGGGCGCTTCTACAAACGTCTATTTCGTCTTGCCGGTAATGAGCGTCTTAAGGCCTAGGCCGATCAGGCCCAGTCCCATGCGCACGCGACCGGGACGATGGCGCTCGATGGCCTTGGTCTTGCCAGCGGGCTTTTCGCGGCGGGCGTTCGTCTCGGGTGCGGGCTTGGTGACCTGCGGCTCGGGCTGAGGTGCAGGTGCAGGCTCGGGCTCAATGACGGTCGCCTGAACCTTCTGAACCTCGGGCGCGGCCGGCTGCTGTTTGGGCTCAGGCTGGGATGCGAGCGCGGGTTCTGCCTTGGCAACTGCTTCCGGCTCGGCGGTGGGCTCGACAACTGCCTCGCGCTCAACCTCGGCTTGAATAACTTCTTCGGCCACGCGTTCCTTCTCCTGTGCGCGCTGCTGCGCGGCGGACTCGGCGTTGCGATAGGCACGCTCCAGCAGGGCTTCCTGCGAGTTAAAGGGCCTCTCGCCCTCTCTGCGCTCCACGGGAACCCAGGTGCCGTCACTCGTCAGGCTGCGTGCCTTCACGTTGTCGCGCAGCTGCATGCCCATGTACTCGTGCACCAGGGCGCGGCAGGTGGGGTCGAGCACGGGGAAGGCGATCTCCACGCGGTGCTCGGTGTTGCGCGTCATCATGTCGGCCGAGCTCAGATAGATCATGTCCGAGTCCACGCCAAAGGCGTAAACGCGCGCATGCTCCAAAAAGCGTCCGACGATAGAACGGACATGCACGTTCTCGGTCTTGCCCGGAACGCCCGGCTTGAGGCACGAGATGCCGCGGATGATCATGTCCACGCGCACGCCTGCGCACGATGCCTCGGCGATCTTGTCGATGACCTCGCGGTCGGTAAGCGAGTTGAGCTTAAAGAACACGCGGGCGGGCTCGCCGACAAGGGCGCGCTGAATCTCGCGGTCCAGGCCACGCATGATGAGCGGCTTGAGGCCCACGGGCGCCACGCCCAGGAAGCGGTAGTCGCCGCGCAGGTTGCCCAGCGACAGGTTGCGGAAGAACAGGTTGGCGTCCTCGCCGATACCGGGATGCGCGGTCATGAGCATAAAGTCGCTGTAGAGCTTGGCCGTCTTCTCGTTAAAGTTGCCGGTACCCAAAAGCGTCAGACGGGTAAGCGCCATGCCCTCGCGATAGGTGAGCTGGCAGATCTTGGAATGGCACTTAAAGCCCTCGGAGCCGTAGATAACGGTGCAGCCGGCCTCTTCCAGGCGCTCGGCCCATTCGATGTTGTTCTGCTCGTCAAAGCGGGCGCGGAGCTCCATGAGCACCGTGACCTCTTTGCCGTTTTCGGCAGCATCGATGAGCGACTCGCACAGGCGGCTTTGTTTGGCCACGCGGTAGAGCGTGATGCGCAGCGAGATACACTCGGGGTCGTAGGCGGCCTCGTGCACCAGGTCCAAGAACGGGTTCATGGCCTCGTAAGGGTAAAAGAGCAGCTTGTCGTGCTGCAGCACCTGCTCGCGGATGGAGCGGGTCATATCGATGGTGGGGTTGGGCTGCGGCTTAAACGGCGTAAAGAGCAGCTCGTTGCGCAGGTGCTCGGGAATTTTGCCCTCGATGCCAAAGACATAGCCCAGGTTGAGCGGGATATCGCAGGTAAAAACCGAGCGGCGCGAAAGCTCGAGCGCCTTGCGGATGGTCTTGAGCGTTGGCTTTTCGAGCGAGCCCGATACGGCGAGTACCACCGGCTGCAGGCGCAGGCGCTTCTTGAGGATGCGCTTCATGTGCTGGCGGTAATCCTCTTCCTCCTCGACGCCCTCGCCGTCCGGGTCGATGTCGGCGTTGCGGGTGACACGGATCAGCGCGCGGTCCAGCGGCTTATAGGAGCCAAAGCAGCTGTCCAGGCAGGCGAGGATGACGTCCTCGAGCAAGATGTAGGAGTAGGTGCCGGTGGGCGAGGGGATTTCGACCACGCGGTTCATCGAGGCGGGAATCTCGATCAGGCCCAGCAGGCTCTCCTCGTCGGTGACGCCGTCCAGGCCACAAGCCAGATAGAGCGCGCCGTTGCGCAGGTTGGGGAAGGGGTGGCGCGGGTCGATGACCAACGGCGAGATGACCGGCGATACGTAGGCCTGGAAGTAGCGGGTTACAAAGGTATGTTCCTCGGGCGTAAGCGAATCGATACGGGCGCGGTGAACGCCCAGAGTGTCGAGCTTGCCCTCTATGCTCTTAAAGATCGACTCCCAGCGGGTAAGGAGCCCGGGCAGCTCTGCCATGACAGCATCGACCTGTTCGGATGCGGTCATATTGCTCTTGTTGTCGACAGGCTGTTTTTTGAGCTCTGCCAGATCGGACAGGCCGCCCACGCGCACCATAAGGAATTCGTCGAGGTTGGACTCGAAGATCGAGACAAATTTAAGGCGCTCGAACAGCGGCACGGACTCATCGAAGGCCTCGTCGAGCACGCGGTTGTCAAAGCGCAGCCAGCTGAGCTCTCGATTTTGCGTGTACGAGAAGTCGCGCGGCGGCTTGCGCTGCTTAGCGGCCTTTTGCTTCTTTTCGATTTTGCTCGGCATATGCATCTGTCCGTTCAGTCCCTACAGGGGACGGTAGCCTAACACTATTTCCTATTGTCTCAATTTAGTCGACCTATGGCGCGGACGTATCGCGCGAACGGTATCTTTACCTACTTATTACGCTGACGATCCGAAGAACTGACGTCCGGTGCATTGAGCAAGCGATCTATATCCTCACTCAACTGGTGAGAATATATGAATAAGAATGATAACAAGCTGAATATAATCGAATGTAGGTCGAATCGAGAGCAAGCGTCATTTATATGCAGAAAACCGTTTTCGCTATGCAAATTTGAATCATGGATAACTTGGAGTGTTCAATCTTGATTTCCTAGAAAAATAACGTTTACCTAGGAAAATCTGCTTTACGAAACTGAAGTGCATCATGGGAAATCATATGCGATATACCGTTCATCGTACTTTGCTGACCGTTCGGGGGCGAGGTGGCATTGCGGATGGAATTTGGATATAACTAGAGCTGTCAGCAAACAGCGTCCCGTATGGAGGGGCGCTGATACATTCGGCCAGTAAGGCCCGAAAGAAAGGTAGGAGGCCATGACGAAAGGTCTGCACGTGCCTTCCGAGATCGGCAAGCTCAGGAAGGTCTGCCTGCACCGTCCCGGCGACGAGCTCCTCAACCTGCCGCCCGACGAGCTCGAGCGGCTCCTGTTCGACGACGTCCCGTTCCTGGAGGTCGCGCAGCAGGAGCACGACACCTTCGCCCAGATCCTGAGGGACCAGGGCGTGGAGGTCCTCTATCTGGAGAACCTCGTCGCCGAGGTGTTCGACCAGGTCCCCGGCGCCCGCGCCGAGTTCACCGACCAGTACATCGCCGAGGCCGGCATCCGCGGCCAGCACATGCCGCAGATCGTCCGCGAGAAGCTGGACTCCATCGAGGACAACCTCGAGTTCGTCAAGAAGACCATGGCCGGCATGACCAAGGCCGAGATCGACATGCCCCTCACGGCGTCCACGACCCTCGACTCCCTGGTCAACTCCGAGTCCGAGTCCGACCTGATCATCGACCCGATGCCCAACCTCTACTTCACCCGCGACCCGTTCGCGGTCGTCGGCGAGGGCGTCAACCTCAACCGCATGTACTCGGTCACCCGCAACCGCGAGACCCTGTACGGCAAGTACATCTTCAAGTACCACCCCGACTACAAGGACGTCTCGCTGTACTTCCGCCGCGACTGCCAGTTCCACACCGAGGGCGGCGACGTGCTGAACATCAACGAGAAGACCCTCGCCGTCGGCATCTCCCAGCGCACCCAGGCCGCCGCGATCGACATCATGGCCCAGAACATCTTCTGGAACTCCGACTCCAAGGTCGAGCGCATCCTGGCCTTCGACATCCCGGTCTCGCGCGCCTTCATGCACCTCGACACGGTCTTCACCCAGATCGACGTCGATAAGTTCACGATCCACCCCGCCATCATGGGCACCCTGCGCGTCTACGAGCTGACCGCCGGCAAGAACCCGGGCGACGTGAACATCCGCCTGATCGAGGACACCCTCGAGCACGTCCTGGAGGACGCCACCGGCGTCGACCAGGTCAAGCTGATCCCCTGCGGCGGCGGCGACCCGATCGCGGCCTCCCGCGAGCAGTGGAACGACGGCTCCAACACCCTGTGCGTCGAGCCCGGCAAGATCTGCGTCTACGCCCGCAACACCGTCACCAACGACGTGCTGTACAAGGAGGGCCTGGACCTTCTCGTCGTGCCCTCCGCCGAGCTCTCCCGCGGCCGCGGCGGCCCGCGCTGCATGAGCATGCCCTTCTGGCGCGAGGACCTCTAAGGTTTTCAAAGACCCGTACAGGTCTTAAAACAAACGTCTAACTGCCATTAGATGTCTCCCATTGGGGCGGTGCGGATCATTCGCACCGCCCCATTCTTGCATGAGGAACGTCAACACGATTGGACGACTGCTTTTGTAAGGAGCTTGGCCATGGATATCAAGACAATCGGTGTTGAGGAATGGCTTAACGTTTGGGAGAAGAGTGCTACGTGGGATATCGCCCAGTCGACGATCTCCTCGCTTACCATGGGCGAGCTGCGTACGCTCGACGATCAAGATGGTGCCACGTTCTACGAGCGCCTGGACCGCGAGAAGATGAACTACGGCTGGATCGAGGGCTCGCCCGACTTTAAGGCGGAGGTCGCCAAGCTGTATCGTCGCGAGGTCAATCCCGACCACATTCTGCAGACCAACGGCTGCACGGGCGCCAACCTTAACGCCATCATGGCCGTGGTCGAGCCTGGCGACCATGTCATCGCCGAGTGGCCCACCTACGCGCCGCTCTACGAGATTCCGCGTACGCTGGGTGCCGAGGTCGAGTACTGGGAGCTTCGCGAGGAGCTTGGCTGGAGGCCCGATATCGAGGAGCTCAAGTGCCTGGTGCGTCCCAATACCAAGCTCATCTGCATCAACAACGCATCGAACCCCATCGGAACGGTGCTCGATGCCGACACGCTCGGCCAGATTGCCGAGATCGCCCGCTCGGTTGGCGCCTATGTGCTGTGCGACGAGGTGTACCTGCCGCTTGAGAACACCGAGGACTTTATGTCGATGGCCGATGTGTACGAGAAAGCCATCGTCACCAACTCGGTGTCCAAGACCTATTCGACGCCTGCGGCCCGCGTGGGCTGGGTTGTGGCAGACGAAGAGGTATCTAACCGCATTCGCACCTACCGCGACTACACTATGATTTGCGGCGGCGTGTTCAACGACGCCCTAGCGACCTATGTGCTCGAGCACAAAGACAAGATCCTCGAGCGCAACCGCAAGATCGTGTTTGGCAACCGCGATATCGCACAGGCTTGGATCGACACGCAGCATCGTGTCTCCTGGACGGCCCCACAGGGTGTGTCTACCTCGTTTATCCAGCTGGACATTCCCGATCATGACGAGGAGTTCTGCAAGCGCCTGCTGGCCGAGAGGGGAGTGCTGTTGGTTCCCGGTAGCCGCTTTGAACTTCCCTGCGGCGCGCGCCTGGGTTACTGCGCGAGCGAGGACGTTCTTCGCGAGGGCTTAAGGCTTTTGGGCGAGGCCCTGGCGGAGTTCGATCGCTAGGATCACGACTCCCTCCGAAGGCCGTATTCAAATTGGCCGACGATAATCGAAAACGGACCTGTTTCCCCAAGTGAACTGCCTCCCATTTCTTGGACACGAGAAATGGGAGGCAATTCAGAATTCCAAAGCCAGTCCTTGGCTGAAATGTTGCTATCGGTTTAATCTGCATGTCCAGCTAGCTGCGATGCAGGATTCCTGCGAAGGGTAATTTCCAATGCCTTGTGTATAGGTTTCGGCGGTTACCTCATTCCTTTTTCGTGGGTTCGACAGGCATGCCATCTTCGGCTTTGCCACTGCGCATCCTTGCTTCGAGAATTGCCAGCTGGCGTTCGGTTTCCTCGTCTTCTTGACGTTGAATTTCCTTATTCAGGCGGTAGTCTTCTTTGATTTTCTTGTTGTTGCACAAGAGCAGGTACAGGATGATTGAAGCAGGCAAGGCAACTGCGGCGCCACGGGCAACAACCAGGCCAGCACCCATGCCAGCAAGGCCCTTGTCCATATCGTCTCGCAGCATGTTGCAGGCGATTTGGGCGCATACGAAGCCCTGGATAACCATGATAACTACGAGAAGTGCACCTGATGCTGCAAGCGAAGCTTCATACAGCGGGTAGATGAACAGGTCAAGAACTGTGAAGATCAGGTTGGTGGCGGAGCCATCGTAGATTGAGTCCATTGCCTCGCGTTCGCCCTGGTGATAACGAGCATACGTTGCGATGCAGTACGGAGGGCTCAGCGGGCCAGCGAGTGCAGGGTAGGGAGCGCACAGCGAAAGAATAACGTTACGTATGCCGCAGATGACGTTAGTGCGGTTAGCGTCGAATTCGATGTGCTCATCTTCGCGAACGGCGGCGAAGCCAAGCTCCTGGACGGTGATGAAGTCGCCGTAAGCAATGATCTATGCAGTAATTGCATAGGGGATTACTGTGACCCAGGTGGCTGGGTCGGGTGCAAAGCCTATGCAGAACGGCGACACCGTGGCGAACACCGTGGCGAAGTTGGGGATAACGATAATTTTGCCCGAGAACTGGTAATCGAAGTCGCCGGTAAGGCCACCAACCACGAAGAGGATAAGGACTGCCTACAGGAAGCTATAATTGCCAAGAAGGCTCAAGAGCTTATTAGTTGCCATATGTTCGCGGATGCGCTGGCTGAACATGAACAGATATACAACGGTAAGTCCAACAAGGCAGCCGATG
>URRJ01000066.1 GCA_900550205.1 uncultured Collinsella sp. | reverse complement strand
GCCCGGGGCCTTCTGGCCCCGGGCGCTGCCAGCGTGCCTAGCGCTTACGGATACCCCAGACCAGGGCTCCGACGCCGGCCATGGCAATGACGAATGCCATGAGCAGTGCGGCTGCCTGCTGGTCACCCGTGGTGGGCAGGAAACCCTTGACCGTCTTGACGATGTTCGTCACGGTCTTGGGCGTGCCGGGATCGGGCGTCGGCTCGGGCTTCTTGTACGTGTTGTTGAACACGATACCCTCGACGCTCTTGTCGCCCTTGGTAAAGGCGATGTTCGCCTTGAGGTTGCCCTCGCCGTCGTCGACCACATTGACGGTCGCGGTAAAGACGGACTTGTCGTAGGTCATACCGGCCTCGTCGCCCTTGACCTCGCTGATGGTGTAAACGTACGTACCAGGCTCGTCGTACTCGAACTTGTCGAAGTTGACCTTGCCGTCGGCATCGTTGGTGACGGTGGACTCGACGTCCTCGCCAACGAGCTTAAAGCTAAACTCGTCCTTCTTGAGCTCGCGTCCCTCGAGCACCTTGATAGCGCCGATGGAAGCCTGCGTGGGCATGGCGTGATACTTGTTGGTAAAGCCAGCCGACTCGGTAGTTCCCTCGAGCTCGTGCGTCGCGGTCAGCGTGCCGTCGCCGTTGTCGGAGACGGTGGTCACGACGGTGTAGGTCGTGCCGTCATAGGTGACGCCCTTGTACAGGCCGAGCGCGTTGGGGCAAGCCTCGCGCAGCGTGTACGTGTGCGTACCGGGCGCCTCGTAGCGGATCGGGCTCAGCGTAACGTCACCGTTGGCGTCGTTGGTGCCACTAGCGACAGTCACGCCGTCCTCGAGCAGCTCAAACGTGAACTCGCCAGCCGCAAGGTCGCGGCCGGTCAGACGCTTGACGGTCTTGACCTTATCGGTCACGGAAAAATCGGTGGGCGTCACGCTGTAGGTGTTGGTGAATGTGAAGGCCGCACCGTCGTCGCCGTTGCGCACGACCCTCAGGTGTCCGGCGCCGTCGTCAGTCACGGTGTAGGAAACCTTGCGCGTGGCGCTGGCGTCGTTGGTCACGCCAGGGGCGCTACCGGACTCGGTCACCGTGTAGGTAAAGGTGTGCGAGCGCGGGGCGGTGGGGGCTGCGGGCTCGGACTCGTCGCTGGGCTCGTCGGCGTTGGCATCAGCGTCGGCGTCGGCCTCTTCATCCTCTGCCTCTTCAGCCTCGGCCTCGTCAGCTTCGTCTGCCTCGGCCTTATCGGTCGCATCGTCCGTCACGCCCAGGGCGCGGTTGAGATCGTCGAGCGTAAAGTGGATCTTGCCAAAGTCCACGTTGCCGGCCGCGTCGTTGGTCACGGTTGTGTGCTCGGGCATCGGGGCACCAGCCTCGTCGGCAGTCACGGTGAAGGTGAACTTGCCCGCGATGTCGGCCGGGGTCAGGCCCTCGGCTGCCTGGAGCTTCTTGGTGCCGGCGAGCGCAGCGTCAACGGCATCGGCGCCGTAGACGTTCTCGAACAAGGGCTGAATGCCGTCGTAGGCGGGCGTCGCCGTCAGGGTCCCGTCACCGTTGTCGACGACGATGACCTTAAAGCTAAAGCTCGGCGTTGCGGCCGTGATGCCCTTAGCCGCGAGCTGCGGCGTGAACTCAAAGGCGGTGTAACCGATAGTCCATGCAAGCTTGGCATCCGTGTCGGTACGAATGGCGCGCTTGGCGTTTACCAGATCGGCGAGCATCTCGGTCGTGTAATGCAGAGCGCCAAAGCTCACCTGGCCGTTAACGTTGGTAACGCACGTACCCTCGATGGCTTCCTTCTCGCCCGCATAGGCGATGCCAAAGTAGAACTCGCCATCGGCCAGCGGACGACCGGTCAGGGTCTTGGTGGCAACGACCTGAGCAACGGCACCACCAGGTGCATCGGTCGTGGCGCTATAGCTGTTGACGAACGGGACCACGGCGCTCTCGACCGTAGCGGTACCAGTCTTGTACTCGGTTACCAGCGTTCCCTTATCGGGGTTGCCAGTAACGGTCGTGGTGGCAGTGAGCGTGCCGGCGCCATCGTCGGCGATAGCGATCGTCACGGTGCGGACAGCGTCGTCATAGGTGTAGCCGGGCAGGCCATCGTTCTTCTCGGCAACGGTGTATGTAAAGGTCTTACCCGCGGCAGCCTGCGTAAACTTGACCTCATGGCCGGCCAGGATGTCGATCAGACCAACCGTTGCCTCTGCCGTTGCAGGGGACTTGTACACGTTGGCGCCCTCGTGCAGGCCGAGCGCGATGGCCGAAGCCTCGTCGGCGGGCGTCACGGTAAAGGTGAACTGACCCTCGGTCATGGGACGTCCGGAGAGGGTCTTGCTGAGCTTAAGGCCGCCGGCCGCGGCGTAATCGAGCTCAGAGCGGTACGTGTTGGTGAAGCGGCCGCTTTCCTTCTTGGTGACGTTGGCGGTCAGGACGCCCTTGCCGTTATCAGTCACGGTCACTTCGGCGGTCGCGACATGTCCGTCATACGTCATGCCGGCCGCGCTGCCCGCGTTCTCGCGGATCTCGTACTTGTAGGTTCCGGCAGCCGTGTAGTGAATCTTGCCGAACTTGATGGCGGCGATGCCGTCCTTCGCGTCCTTCTTGCTCACAGTTACGGTTGCAGGCTCGGGCAGCGGGGTGCCCTCGGGAGCGGTGATGGTAAAGCTGAACTTGTCGGAGTCCGTCCAGTCGCGACCGTCGATGGCCTTGCTCAGGTCAAAGTCGAGCTCTGCGTCGAGCGGGGTCACGCTGTAGGTGTTCTTGAACTCGGCGGGCTCGGTGCCCTTCAGGACATGCTCGGCCTTGAGAGTGCCGTCGCCGTTATCGGTGATGGTGGTCTCGATGGTGAACTTGGCATCGCTGTAGGTGATACCGCCGGCGTTGCCCTTGGCCTCGCGCAGCGTGTAGGTGTGCTTGCCGGGCTTGTCGTACTTCACGGCGTTCATCGTGATCTTGCCTTCGGCATTGTTGGTGCCGGTGGCGACGACCTTGGCGTCCTTGCCCTCGCCCTCGACGAGCTCGAAGGAGAACTCGCCGGCAGCAAGCTCGCGTCCGGTCAGGACCTTATTCGCGGTGATCTGGTCGGTGACGCTGAACTCGTCAGGATTCGGCTTGTAGCTGTTGTTGAACTTCGCCTCGTCGGCTCCATTCAGGACATGCTTCGCCTCGAGCGTGCCGTCGCCCTTGTCGGTGATGGTCGTCTCAATGGTGTAGGTCTTGCCGTCGTAGGTGATGCCGTTGTTGGCGTCGCCCGGGACCTCGCACAGCGTGTAGGTATGCTTGCCGGCAGCGGTGTACTCGATGGGGCTCATCTTGATCTTGCCGCGGTCGTCATTCTTGCCGGTGGCGACAACATCGTTGCCCTCGACGAGCTCGAAGGAGAACTCGCCTTCCTTGAGATCGCGCCCGGTCAGGACCTTGGTCGCCGTGATCTGGTCGGTGACGCTGGAGCTCTTGGGGATCACCGTGTAGGTGTTCTCGAAGGTCGCCTTCTCGGCGTTCTGCAGCTTATGCTCCACGCTGAGGGTGCCGTCGCCGTTGTCCGTGACGGTGGTCACGATGGTGTACTCGGCGGTGCTGTAGGTGATGCCGTTCTCGGTGGCACCGGCCTTGGTCTCGCGCAGCGTGTAGATGTGCTCGCCGGCAGCAGTGTAGGTGACGGGATCCATCACGATCTTGTCGTCAGCATTGTTGGTGCCGGTGGCAACTACGTTATTGCCCTCGACGAGCTCGAAGCGGAACTCTCCGGCCTTGAGGTCACGGCCGTCCAAGGACTTGGTCACGGTGATCTGGTCGGTGACGCTGGAGTCCTTGGAGCCAGGCTTGTAGGAGTTGGTGAACTTCGCCTCGTCGACGTCCTTCAGCTTGTGCTCTACACCGAGCGTGCCGTCGCCGTTGTCCTTGACGACAGTCTCGATGGTGTAGGTCGCGGCATCGTAGGTGATACCACCGATGTTGCCCTTGACCTCGCGCAGCGTGTAGGTGTGCGTTCCGGCCTTGGTGTACTCGATGGGACTCATCGTGATCTTGCCATCGGCGGCGTTCTTGCCGGTGGCAACGACCTTGGCGTCCTTGCCCTCGCCCTCGACGAGCTCGAAGGAGAATTCGCCCTCAGCCATGTCGCGCCCGGTCAGGTACTTGGTCGCCTTGATCTTGTCGGTGACGCTGGAATCCTTGGGCGTCACGCTATAGGTATTGATGAACGTAAAGGCTGCGCTGCCATCCGACTTGCGGGACACCCTCAGATTGCCCTTGCCGTCATCGGTCACGGTGAAGGAAACCTCGCGCGACAGCTTGGCGTCGTTGGTCACGCCAGCAACCTTACCGGACTCGGTCACGGTGTAGGTAAAGGTGTGCTCGCGCTTCTCGGGCTTCTCGCCCAGAGCCTTGTTGAGGTCGTCGAGCGTAAAGGTAATCTTGCCAAAGTCGACCTTGCCCTTGGCATCATTGGTCACGCTCGCGTTCGCGGGCATGGGTGCGCCCTCTTCACCGGTCACGGTAAAGGTGAACTTGCCGGCAATGTCAGCCGGGGTCAGGCCATCAGGAACCTGCAGATTCTTCTTGCCCGCAAGCGATGCCTCGACAGATGCGGCAGTGTAGGCGTTCACAAACTCGTTGCCGGCGTCGCCGTAGACAGCCGTCGCCGTCAGGGTGCCATCGCCGTTGTCGGCAACGGTCACATATGCGTCAATTGCCGCCGTGGTAGCGCTCACGCCCGCAGGCAGCTCGCCGGTCTGCTCGGCAGCAATGTAATGAATAGTCCACGTGGGCTTATCTGCGCTGGCGTCAAACGACGCCTTGTCTTCCTCGACAAGCTTGACGAGCGACTTGGTCGTGTACGTCAGCGGACCGAACTCAACCTTGCCACTCTTGTTGGTTGCGTTCAGCAGGACCTCGTCGTGCCCCGCGTAGCTCAACGTAAACTTGAATTCACCGTCGGCCATCAGGCGCCCCGTGAGCGTCTTGGTAGCCTCAAGAGTCAGCGGGGTTTCCGTCTTGGCGCTATAGGTGTTCGTGAACTTAGTCTCACCCGAGGTCTTTTCAACGTCGGCCTTAAGCTCGCCCTTGGCGTTAACCGTCACAGTCACCTTGAACGTGGCAACGTTCTTGCTGTAGGTAATGCCACCGGCGTCGCCCTTGACCTCGCGGACCTCATAGGTGTACTCGCCCGGCTTGTTGTAGGTGATCTCGCCGAAGTCGATAGCTGCCTTGCCCTTGTCGTCCAGGGCGGCATTGGTCACGGTCGCGGATGCGGATGCGGGCATCGGGGCGTCATTCTCGGACGTCGCGGAGAGCTCAAACTTAAACTCGTCCGTATCCGTCCAGTCGCGGCCCTCGAGTACCTTGGTCAGGCCAAAGCCGGCCTTGGTATCCACCGTTGTCGGCGTCATGTCGTACTTATAGCTAATCTTGCCGTTGTTGCCCAGATGGACGTCAACCTCTGTGGCGTTCGCCTTTGCAGACATGTTGTTCCACTTGGGGTTGAGCACGTCGGTCACGGTGCCGGTGAGGTTACCGCCCACGCTCTCCTTGGTGGTGTGGAGCTCATCAATAAAGGCCAGGCGTGCGGTTCCCTTGCTAAACGACAGGTTTCCGCTCGCATCGGACACGACAGCGCCCTTAAAGCCCGCGGCGCGTCCGCCGGTAAACTCGATAACAGCAGTGCGGGATTCGGCCTTACCGTCTGCGCCCAGCGCCTCAAACTCATCCTTGTAGTAATACTTGCTGCCGACAGCCAGCGAACCCGTTGCGGGCGTCGTGCAGTTCTTATCCGTGTAAATGGGAGTCTGCTTCTGGAAATAGTAATAGCGGTTGGTGTCGGCAGGCTCAAAGTTCGCGATCGTGTCGCCCAGCGCGCCAGCGTTCCACTTGTTCGCGTAGAAGTTAACGGTCTTGGAACCGTTCTCCGCGGTGGTCGTATTGCTCTTGATGTAGTCCTCGAGCCCCTTTACGTTCTTGGGCGTAAACAGGTTATCGAGCGCTTCTTTCTTAACGCTTGAGGTGTAGTTCACCTGAATGGGCTCAGTATTGTCGACCGTAAGCACGCCGTCGGTGATCTTAAAGTGGCGCAGCGGAATCAGCGACGCAGGAATCTTAACCGTTACGATATCGCCGGTCTGAGGCTCGCCCTCTTCGGCATGCTGAACGGTGATAACCAAGTTCGCGGCGGCACCAGTAAATGTATAGGTGTCGACATTGCCCTCAGTCTTTATTGCCGGTTTGGCAAACGTTTCGCCGTTGTACACGACAGACGTAAAGTTGTCGACCTGCATAAAGTCGCCCAGCTCGTCAGTAAACGTAATGTAGCCAGACTTATGCTCGCCATATCCGCCGTGAACTTCGGTCGGGTAACCAGTTTGGATAATGCTTCCGGAGATCTCTTCGAAGATTTTCTCGAGCTCAGAGGCGCTGGTTGCCGACTTGTAGTAATCGGAGTTTTCCGCACGTTTGCCATAATCGATGGTCCACACTTCACGGCGATTCTTGTAAGTAATGCTTGACGAGGCAACAGGATAATTGCTCGACACGGCATGCATGAACTTATTCTCTTTGCTTGTGCCTTCAGCCGTGGGGACGGCACTGGGGTTTACGCCGCTAAAAATACCGATCGTATAAATGTCGGCACCTTTATCCTTGATCTTCTTGGCGCTGTTGATAGCGTCATTGGCAACTTCGTTCTCGAATCCGTCCCAACTCGTGGGCGAGCCATCGGTGAAGAAGACAACGACCTTCTTGGCATCAGCACGCTCAGACGAAATGCCCTCGGCCAGCTGCAGGCCATAGTCGGCGTGCGTGGCACCGGCAGGCGTAATGGAATTGATTGTTTCCTTGAGGCTCTTTGCACCATTACCCGAGCACGCCGTCAACTTTTGCATTGTCTGCGAGTAGTTGTAGGTGTTGAGGCCTTCGCGATACTTATCATTACCGACCTCATCGCTCTTCTTCTTGCCTGCAAATTTAACGATGGCAACCTGATGCTGCTTGTTTTCATCCTTGATCTTCTCGTTTTGCTTGGCGATGGTACCGATGAAGCTGTTGGCGGCATTCTTGAGCGCAACGATACGCTGGGGGGAATCTCCAGCGCCCATAGGGTCATTCATCGAACCAGAAGCGTCCAGCACCAGCACGATGTCGAGCGGTTTGCCGGAGACCGTCGTATCGGATGTCGAAGAGATAGCAGACAGCGTGGTCAGGAAATCCGACTCTTCGTTTGCCGCGGTTTCCTTGACCGTCTTGTCGGTCCAGATTCGGCCGACGTTTTGAGTTGTTACTTCCTTGCCGTCATAGCCGCCGGCCCAGAACTTCCAGTAGTTGCTGGTATCGGGGTCGACGACCGTTTTTCCGGTCATGGCCGGTCCGTCCATTCCTGTGCTGGACCTGGCGTTGGCCTCGGGCAGCATGGCAAATGCTGCAGCCGGCAACACAAGCACTACGGCAAGTATCACCGCCAAGAGACCCCTCGTGTACTTACTCATCGCGTCTCCCTTCTCGCGGTCTCAGACCTTGCATCAGCCTAAAGTTACGGAATGAGACACAATTAGGGCAGGTGACACATGTTCCAGATTCGGTTTTGGGCGTGAGACAAATGTCTCACCAAAGTTGAGACACGGCGTTTTCGCAGGAAAACGGGTGCGACTCGGAGCCATCAGGCAAAAATGATCCGTTTTCCTCCGTCCCCGGGGAATCAATTGGTGGTGCTCACCACGAAACTGGCCCATCTACTACGTTTGACCCGATACTCCCGACCATAACCGCGTTTCATGGAAAACCGCAGACGTTCTACCTGCGGTTTTGTTTTTGCGTAATTCGTCGTGGTTGGGGACAGCGGCCTAAACGTAGTAGATGGGCCCATTTCGTGGCAGACGGGTCACGTGGCAGCCCTCGCAAGGCCAAAATGATCCGTTTCCCTCTGCCCATGGGAGATCAAGGGCTGTTACGAATATGATGTCATTTCAAAACTATGCCGGATTACGGGGCTAATGTCGGGACCCTTATCCATACCTCCATTTTTTGAAAAACGGCAGACTATCTACCTGCGGTTTTGTTTTTGCAATTTTCTGTATGGTCGAAGGTTCGCTATCCAGCCCCGTAATCCGGCATAGTTTTGTTCGCGACGGCACAGCCGCGCGTTTAAGCGCGGGGCCGGTGGGGCATTTTTGCCCCACCGGCCCCATTCCAGAGCTACTCCGGTTTGGTTTCTACCGTGGGAGTCTTGTCCGCTGCGACTGGAGTACGGGCGGTGTCCATAGTCAGGCAGTGCTTGGGGCAGCTCTCGATGCACTCACCGCACACCACGCAGGCGTACGGGTCGATCGACCACGTTCCGCCCTTGCGATCGACCGCGAGCGCACCCGCCGGGCAGCGGCGCGCACACATGCCGCAGCAAATGCACACGTCCATGTCGTTGACGATGTGCCCGCGCAAGCGCTCGGGCGCCGCCAGCTTCTCCTGCGGATAGCACACCGTGACCGGCTGTTTGACCATGGAACCCAAGGCCGTCTTGGCAAATGTCAGCAAACTCATGCCGCGCCTACCTTTCCGTGCAGCTAATACAGGGGTCGATGGTCAGGATAATCATGGGCACGTTGGCAAGGAGCACGCCCTGCAGCGCATGTGTCAGACCCGCCAGGTTCTGCGACGTCGGCGTGCGCACGCGGAAGCGGTCCAGGTTCTTGGTGCCGTTGCCGCGCACATAGTAATACGCCTCACCGCGCGGCTGCTCAATCACAACCTCGCCGCGCGCGCCGTCGGCTGGCGCAAGCTTGGTGCGCCCGCCGATACCGTCGTGCGGAATCTTGCCCACAAGCTCCTTGATGATGTCCATGGCCTGCGTGACCTCGGCACAACGCACCTGACAGCGGGCATAGCAGTCGCCGTCGGTGGCAACGATGGGCTCAAATGCAGCCAGGTCCGCATAGGCGCCGTCGCCAAACATGCGCACGTCGTAATCCACGCCCGAGGCGCGGCCAAACGGGCCGACCATCGACAGATCCAGCGCGTCCTTCTTGCTGATCACGCCCACGCCATGCAGGCGCTCGCCGCAGCTATTGTCGTCCAAAAACGTATGCACCAGGGCCTCGTAGTCGGGGCGCATGGCGTCGAGCGTCTGGACAATACCCGCCAGCTCGGAGTCCTCAATGTCGTGCTTAAGGCCGCCGATCTCGTTAATCGAAAGGATCACGCGCCCGCCGCACGTGCTCTCGAAGATCTTGAGAATCTGTTCGCGCAGGGTCCACGACCGATAGAACAGCGCCTCAAAACCAAAGGCATCGGCGAGCAGTCCCAGCCACAGTAGATGCGAGTGGATGCGCGAAAGCTCATGCAAGATGGTGCGGATATACTGCACGCGACCGGGCACCTCGATGTCGAGCATGTGCTCGCAGGCGCTGGCATAGCCGCAGCTGTGGCCCACGGCGCAAATGCCGCAGATGCGCTCGGCGATGTAGCCAAACTGATGCATGTCGCGCTTTTCGGTGAGCTTCTCGAGTCCGCGGTGCACAAAGCCGATCTGCGGAATTGCCTCGATGACGCGGTCGTCCTCGATCACCAGGTCCAGATGAAGCGGCTCGGGCAGCACCGGGTGCTGCGGGCCAAACGGAATAACAGAGCGATGTGCCATGGGCCTTACGCCTCCTTTTTCTGCTTGTCGCGGGCGGCCTTGGCGGCAAGCGCCGCACGGACCTTGGCCGCTTTCTCGGGATCCATGGCGGCGAGCTTTGCCTCCATCTCGGCGGCCTTGAGCGCCTCTTCCTTGTTGGCGGCGTTGATGCCGATGTGCGCCAGCGAATACTTAACCATTGCGCGCCTCTTTCACGATCTCAACCGACTTCTTGCACAGGTCGGTGATTTCGTCCCACTTGCCGTTGTCGATCAGGTCAGCGGTGACCATGTAGGAG
>URRJ01000065.1 GCA_900550205.1 uncultured Collinsella sp. | reverse complement strand
ACGGTCCCGGGCTGACAATTTCGACTGTAATGGACGTTCTTAAATGACTAGTCATTGGGGACAGTCTTCCCAGATGACATGCGGCACTTGGAGACGCTCCTTTTCGGCCGCTCGCGAAGAGTGTCCCTCTCGACTAGTCGTTTAAGAACGTCCCCAATGACTAAAACGCCGCCTGTGATGGTGTTCACAGGCGGCGTTTTCAAACTTGTATGTGCTTTTACTCGTCTTTGGGCGCGGGGTGTTTGCAGACCACGCTCATATAGATCATGCCGATCACGGCAGCGGTGACCGAACCGGCAAGAATGGCAGCCTTGGCAGCCAGGACCTCGAACTGGGCCGTCGGGAAAGCGAGGCCGCTGATGAGAATCGACATGGTAAAGCCGATACCGCCCAGAATACCCACGCCGGCAATCATGTGCCAGTTGACGTTGTGCGGCAGCTCGCAGGCCTTGAGCTTAACCAGGGCGAACGTCATGCCAAAGATGCCGATCGGCTTGCCCAGCAGCATGCCAAAGTACACGCCGAGCGTCACCGGGTCGGTGAGCAACGTGCTCATATCCACGCCCACCAGGCGAACCTGTGCGTTGACGAACGCGAAGATCGGCAGGATCACAAAGTTGACCGGCGTGGAGATCAGACGCTCCATGCGGATGAGCGGCGGGGTCACGCGGTGCATGACGCGCTCGACCTTGGTGGTCGAAACGGTAAAGTCGTGCTGGCCCAGGATGTGTGCCTCGTTGTCGTAGCGGTCGTCGAGCAGTGGCAGGCACTCGCCCAGCCAATCGGTAAGGCTATCGAGCTTGACGCCGCACTTAGCTGGGATGGTAAAGGCCAAGATGACGCCGGCGAGCGTGGCGTGCACGCCGCTCTTGAACATGCAGAACCACAGCAGCAGGCCCAGCACCGAGTACGGGGCGAGGCGGTAATGCTGCGTCTTGTTGAGCCACACGAGCGCGCACGTCACAAGCGCGGCGGCGCCCAACCAAAACGGATTGGGGCTCTGACCGTAGAAGATGGCAATAGCGGCGATGGAGATCAAGTCGTCGGCGATGGCGAGCGTCGAGAAGAACACGCGCACGCCGTTGGGCACGCGGTTGCCCAAAAGCGACAGCACGCCCAGCGCAAAGGCAATATCGGTGGCCATGGGGATAGCCCAACCGTTGCGAGCGCCGGCATGGTTAAAGATAAGGTAGATGCAGGCGGGAACGACGACGCCGCCCACGGCCGCCAGCATGGGAAGCATGGCCTGACGCGGGTTCTTGAGCTCGCCAACTGTCATCTCGTACTTAAGCTCAATGCCCACCAACAAAAAGAAAATCGCCATGAGGAAGTCGTTGACGAAAAGCTCGACGGTGAGGCCAGCCGTCAAATGCCCCAAGCCCACATACAGCGGGGTCTCCAAAAAGTGATGGATGGCCTCGTAGGCATCGGTGTTGGCGCAAATGACGGCGGCGATGGCAGCGATCACCATGACGGCGGCGGAAATCGTGCCGTTCTCGGCAATGCGCTCCCAAATGTCGTGACGCTCAAAACGCTTACGTTCACGAACGTTAAACAGCTGCTCGGGTGCTGCCATGGGCGGCTCCTTTCACGGGAAGGCTCCCGTCTTAAAAAAGCACGGCCCGCCCAGATGGCGGCGCCGCGCTCTAACGTATTACGCTTGCATCTAGCCTACCCTGCGCGACAAGCACGCAGGCGTGGCCGAAAAGCGGAACCACAGGTTGAACATTATTTGCTCAACGGCACGAGCACGCCTGTCCAAGAGACGACGCGGCGCCGTGCACAAAAAACGACCGGAGCGCGGGGCTTCCGCGATCCGGTCGTCGGTGTTAGGTCAAAAACCTAGCAGGCAGCCATGATGGGGGCAGCGACCTGCTTCTTACGGGAAAGAACGCCCGGCATCCAGACGCCATCATGCTCGTCGGCGATGCCCAGGCCCTTCTGAGCGGCCTCGGTCTCGCCCTCGAGCAGGACCTGCGAGCCCTCCTCCATGATGTCGGTGATGCACAGGACGATGCCGTCGGCATCCTTCTCGGCGGCATAGGCGCGCATGGCCTCGCGAATCTCGTCGATCATGCCGAGCGCACGGCTCTTGTCGACGGTCTCGTACTGGCCGATGAGCAACTTCTTGCCGGCGGGCTCGAACATCTTGATGTCGTTGCCGACCATCTCGGCTGCGGTGAAGGAGCCGGACGGACGGGTAAGGAAGACCTCCATGCCAAACTTGACCGGATCGACGCCCACCTGCTCGCCGAGCTTGGCGGCGACGGCGCGGTCGACATCGGTGGTGGTGGGGCTCTTGAGCATGAGCGTGTCGGTCATCATGGCCGAGAGCAGCAGCTTGGCCTGGACGTCGGAAAGCTCAACGCCAAGCACGTCGGCGAGCTTAGTGACGATGGTGCAGCTGGAGCCCCAGGGCAGGCAGATGTAGTGCAGCGGGCCGGCGGTCTCGAAGTCGCCGATGCGATGATGGTCGACGACGCCAAAGACCGTGGCGTCCTTAAGGCCGGCGACGGACTGGGCGGACTCGTTGTGGTCGGTGAGAACGACGAGCTGGCCGGCCTCGACGGACTCGATCACGCGGGGCTCGGCGATGCCGGCGTCGGCGAGCAGCTTGGCGGACTCGGCCGGAAGCTGACCAAGGGCGCAGGCCTCGTAGGTGTTGCCAGCATACTCAACCTGATTGAGCAGCTGGGACAGGACGACGGCGCTCATGATGGCGTCGTTATCGGGGTTCTGGTGACCAAAGACAAGAACGTTTGCCATGGATATCCTCCACTTGATATGTGTACTTGGACGTAGCTATGGTAGCACGCTGGCGCCGAGCCTTCTGAGACGGAAGGGCCGCGGCACAATTTGGGGCAAGTGCCGGGGCGAAGTCTGCCCCCTTGCACCATGTTGGCGCAAACTAACCTGTCCCCCTTGCACCAGCTATTTGCCGGCGGCGCGCAGGGCTACGTAGGCGGCACCGATGATGCCGGCGTCGTTGCCGAGCGAAGCGACCTTAATGGGCGTCTCGCGCGAGGCGGAAAGCGCGTAGCGCTGGAAGTACTCGCGAGCCTTGTCGAGGTAGACATCGGCCGAGGCGGAGGCGCCGCCGCCGATCAGGAACATCTCGGGGTCGACCACGTTGGCGATAAGCGCCAGGGCGCGACCGAGATAGTCGGCCATGGTATCGGCCGCGGCAAGCGCAAGCTTGTCACCCTCGCGGCAAGCTTGGAACACGTCCTTGGAATCGGAGGGGCCGGTGAGCTCGATGGGATCGACGCCCGCTTTCTTGCACTCGGCAAGGTAGTTGCTCACCACGCCGGTGGCGCTGGAATACTGCTCCAGGTGGCCATGGCCGCCGCAGCCGCAGGTGCGCTCCTCAGCCGGGTTCAGGCACATGTGGCCAATCTCGCCGCCAGCACCCACAACGCCCGATACCACGTCGCCGTTAACGATAACGCCGCCACCCACGCCGGTACCGATGGTGACCATCACCACGTTCTGCACGCCCTTGGCAGAGCCGAGCCAGGCCTCGCCCATGGCGGCGGCGTTGGCATCGTTCTCGTACTTAACGACCGCGTCGGGGCAGTGCTCCTGAATGGCAATCCTCAGCTTGGGCAGGTTAATGGCAATGTTGGCCTTGACCTTGGCATCGCCCGACGCCGGAATGGGGCACGGAACGGCCAGGCCAATGCCCGCCACAAAGGCACGCGGAATCTGAGCCTTGGCGACCACCTGGTCGATAGCCTCGGTCACCGCGGCAAAGCCCGCAGCGTCGACGATGGGAGGCGTGGGCACGCTGGCCTTGGCAAGCAGATTACCGTCTTCGTCGAACAGGCCCTCCTTAACCGAAGTGCCGCCGACGTCGATGCCGATGTAGTACTGCTTAGGTTCCATGGGAGCCAACCTTTCTCGTTTAAACATTGCCTGTATGGTACCGCTCCCAAGGCAAAAACCTACCAAAAAGGGACAGGTTTGTTTTGGCAGGTTTTATCTGGGGAAACGTCCGCCCGCTCAACGAGCAATGACGCTCAGCAACTCGCCAAACAAAAAGCGCCGGGAGAGGGAGACTCCCGGCGCCTGCAAAAGGGACTGGATTGTATGCGAACCGCACGATCCGTCGCGGCGAAAACGCCAGCTAGGCCTTGAGTGCCTGTAGCTGTTTGTGGACCTCAATGAGCTCCGTGGCCATGACGCGCATGGTCTCGGTGCCGGCCATCTGGTCCTCGGCGTGCAGCAGAATCAGCGGGGCCTCGCCGTTGCGCTCGCCATTGGCCTCCTTCTTAAGAAGTCCCATGTGAACATCGTGGCCGCCGTTATAGGCCTCGTCGCCCTGCTTAATGAGCTCCTCGGCGGCGTCGAAATCGCCCTCCTTGGCCTTCTGCACGGCGTTGATGTACATGCTCTTGGCGGTACCGACGTAGCTGATGATCTCGAAGCAGGTCATCTGCAGTTCGTTCATATCCTCCATGCGCTGCACCTAGCCCATCACGCTGACGCAGTGGTCGATGATGCCGGCGGCGTTCATGCGGCCATAGTCGACCATGTTGATGACCTCGACCGGGAAACGGCCGGCGGCCTCCTTCTCAAAGTCGCCCTTGGTGTAGCCGATCTGCGGGCCGAGCAGCAGGATGTCGCACTCGTCCAGGTGATCGTGGGCCTCATTCATAGGACGGGCTTCGACCTCGATGTCCAGACCACGGCTCGCGACCTCGGACTGCATCTTCTGGACCAGCAGACTCGTGGACATGCCGGCATTGCAGCAAAGCATGATCTTCTTCATGGTTTCCTCCTTATAACTGCGCGGCGCGCAGACGACAAACTGGATAAATCCTTGTGGTTATCTTTCCCCTGTTTTGCACGTTTAGGCAAAAAAGGAGATACGGGTACCGGTACCAAGCATCGGTACCCGCAAGGGTGGAATGGACAAACGCTAGGCGTTCTGCTCGGCGAGGGCCTCCTGCTTGGCGATGGCCTTCTCGGAGATCCTCATAAAGGGCAGGTAGACAGCCATGCCGATGACCAGCTCCAGAGCCTGCCACACGCCGGCGCGCCAGTCAAAGCCCGTAGCAAGCAGGGCGTTGATGACG
The DNA here is from genome assembly GCA_900550205.1 of uncultured Collinsella sp. GTDB lineage: Bacteria > Actinomycetota > Coriobacteriia > Coriobacteriales > Coriobacteriaceae > Collinsella. Next base: position 4,830 of record URRJ01000065.1, on the reverse strand, counting down.
GGCGGCATGGTCCAAGGCACCTGAGCGATGCAGGGGCTGATGATGCCAGCGCAGGTCAGGCCATAGGTGACACCGATGAACAGGTCGGGAAGAAGCACGAACGGAATCATGAGCGGCAGGTTGTACACGATGGGGTAACCGTAGATGACCGGCTCGTTGATGTTGAACAGGCCAGGCAGAATGGCCATCTTGGCAACGGTCTTGGAGGCCTTGTTCTTGGAGAACAGGAAGGTGTCGAGCAGCAGCATGAGGGTGCAGCCCGAGCCGCCGATGAGGGCGAAGCTGTTGACGATCTGCATGTTCATGTAGTGATCGGGCTGGATGGTACCGCCGGCGGCAAAGGTAGCCATGTTGTCGACGATGAGCATGGTCAGGATCGGCTCGACGGTAGCGCCCGAGATGGTGGACTGGTGAATACCAACGCAGAACAGCAGGTTGGCGAGGGTGTAGATGAGGATGACAGCCCACGGACCGGCGTTCATGATGCTCTTGAGCGGGTTGGAGATGCAGGTGGAGATGATGGTGCACAGGTCGGTGCCGGCGCAGACGGCGAGCAGGGCCGAGGCGATAGCGAAGATCGAGAGGTTGAGCAGCATTGGGATCATGACGTTGAAGGAGTTGGAGACCGCAGGAGGTACGCCCTCACCCAGCTTGACCTTGAGCTTCTCGACGCCCGAGATCTTGATGAAGAGCGTCGTGGAGAGCAGGGCGATGATGATGGCCGAGAACAGGCCGTTGGTACCGGTGTTGGCGGTCGAAAGGGCACCGGTGACCTCGGCGGAGGTGATCTTGTCGGTGAGAAGCGGGCTCGTGGCGGCAAGGGTGGCGGTGATCTGCTGCGGCATCATGATGACGAAGGCAGAGATAGCGACAACCACGCAGGCAAGCGGGTTATCGAAACGCTCGTTCTTGGCGAGGCTGTAGCCAATCAGACCGGCCAGGATAATGGCGGACACGTTAAGGGTGCCCAGGGTGATTGCCGAGCCCCAGGTCTGGAGGTTGGCGAGGCCCGCCGCATCGAGCGGGAACAGAGGGAACACGACGTTGTTGATAAGAACCGCGATACCCGCAAGGATATAGAGCGGCGTGATGGTCGCGAAGGCATCGCGCAGGGAACGCAGATGAACCTGGTTTCCCACCTTCGCAGAGACCTCGGCAAATTTGTCGAGGAAGCTCTTTCCGTTGTCACTGGCCATGATTGCTCCTAACTTTCAAATCCGGCCTTTTCCTATGCGCACGGTGGTCTGTCGCCCTCTGCCACCAGATGTGCCAATGTTATTGCGCGTTTGCGCAGGGGCTGAGCGCCCGTTTTGGGGCTGAGCGCCCGATCGCTAATCCACCACGTGGGTCGTGGCGACCTGCTTGAGCCAAGCTGCCGATTTCTTAAGACGGCGCTGATAGCCGTCCATGAGGTCGACCTCGACAAAGCCATAACGGTTCTTGAAGGCATTTGCCCAGGACCAGTTGTCAATGACGGCCCAGTAGTGGTAGCCGCGGCACTTGGCCCCTTCGTCAATGGCCTTGGCGACCCACTCAAGGTGCTGGCGCACAAAGTCGACGCGATAGTCGTCCTGAATGGTTCCCTCGGCGTCACGATTCTTGTACTCGTCCATGATGCCGATGCCGTTCTCGGAGACGAACCACTCAAGATCGGGATAGTTCTTGGCGCAGTCCATGCCAAAGTCGTAGAGGCCCTTCGGGTAAATCTCCCAGCCGCGGCTCTTGTTCATGACGGCATCGGGCCACACGTACTCGTCGGCAAAGTGCGGCAGACCGTACCGGTCGATCTTGCTCGCCGGCGCCTGGACGCGCGTGGGATGGTAGTAGTTGCAGCCAAGCCAGTCAACGACGCCCTGCTTGAGGATTTCCTGGTCACCGGCGCGGAACGGAAGCTTGACGCCGCCCTCGGCCAGGCTGTCGAGCACGTCGGCGGGAAGCTCGCCCTTGGTGATAAGGTCGAGCCACCAGCGATTGTTGATGCCGCTGGTCATACGCACGGCCTCGAGGTCTGCCTCGCTGGGGTTCTCCTTGGTGTAGACCGGGGTGAAGCAGTTGATCATGCCGATCTTGGCATCGGCGCGAACGGCGCCCTTGTCATAGGCCTTGCGATAGTTGGCAACAGCCAGCGCGTGCGCCAGCGAAATGTGGTACTGCACGCTGCGAGCACGGTTGAAGTCGTGGAGCTGCGGGAACCACACGCCCTCCTGGTAGCGCTGCTCGGGCTCGACGATGGGCTCGTTAAAGGTAAACCAGTACTTGATCTCTTGACCGAACTCGCGGAAGGCGACGTCGGCGTAATGCGCGTAGGCCTCGACGACCTCGCGGCTCTCCCAACCGCCACGGTCAAAGAGATAGGTGGGCATATCGAAGTGGTAAAGGTTGACGAACGGCTCCAGGCCTGCCTCGCGGGAAGCGCGGAACAGCTCGTGGTACCACGCAGCACCCTCCTCGTTGAGGTTGCCGTCGGCATCGAGCAGGCGGCTCCACTGGATGGAGGTGCGATAGGTATCCAGGCCCAGGTCCTTCATGATGCGAAGGTCGTCCTTGTACTTGGCCATAAAGTCGTTACCGGCATAGGAACCCACGCGGTTATAGAACGAGCCCAGATCCTGCATGGACCAGGTGTCCCACAGGTTCTCGAGCTTGCCGCCCTGGTTCCACTGGCCCTCGGTCTGCGGACCGGACATGGCCGCGCCAAAGAAAAAGTCGCTGGGCAGCTGATACTGTGCCATCGAAGTCCTCGCTTTCGTGTCTTTGAGCCTCCGATTGGAGGCGGGTTTGCTTTGGCGGGTAATCCGGCGCGGGCGCGCACCGGTTATCCGGATATCCGACCCACCAAAACAAATCCGTCTCCAAGCGGTACAGGCGATGCTCATGCATCTCGGTTGTTATCTATAACTATAGCGCTCTAATTTTTTATGTAAAGCGTCTTTTTTGTTTTTCTTTCTCGAACTTCTTTGATTAAAGCCATATAGATGCTTTTATAGTAGGTATACTTTCTTTTACAGGCATTCATGTTAGAAAGGGGGTTCCATGATTCCCAAATATGAGTCAATAGCTGCGGATATTCGTCGCAGTATCGAGGATGGCGCCCTTAAGCCCGGCGACAAGCTACCCACTGTCGTTGAGTTCTGCGAGCTGTATGGCGTTTCCAAGATCACCGTCAAACGAGCAATTGAGCAAATTACCGAGGAAGGCTTGGTCACGAGCCGTCGCGGATCGGGCACCTACGTCAAGGACACCGCGGGGCTTCCCGGCAAAGCGTTTTTCCAAGGCAGAAACGACCGCGCGCAGGGCTTTACCTACGAGCATCGCGGTGAGAAGGTTGCCTCGGTGGTCTACGATTTCTCGATCGTCAATCCGCCGGCAGAGGTTGCCTCCCAGCTGGGAATGGCCGAAGACGACTTTGCCTATCACATCGTGCGCGTACGCGAGGTCGATGGCCTGCCCATCGTTATCGAGTACACCTATATGCCGCTCGAGCTGATCCCGGGCCTGAAGAAAAAGGACCTGTACGCGTCGGTCTACAGCTATATCCGCGAGCAATGCGGGCTTAAGATCTCGAGCTTCCACCGCACCATTCGTGCCGTGGCGGCAACCGAGGAAGAGGCCAAGCGCCTGAACACCAAGCCCGGCTCTCCCCTGCTCGAGCTCAACCAGATTGGCTTTTTGGACAGCGGCGCCGCGTTTGAGTACTCGATTTCGCGCAACGTGGGCGACCGCTTTGAGCTGCACAACGTAACGTTGGCTTAAGTTTGTAATCCGGCAGGCGCTCGCTTTGAGCCGTTTTTCGCGAGGTGCCTGCACAACCTGATGGGGGTATGCACATGTCCGATTTGATTAAACTCACGCCGATCTTCCACGAGAAGATTTGGGGCGGCCGCCAGCTGGAGACCGTCTTTGGCTATGACATTCCCGAGGGTCCCATCGGTGAGTGCTGGGCCATCTCGGCGCACCCCAACGGCGATTGCCAGATTGCCGAGGGTCCGTACGCCGGCCACACGCTGTCGTGGCTGTGGGCCGAGCATCGCGAGCTCTTTGGCAACTGCGAGGGCAAGGAGTTCCCGCTGCTCATTAAGATTCTGGACGCCAAGGACGACCTGTCGATCCAGATCCACCCCAACGACGAGTACGCCGCCGAGCATGAGAACGGTAGCCTGGGCAAGACCGAGTGCTGGTACGTGCTGGATTGCGAGCCCGGCGCCACAATCATCGTCGGCCAGCGTGCCAAGAACCGCGCCGAGGCCGCGCAGATGATCGAGGAGGGCCGTTGGGACGACATGCTCAACGTACTGCCGATCAACAAGGGCGACTTTTTCCAGATTGATTCCGGTACCGTTCACGCCATCAAGGCCGGCACGCTCATTTTGGAAACGCAGCAGTCGTGCGACGTGACGTATCGCCTGTACGATTACGACCGCCCCGGCACCGACGGCAAACTGCGTCCCCTGCACATTGAACAGAGCCTCGACTGCATAAACTTTGATGCTCAGGCTCCGACCGACGGCACGGTGACCGCGCCCGAGGTGGATGGCGTGACCGAGCTCGTGTCTTGCCCCTGCTACACCGTCGATCGCGTGCGCGTTAACGGCAGCAAGACCCTCGACCAGCGCTGGCCCTTCATGTGCCTGTCGGTCATCGATGGCGAAGGCACCGTCTGCGGCGACCCCGTCCACAAGGGAAGCCACCTGCTGGCCCCGAGCACCGTCAGCTCCATCGACCTCGAAGGCAAGATGGAACTGATCGTCAGCCACCTGTAGGTCACCGGTCCCCAAGCGCTCGCCGGGACGGGGCGCGGGGTTTGGTCGCCTACTCAGACAGTCCTGCTCG
>URRJ01000064.1 GCA_900550205.1 uncultured Collinsella sp. | reverse complement strand
AAGCCGGCACCTAAGCCCGAGCCGGCGCCGGCGCCTAAGCCCGAACCTAAGCCCGAGCCGGCTCCCGCGACCGCTGCGACCGTTCGCCATCTGCGTTTCTTCCTCACGCGCATCGCCACCGGCGAGCGCTTTGAGGTCCGCGGCCGTCGCTTTGTGGTGGGCAAGTCCAAGCACAGCTCGTTTATGGTCAAGGGTTCCACGACGGTTTCGCGCAGCCACGCGATCTTTGTCACCGGTCCCGACACCTGCACGATCGAGGACGACAACTCGCGCAACGGCACCTTCGTCAACAACGAGCGCATCGACCCGGGCTTCCCGGTCGAGCTCGTCGACGGCGACACTGTGCGCATGAGCGATGAGAACTTTGCATTCGAGGTCCAGCCCGCCTAAGGGCATGCGACCCACGTCTAGATATTCGAGAAAGGAGCGCAGATGCTATTTGAAGGGGCCGGTTATTCCAATGTCGGCCGAACGCGCGAATCCAACCAGGACAGCTACCTGATCAAGGTCGCCTCCACTCCCGTGGGCGATGTCGCTCTGGTCGCCGTCGCCGACGGCATGGGTGGTCTTGAGTGCGGTGAGCTCGCCTCGGCTGCCGTGATCAACATGCTCTCGGACTGGTTTGACAACAAGCTGCCCGTGGCCCTGGAGGCCATGGAAAGCTCTGTCGGCGGCTTTGAGAGCTTTGTCGACGGCCAGTGGGGTGGCCTGATTCAGGACATGAACATGGCGCTGATCCGCTACGGCATGGCCGAGCACATGAATCTGGGTACCACGCTCACTGCCATGCTCGCCATCGGTGGCCGCTATTCCATCGTGCACGTGGGCGACACGCGCGCCTACGAGCTCACCGAATCGGCGACCAATCAGCTCACGGTCGACCAGACCTTTGTACGCCGTGAAGTCGAGGCCGGCCGCATCACCCCCGAGGAGGCCCTCACGCACCCGCGCCGCAACGTGCTGCTGCAGTGCCTGGGCTCCACCAAGGAGGTCGTGCCCGATCTGATTCACGGCAACCTCGACCGCGACGCCATCTACCTGCTGTGCTCCGACGGCTTCCGTCACGTACTTACCGATACCGAGCTTCGCCGTCGCCTGGGGCCCGACGCCTTGGACGCCAACGCCTGGGATGCCGAGCATCGTCGCGGCGCCTATGCTGCCTGCACCGCAGCCGACTTGGACCGCGAGGAGCAGGAGGGCTTTGAGCCTGGTTGCGTCACGCAGCGTATTGCCGACACGGCCAAGCTCGTCATGGATCGCAAAGAGGCCGACAACGTCACCGCGCTCGTGCTACGCGTTCAGGCTCAGGGAGGTCGATAGCCCATGCCGTCTACCAGAAGCAGGCGAGAGGTCGACGCGCGCCGTAAGCGCGTGGGCGACGTCATCAAGGGCCGCTATAAGATTCTGTCGGTGATCGGCAAGGGCGGCATGAGCCGCGTCTACCTGGCCGCCGACCTGCAGCTCACCAACAAACAGTGGGCCGTCAAAGAGGTCGACCGCAACGCAACCGACCCCACCGGCCGTCCTATTGAGCAGTCGCTGGCCAGCGAGGCCGAGCTTCTCTCCAAGCTCGACCACCCCAATATCGTCGACATCGTCGATATCGAGAAGACCGAGGACTTCATCTACGTCATCATGGACCACGTCGAGGGTACGTCCCTGGCCGACGTGGTGCGCCGCGAGGGTCCGCAGTCCGAGGAAAACGTGCAAAAGTGGATGCTGCAGGTGTGCGATGCCCTGGGCTATCTGCACCGCCAAGATCCGCCCATCGTCTACCGCGACATGAAGCCCTCCAACATCATGCTGCACCCCGATGGCTACATTAAGCTGATCGACCTGGGCGTTGCACGCGAGTACAAGGACGAGGCCCGCAAGGACACCATCGCCTTTGGTACCACGGGCTATGCCGCGCCCGAGCAGTACGGCAAGGCCCAGACCGACGCCCGTACCGATATCTACGGCATCGGCGCCACCATGTGGCACCTGCTGGTGGGCGAGGCGCCCCCGGTCGAGTTCCCGCTGCCCAACGTTCACACCAAAAACGAGAACGTGGGCGAGGGCTTTGCCGACGTCATCATCCCCAAGTGCTGCGAGCTCGAGCGCGCCCGCCGTTATCAGGACTGCGACGAGCTGGCCGCCGACCTGGAGATCTACAAGGAGCTCACCCGCGAGTTCCGCGATAAGCAGGCTCGCAAGGTCAAGACCTTCTTTGGCTGCATTATCGCGTGCGTGGTGTGCTTGGCCGTGGGTATTGGCAGCATGGCGCTGCGTGAGTCTACGATCACCGAGAAGTTTGACTATCAGATGAAGCTCGGCCGCGACCAGACCCAGTCGGCTCCCGAGAAGGCCGAGCGGGCCTACCTCGCCGCCATTGGCTACCGTCCGGGCGACGTCGAGGGCTACGAGGGCCTCATCGATGCCTACAAGGCCGACGGCTCCTTCACCACCAAGGAGAAGGCGCAGCTCGATGACGTGTACCAGCAGAACCTGACCGATCTCGAGAAGTCGAGCAGGTTCTCGGAGCTGTCTTACGAGATGGGTCGTCTGTACTGGTACTTCTACTCCTATGGCGGCAGCAAGGACGACGAGGACGCCAACCGCACCACGCGTATCAAGGCGTCTGCCGAGTACTTTAAGAACGCCGCGGATGATTCGTCGTTCGAGAACCACGACAAGGCCAAGATTTACAACGGCATTGCCCAGTTCACGACCAAGATTGCCATCGCGGTCAAGACCGACGACGATTCCGATTCCATGTACAAGGAGTACTGGGGCAACCTGGAAGACCTGGCCGACGAGATCGCCAGCGAGTCCAACGAGACGGTGCGCCTGGACAGCTATGCGCTGATCTCCAACGCCATGGAGACCTACATGGATAAGTTCAAGGCCGCCGGTATTAAGAAGTCGCAGGCCGAGAAGCTGTACAAGAAGGTCGATGCGGGTCTTAAGGCCGTATCGCCCAAGGACGAGGATGCCGAGCAGCGTCGCGACGAGACCATCCAGCGTCTGGAGAACGAGGTCCAGCGCAAGATTACCACGGTGTATTCCAACGCCGTCGTCGCCGAGGATTAAGGAGGGGCGAACATGGAAAACGTGTACTTCTACGTATCGATCGCCGCGTTTGTTCTCGCGGCCGTGCTCGCCGTTGCCGCGGTGGTTGTCTTTGTAAAGATGGATGTCCTCAACGCTATCCGCTTTTTGCAGGGCAAGCGCGTGCCTACTTCTGGTGAGTCTTCGCGTCGCCGCATGACGCGTGGCGCCGGCGCCAAAAAGTCCGGCAACCCCGCCCGCGCTGTGCTTGACGGCGCGGGCGGGGACGACCGCGTGACCGACATCGCGCACGAGGGTCCCGAGGGCGACGACAACCTGACCACGGTGGTCGCGCCCATCAGCGACGAGCCCGCATCGGCACGTCACGCCAAGGCCCATGCTGCCAAGGTGGAGAAGGACGTCCGCGACGAGAACGACGACGAGGGCTTCGCCGGCAGCGAGACCCCGACCGAGGTTCTGACTGAGGACGACATGGAGACCGAGCGTCCCACCGGTGTGCTGGTTGAGGACGAGGACGACTCCGAGCGTCCGACCGGTGTGCTGGTTGAGGAGGAAGAGGAGTCTGAGCGTCCGACCGGCGTACTTACCGAGGACGAGGATGAGGAATCTGAGCGTCCGACTGGCGTGCTGGTGGAGGACGACGAAGAGTCCGAGCGATCCACCGGCCTGCTCACGGAGGAGGACGAGGAGTCCGAGCGCGAGACGGGTCTGCTCGACGAGGCCGACGAGGACTCCGAGCAGGAGACCGGTTTACTCGACGAGGTCGCCGAGGCGTCCGAATCCGAGACCGACGTACTCAGCAGCGGCGATGCTTATGAAAACATCGGTGCCGATGGTGTTGCTCAACACGAGGATGACGGATTCCGCTTCATACTTAAACAGAATGTGATAGTAGTCCATACCGATCAATCTATCGATAGGCTCTACGACTAGGGAAGGAAAAGCGAACGATGTCTATGTTCGATAAGCTCAAGGCGTACTCACGCAAGCCTGCTGCCGTGATCCTCGCCACCGTGATGGCCACCTCGACCATCCCCACCACTCCGATCGCCCAGGCCGTGACCGCCGCGTACGCCGTGGAGAGCGCGACGACGCAGTCGGCGAAGGGTGCCGAGACGAAATCTGGCCATCATTCTTCCGCTGCAGCTGAGGTTTATCGGGATTACCCCGCCATCCGCTTCATCTACGATTCATATGCAACGGATGGCCAGAAAACCGCTGACTATTTCCTTAGTAAGTCTGAGGCGGCCGAAACGGCAAAGAAAACAATTCAGGAAGCGATTCGTAGCGGCAAGAGTGCTTATACCACCGAGATTGTGCACGCCGCAATTGACGACGCCTTCAACAACCGCATTCCCGAAGGCCAGATTGTTGCCAGCAAAGATGACGTTTTAGTTGATTACTCGAGCATCAAGATCGAGGATGTTCAAGTTGATTCAGTAGCGCTCTCTGGCGAGGACAACGGGTTTTCGGTCGTTTCCGCTGATGGCGGCTGGAAGCTCACTGCTCCTGAGAAAAATCTTGCTAACGCGCAGATTGGCATAAACATTAAGTCCGTTAAGTTTTCGTACAACTTTACGTATAAATACACGACTAAGAGCGATGAGCAGAAGCCTAGCAATCCGGATGCCGGTGGCAACACGGGCTCTACCTCTGGGGAAAATGGAGGGGCGAATGCTTCGAGCGAGGCCCTCGTTAACGAAGACGCCACCCCGACGACCCTTACCGGTGAGGTCAAGGGCAACGTGCTCACGGCTGAACAGAAGGATTTAAACGGACTTCGTGTTGATGGCTATCTGTTCAGCGAGGACTACTGGCGATTCGTGGGAACAAATCTTCCCAGCGTTAAGGCCGACCCCGTCACGCTTACGTATGGTGCTAATGACAATCCTGTTGCCACGATCGCCGATGTCGACGGCGCCCATTCTGGGCAGCTGAGCGCTACCTTCGAAAATGGCAAGACGACCACCGAGAACGATTATTACAAGGCCGAGCTGGTCAATGAAGATGGTGCTTGGAAGGTAAAGTTCACCCCCAAGAAGGTCTTCTCTGCTAATGAAAATCCGGACGGCGTGGGCGTTAACGTTAAATGGGCTTACCCTGATGGCACCGCTATCGATGGCGTCCAGACTCCTGTGACGGTCAGCGCAATCAATAAGTGCCCGATTGACAAACTAAAGCTGCCCGGTGACAAGGACGGTAAATACACCTATCGCATTAAGGAATCGCAGCAGAAGAAGATTCTGCAGGACGCTAATGATGCCGTTAAGCAGGCAGTTGCAGCCGTTGACGGTAAAGCGCCGACCGAGAATTACTACTCTGCGGTTGACCTTGATGTTGTTGCTAGCGGCGCAGCGAATAACAGCACCACTCTTACCTTCACCGTCAATCCAGACGAGAAGGCTGTGGCTGCATACGCAAACTTTAATGTAACGGATGTTCCCACCGCGAATATCGATGCTGTTGCAGATGTTGCCTGGGATAAGACCGATTTGGTCGTCAAGTCTGATAATGGCGGCTCTAATTCAAAGCTCTCCCATGAGGATTACAAAAACGGTACTTGGCTTAACGGTAACGGTAAGGACCATGACGGCAATGTGACGGCTAGTTGGAAAGACTATGCGCTTTCCGATGAAGTTCCGACTGAGATGTCCAAGCTTGGCAACGACCTTGAGATGAACAAGAAAGAGGGCGTCTCTGAGAATAACCAGATGTATGCTCTTGATAGCGACGGAGTCGTTACGCTCGTTACCGGTATCTGCTACCGTCGCGATACGTACGCTCCCGTGGTCAAGTCTGCGGCTGTTTCGAATAAGAAGAGCATCCGTCCCGAGTCGATTACCAAGAAGCTTGAGGCTGACCATAAGTACGTAACGAAGAATCTTCAGGTTGCCGTGAATATCGTCGATGGCGGCAACAATTCAGATAAGTCTGGCCTTAAAGATGGTTCTGTAAAGATGAACTATAGCTTTGGGACGAATGACCGCAGCGATGGGGGAAACTCAAGAGAAGTTACGCCGGATTCTTCCGATAAGGGCACTTTTGTTTTCGATTTGTCCAAGAACGGAGCAAATCAGCGTATCAATTCCAACAACATGAATGTCAGTGCATATGACAATGCTGGCAACCATGTCGATAACCTGGGCGTCCTTGAGGCGGAAACACCGATGGAGTACCTCGAGCTTGTCCAGAATGCTGAGGCTCCTACGGTTTCTGCAGCTTTTGACAACAATAACGTTCAGCGCGAAGCCAACGGTCGCGGGTATTACAACGCCAACCGCACTTTCACTGTCTCGGTTACTGACCCCTTCTTCAAGTATGTTCAGGACTATGATCCGAATCAGGTTATCGCAACGCTTGAAGATGGTGGTGAAACGACCACAATTACACCCGGCATGCTTACCCGTACTAACGGAGACACGTGGTCCTACTCCTACACCTTCGGCGCCAAGGGTGATGCGGACTGCAAGGTGTCTGCGGTCAACTATCAGAACCTTGCTGGCACTCCGGCTGCCTCTACCTTCTCTGGCGACACCTTCACCATCGATAAGACCGCTCCTAAGCTGAACGTGTCTTGGAACACTGAGGCTGCTCAGAACGGTAAGTATTACAACGCTGCTCGTACGGCTACCATCACGGTTGAGGAGCATAACTTCGATCCGAACCTGTTCAAGATCGAGGCCCCCGTCTCTGCCGGCAACGGTGACGAGGCTACTCCTGCCCAGATCGGCGGCTGGACCAGCAACGGCGATACCCACACCGCTACGGTGACGTTCCCGGGCCAGGGCGTCTACACGCTCTCCGTCTCCGGTGAGGACCTGGCTTCTAACAAGTCCGAGTCCTACACCTCGCCTGAGTTCGTGATCGACACCATCAAGCCCAAGATCGACATCCAGAATGTCGTCAACCGTACGGCCTACGCCGGTGAGGTTGCCCCGACCGCTGCCGTTCACGACACCAACCTTGCCGATGGCACCTCCATCGAGGTTTCCAAGATTAGCTACCCGCTGTCCAAGGACGATCCGAACCCTTATGCGGGCGCCGCGATCAACACTTCGGCTACCGACAAGTCCGTGAGCTACCTCAACCCGGCCAAGACCAAGGGCAACGACGGCGTCTACACGCTGACCGTTCAGGCCGTCGACCTGGCCGGCAACACCGAGTCCGAGGCTGTCACCTGGTCGGTCAACCGCTTTGGTTCGACCTACGTCATCTCCGATAACACCGGCAAGATGCTCGATCAGTACCTCAAGAGCGCCAAGACCACCGATGTTAAGGTGACCGAGATCAACCCGTCCGGCCTCGATGACAACAAGACCTCCGTCGAGCTGACCCGCGACACCAAGAACACCACGCTCAAGAGCGGTGACAACTACACCACCGATGCCGACACCACGAGCGGCTGGAGCGAGTACAACTACACCGTCGGCAAGTCCAACTACGACAAGGACGGCGCATACCGCGTGCTGTTCCACAGCGAGGACGCTGCTGGCAACTCCTCCGAGAACACCATGGAGGGCAAGAACGCCAAGAAGTCCGGCGCTGCGGCCGAGATCAACTTCGCTGTTGACGACACCGCGCCCATCGCTTCCTTCGTCGACCTTGCCTCCAACGGTAAGTACGAGGAGTCCTCGCACAAGGCCAAGGTGAGTTTCGAGGACAACCTCAAGCTCTCGAAGGCCCAGATCAAGGTGAACGGCAAGACTGTGGCCACCTTTACGGCCGACCAGCTCGAGAAGAGCCCGATCCGCGAGTTCACGCTCGACGGCAGCTCCTCTAAGCAGGACGTCACCGTTGTCGCTTGGGACGCCGCGGGCAACAAGTCCAAGGAGCTTAAGGCTACGGGCGTGCTCGTCACCAACGACTCCTTCGTTCTGTGGATGAACAACCTGCCGCTTATGGTTGGCACCATCGTCGCGATCGTCGTTGTCGCCGGCGGTATCTATCTGGTTGTCGCCAAGAAGCGCAAGGAGAACGAGGAGAAGTAAGCTCTTCGCAAGACGCTTGTGCATCTGTGAGCTTTACGGCGCCTTGCCCCTCTGCCGGGCGGGGCGCCGTTTTTGTTAGGAAAGGATTGATCGATGGGTTCCAAACAGGCGCGATGCCCGTTTTGCGGACAGCCGGTCGATGAGGGGATGCAGTGCTGCCCGTTTTGCGGGGCGCCGTTGAGCGCGGGTGACGATACGCCGGCGCCGAGCCATGCTGCACCTGTGGGTTCGCATGCTGACGGCACTCGTACTGCCGGGGCGGACCATACGGCTGCTACTGGGGCGGCTCCTGTTGCTGAATCTGCTGCCGCGCCTGCCCCGAAAAAACCTGGGCATCGGTTTGCGAAGACGCCTACGCCGGCTGCTGAGACTGCCGCCCAGGCACCGGCGGGGGAGGACGTACTGTTCTCGCTTGATGACCTAGATGGCGACTCGGGCGTAAACCCCAATGCCTCTGCCGTTAAGGGTGCTGCGGCTCCGCGTATGACGCCTCATCTTGATAATGCGCGTGCCGCGGTTCGCAAGCCGCTGGTAAAAAAGATTGCGATTGCCGTGGCCGCCGTGTTGGTTGTCGCGGTGGTCGTGGGCGTTGGTCTTGCCTGGAAGGGCGACCAGGACCTCAAGCGCGAGGCGCAGCAGGTTTCGGCCGAAAAGAAAAAGTCCGAAAGCAAGCTCGACCTTATGGGCGGCGACCGCAAGGTTGCGGCGCAGGCCAAGGAGGGCTTGGGCGGCGGCGACATGGTGTGCGACGGCTCGTACCTGTATTGGTCGGACGGGTCGCATATTTTGGCGCGCAAGACATCGGGCACCAAGGCCGTGGATGTGACCGTGCTTACCAAGACCACCGCGAAGCATCTGAATGTTTGCGACGGCGACCTGTATTATGAGGACGGTGCCAGCGTTATGAAGATCGACGACGTTGCCGAGTGTGCCAAGCAGGCAGACGGCAAGGGCAAGTCCAAGGTTAAGATTGAAACCGTGGCGACGCTCGAGGGCGATGTCGCTGGCTTGGTCGTGCGTGACGGCACTGCTGCCGCCATGACGCTCAAGGATGGTAAAGCATGCGTGTGGCGTCTCGACGACGACGCTGCGCACTTGGTGGCCGCGCAGCCTGCCTCGAATGCCTGGCTGTTTGGCGACAGCTCGCACTGCGATTTGGTTGTTGCCACCGACACGGGTTGGACCGTGTGCGAGGCGACGCTTGGCGATGTCTCTTCTGCCGGCGAGATTGCGCTTGAGCAGGAAGATGCCAAGGCAGAAGCCGAGCATCCGCAAGAGACGCATGGCCCCTTTGGTTCGTATGTCGCAGGCTCTGAGCAGCTCAAGAATGCCTTCTTTAGCGAAGGGACGCTCTATGCCGTGCTGACGAGTTCTGACGGCCATGCCACGCTTTCGCGTTGCACCCAGGGCGGTACGTTTAGTTCCTTTGATGCCTATGCCGACGCGGGCTGCCTGTGGGCGAACAGCCACGGCTGCGCGCTGGTGCGCTCGGGCGGTGAGCTTGGTTGGATTGACGCGAGCTCGGGCCTCTCGAGCGACTATGACAAGGTTGCGGATAAGGCCGGCGTTGACCTCAATCCCTCGAAAACGGCGCTATGGCTCAACGGTACGACGCTGTTTGTGGCGGATAATAGTGTCAAGTCCTCTACGCTTTGGGCGCTCGACACCGCGGCCGATGCCCCCAAGCTCGTTAAGATCGCACGTTAAGGCGCCCGGCGCCGGAAAGGACCCATCATGTTTTGTGGTCACTGTGGATACAATAATCCCAATACCAGCAAGTTTTGCTTAAAGTGCGGCTCGGAGCTTGCCAAGTACATGCCCGGTGGTGCTTCTGCTGCCGCCGCAGCGACGCTTCGTACCCCTGCCCAGCAGCAGCGGCCCGCACAGGCTGCGGGCGCG
>URRJ01000063.1 GCA_900550205.1 uncultured Collinsella sp. | reverse complement strand
CTGCGCAAGACGAAGGCCACATTAAGTGGCCTTCTTTGCGTGCGGAACTCGCGATAAACCTTATATCCGGCCCCTCCGGTCGGGGACCGCACCCGTACGACTACAGCGTCATGTTCGGATCGGCGTCGACGTCGAACGGCGAGATTTCACCTCGGTCGAATTTACGGCGGGCGACCTCCGCGATCATGGCGGCGTTATCGGTGCATGCCGAAAGCGGCGGCACCGTCACGCGAATACCCTGACGCCCAAGCTTCTTAATCATCATCTCGCGCAGATGCGGGTTAGCTGAGACGCCGCCGCCGATGCAATACTCCTTGCACCCAGTGGCGTGCAGGGCGTTTTTGGCCTTCTTGTACTGCACGTCAAAGACCGCCGCCTCGAACGAAGCCGCCAGATCGGGCAGATGAATCGTGCGCCCGGCCTTGGTTTCCTGCTCGATGTAGAGCGTCACGGCCGTTTTAAGGCCCGAAAGCGAGAAGCGATAGTCCCCCCTGCTGTTAAGCGCACGGGGGAAATCAATCGCCTTGGGGTTGCCCGTCTCGGCGAGCTTGGAGATGATGGGGCCGCCGGGATAGCCCAGGCCCAGCGCCTTAGCCACCTTGTCGAAGGCCTCACCCACGGCATCGTCGAGCGTCTCGCCGAGCACCTCGTAGTCGCCCCACGCCTTGACGTGAACAAGCATGGTATGACCGCCCGAGACGAGCGTGAAGATAAACGGCGGCTTGAGATCGGGCTGCGCCAGCAGGTTGGCAAACAGATGGCCCTCAAGGTGATTGACGCACACGAGCGGCTTGCCAGCAGCGTAGGCAAAGCCCTTGGCGAAGGCGACGCCCACCACCAGAGCGCCCACCAGGCCCGGACCCTGTGTCACGCCAACAGCGGCGAGTTCGCTCGGCGCGATGGCCCCGCCCTCAAGACCAAGCGATGCTGCGGCATCCTCGAGCGCCGCGTCCACGACGCTCACGATAACCTCAACGTGCTTGCGCGAAGCGATCTCGGGCACTACGCCGCCAAAACGGGCATGAAAATCAATCTGCGTCGAAACCTGATTGGCCAGCATATTGCCGTCCGCATCGATAATCGCCACCGCCGTCTCGTCACAGGAGCTCTCGATAGCGAGTACGAGGCGACGACGCTCAATCTCGACACGCTCCTCGGCAGAGCGCTTGGGCGCAGGCAGGGGCCATACGCGCTGCTCGGCTGCCGTCGGCTCAGGCGAGGCGTTATCGACCGGAAGCACGAGGGGAAGTGGGGCCGTCATGACGATGGCATCCTTGCCGGCGCCGTAGTAGCCACGACGACGACCCGCCTCGGTAAAGCCCAGGGCGGCATAGAGTGCAACCGCGTCCTCATTGCCGTCCTCGACCTCGAGCGAGGCCGTCGTGCAACCGAGCATCTGGGCGTCATAGCTCACGTGCGACAGCAGCTTGCGGGCAATGCCCTCACGACGATGCGCCGGACCGACGGCAACGTCCATGATCTGCACGTCACCATCGACAACCATACCGCCGGCAAGGCCCAGGAGCTGGCCGTCATCGTGAGCAACCCACCAGCTGCGCGGAGCGGCAACGTCCTGACCCAGCTCGGACAGGAACATGCTCGGGGTCCACGCCTCGTGCCCAGCGCCTTCAAAGCAGGCTGCCTCCAGCGCGCTCGCGCCCTCGGCATCAGCTGCGCCCATGGGGCGGAACTGCAGATGGCGACCGGCGAGCTCATCGGCCACGCCCGTAATTTCACTCTGTGCGCTCTCGGCAAGCCCAAGACGCCTGCGCTCGTTTTCCTCGGCATCCGAAAGACGCGTATAGATCGGCAGGATGCGGGCCGGATCTCCGTCGCCCGCAGCATGCGCAAGAAGCAGGCCCTCGCCCGAAGGCCACCACAGGTCGCGCTCCACGCAGCGGGCGGTCTCCTCCTCATGCAAAAGCTTGCCGTAACGTACCAAGCCGTCGCCCGTCAGCCTCATTTGATCCCAGTCGGTGGCCTCGCGCCACTCATCGAGCGCCATGGCTGCCTTGACCACGCTCTCACGCTCAAACTGACGCTCGGGGCCTTCGTCCCCCAGCACATACAGCGCCGGGTACACCTCGCCGCGCATGGCGTCAGCAAGAACACCAAGCTTGCCGCGCACGCCGGCCTTCCATGCCGTCCAGGCGCAAGCATCGAGCGTCGACACGCCCAGCAACGGCACGTTGGCACCGCGCGCCAGACCCTTCGCAGTGGAGATGCCGATACGCACGCCCGTAAACGAGCCGGGACCGCGACCGACCACATAACAGCCGACATCGCTGCAATCCAGGCCGGCCTGCTTCAGTACGCCATCAACAGTATTCACGAGCTCCACATTGGCATGGCGGCGACACAGATGGTCGCCACTCACCAGCTTCGCCTCGCCCGTCTGTGCGTCACGCCAGCTTACCGCGCAGGCAAGCATATCAGTCGAAGTGTCGAGCGCCACCACCGGCGCGTTGTCCCTATGCAAGCTCATCTTGTACAGCCCTATCAATCAAATCGGAAAGCTCCGTCGCACGCTCGCCGTGAGCCTCAAGCGTGATCGTTCGCACGTCGCTGTTGTCCTCGTCACGCTTAAGCGTCACCGAAAGATACTCGTCGGTCAGCTCATCCTGGAACTGCTCGCCCCACTCCAGCAGGCAAGCTCCCTCATAGCCCAGCACGTCAAAAATGCCCGTATCCTCAAGCTCGTAGGCATGCTCCAGGCGGTACAGGTCAAAGTGGAACAGCGGAATGCGCCCCTGGTCATGAACAGCCATGAGCGCGAACGTGGGGCTCGTAACCATATGCCCGTCGCCCAAACCGCGCGAAACGCCCTTGGTAAAGTGGGTCTTCCCCACCCCCAGGCCACCGGTCAAAATCAACACGTCACCGTCTTCCAGGCATGGCGCAACCAACTCGCCAAAATGCTCGGTATCGGCAGCACTAGCCGTTTTGTAAGTGCCTACCCCCAGGCGCTCCAGGGACATATACGCTCCTTATTATTCCGAGGCGGTGTCTGGTGCGGGATGTCGCTCCAGATAGTCGCCCAGCATCTTAAAGTCTTCCTCCAGCAGCTCCTGCCACGCCGGGTTACGCAAGGCAGCCGCCGGGTGGAACGTGGGCATCACCACAAAATGCCCCATCTGATGGAACCTGCCGCGCAGCTTGGTGATGCCGATCTCGGTCTTAAGCACAAAGTGCGTCGCGGGATTGCCGAGCGTCACGATGATATCGGGCCAGATACTGCGAATCTGCTCACGCAAAAACGGTGAACAGGCCAGCACCTCCTCGGGCCGAGGATTGCGATTTCCCGGTGGGCGACACTTAAGCACATTGGCGATATAGACATCCTCGCGCTTAAGACCCGCCAGAGACAAAATGCCGTTGAGGTCTTCGCCCGCCGCCCCCACAAACGGTTCGCCTTGCAGATCCTCGTTACGCCCCGGCGCCTCGCCGATAAACATCACGCGGGCGTGGGGGTTTCCCACGCCAAACACGATGTTATGGCGCGACTGATAGAGCTGGCAGAGATGGCAGTCGCCTAAAACAGCCTCAATCTCCTCGAGCGCAACCTCGCGCGGCGCCTGGTGACTATGTCCGGGGATGTGCATGACACCCATAATGGCTCCTACACGTAGACCTTATCGAGACGCATGCCAAAGCCGCAAGCAACCTCGTAGTTAATCGTGCCGCGCAGGCGCGCCATCTCGTCCATGGTGATCTCGGCATCACCATCGCGGCCGACAATGATCATCTCGTCGCCATACTCGGCCTCGGGAATCTCATGCGCCGGATTGGACTGAATGGCGACCATAAACTGGTCCATACAGATATTGCCCACCTGACGCACACGCTCTCCGCGATACAGCACGTCCATGCGATTGGAAAGCGTACGCGATAGGCCGTCGGCATAACCGATCGGCAGCGTGCAGATCTGAACGCGCGTACGCGGTACGCGGTAGGTAAAGCCGTAGCCCACGCCCTCACCCATCGCGGGATGCGCCACGCGCGTCACGCGAGCATGGACGCTCATGACGGGATCAAGCTGCATCACGCGACCGCTCAGCTCGCACGGCTGCATTCCGTACAAGCCAACGCCGGCGCGAATCATATCAAAATGCATCGAAGGATCGAGCATCGAGGACGGCGTGTTGGCACAGTGCACGATGCCGCACTCAAAACCCGCGTCCTTAATGGCTTGAACGGCCTCGGTAAAGCGCTGGCACTGCAGTTTGTAGTCCCAACCCGAAGGCTCGTCGGCCGTGGCGAAGTGCGTGAATACGCCGTCGCACTGAATGCCGCGATGGAAACTAATGCCGCGCACAAAGTCGAGCACCTGCGTATAGTGAACGCCGATACGATTCATGCCCGTCTCGATGGCCAGATGGTATTTACCCACCTTGCCCGCCGCAACGGCGCACTCGCCATAGGCCAAGGCAAAATCGGACGTATAGACCGAAGGCATGATGTCAAACTCAAGCAACGTCGGAATTGCCTCGATGGGTGGCTCGCTTAAGATCAGGATGGGTTTGGTAATGCCACCCTGACGTAGCTCAACGCCTTCGTTGACCGTCGCCACCGCGAACATATCAGCGCCGGCCGAGTACATGATCTTGGCGCACTCAACGGCACCATGACCATATGCGTCGGCCTTGACCACGCAGCACAAGCGTTGGCGAGAATCCAGCAGATTCTTATAGGCCCTCGTGTTCCGACGAAGCGCCCCACGGTCAATCTCAACCCAGGACCAGCGCGTCAAATCGGCCTTATTCATGATTAATCATCCGACCCTTCGTCCATGATTCCCAGATCTTCGAGCGCATCCTTCGCCGCCAACTCCATAGCGGGACCGATCAGGTCGATCAGATCGGTGGCGATAACGCTCTTTTCACCATACTCCGTCGCGGCGGCAAAGCCAGCATAGCTATGGAGCGCGACGGCGTACGAGTACAGCAGCTCCCAGCGATCCATATCGTCACGCATGGTCGCCAACGTGCCGGCAAGGATGCCGGCGAGAACATCGCCGGAGCCGGCAGTCGCCAGCGATGCCGGGCCCGACAGCGGCAGGAGCACACGCTCAACACCGCAAATAGCCGTCGTTGGCCCCTTGGCGATGACGACAAGGTTATCGGAGCCCGCAGCCCAGACAACCTTCTGTGCGGCAGCGATTGCCGTCCCCAAATCGTTGACCTCGTCACCGGCGACCAAACGTGAAAGCTCACGATAGTGCGGTGTCATGACCAGCGGTTGCTCACGGCGATACATCTCGGGATTACTGTCGATACCGTCAATCGCAATCTTAGAGAGGCAGTTGAGCGCATCGGCGTCCAGGATAAGCGGAACGTCGAGCTCAAGTAGGCCAGAAACCACCTGCATAGCGCCGGCGGATGTCGTCATGCCCGGTCCGCACAAAACGCAGCTGTACTTCTTAGCAATCTCGCATACCGTCATGCGTGCTGCGGCGCCAAAGGAGCCACGGGAATCGGAGGGGATGGCGAAGACTGGAATAGACGGAAGCGCCATGCGAATAAGATTAGCGCAGGCATCGGGCGTTGCAACGGCGACATATCCAGCACCGGTGCGTGCCGCAGACTTAGCGGCCATAATAGCGGCACCGGGATACTGCGCCGAACCAGCAACGATGAGCACCGAGCCACGAGAATACTTATCGATATTGCTCGGCAACGGTGCAAAATAGTCAACAAGGTCGCCGGGCTCAACGATCTCGGCAGCATGGTCCACGTCGTCGATCACCTCATCAAGGCGGTCGTACAGACCCCCGCATACCAAGTCGCCGGCATACTCGGGGCCATCGGCACTATACAAACCAATCTTAGGAGCAATCATCGTCACGGTGCGCTCGGCGCGAATGCAGTCATCATCGACCACGCCCGTCTCGGCGTTGAGGCCCGAGGGAACATCGATAGAGACAACGCGGTCGGCGTTTTCGTTTACAGTGGGAATCCAAATGGAGAACGGGGCGCGGAGACCACCGTGAAAACCGGTGCCAAAAATAGCATCGACCACGACATCAGCCTTATCAATGAGCACCTCAAGCTCATCGCGCGAAGGGCCGACGCACACATGCACATCGCGACCTGCGGTGCGACGAGCAACATGGCGCGCCAAGGCAGCAGGAATCTCGTCGGGCTCGACCGGAGAGACGATATCCACATCAACACCCTTATGGGCAAGGATGTCAGCCGCGACCCAGCCATCGCCACCGTTATTGCCAAAACCGACCAGCACAAGGACTCGATTGGGATTGAGCTTAAGAATCTCGTTGGCGGCAAACTCGCCCGCCAACTCCATAAGCTCAGCCTTCGAAGTTCCCTCACGCTCGATAATATCCTCGAGGCGAACGACTTCCTCGGTACTCAAAACCGGTTTCATCTATGCTCCTAGCGTATCTTGCGAAGCATCGCCCAGGTGCTCCGTCAAAGCTGAATTCTGCAACTGCTCAAGCTCATCCAAGACAGAGCGAGCCTCTTTAAATGTTTGTGCAACACGTTCCTTGGTGCTCACCTTTTCGTCTTTTGGTTTAGGGCGGGCATCTTCGGTAATGGCAATGGCATTCGCAACAGCCAAGTCACCCGTTAGCGTAATGGAAAGAACAACCTCAACGACACCAAGCTCTTGAGCTATCTCGAGCGCACGTCCCGAAAGTAATGCCTTCGGCTTGCCGAGTTTATCGCGCGTTACCGAGACGTCTTTGCGGCCAACGCCCTGGCTAAAACCAGTTCCGAGGGCTTTAAGAACCGCTTCGCGAGAAGCAAAACGACTCGCATAATGCGCCGCAGGACGCGATGAGGCATCGCAATACGCGCACTCTTCTTCGGTAAACACGCGCCGAGCAAACGACGGTGTCTTTTCAAGGATTGATTTCATGCGGGAAATCTCGACGATATCAACGCCGATACCGGCTTCGGCCATGTTCACCTCCATATTGCACAGACTAAGTTATTGTAGCCCGTTAACGGAAGATGCGACAAACGAGGGCCATAAAACACAGCGAGTTTGTTAGATCTGGTATATAACGCAAAAAAGGGGGAGGCCGCGAGGCCTCCCCCCTCTCAGTTCAAGCGTACGGCTCGGTGCCGTCCACCGGTCAGCGGCGCCCTGGCCTCCCACGGGCTGACCCCGCAGTACTCTCGGCGCGATGGGGCTTAGCTTCCGGGTTCGGAACGGGACCGGGCGTGCCCCCCATGCTCTGGCCGCTGACCGGTGGGCGGCGCCCACCGTTCACGGTGTCCTGGGTCTAACATCTACGTGCCCTGGGGGCCGCATGGCGCATAGGGGAGATGACTCGGGGGCATCCTCGTGCCCGGACCGCGCTTCTGAGCGCTGGGTCCCGCGGGCCGCGAGGTGCGGTTCCGGAAGAGCTCGGGCGATTAGTGCGGCTCGGCTGAGGACGTCGCCGTCCTTGCACCTGCCGTCTATCGACCAGGTAGTCTACCTGGGCCCTTACCGGAAGGAGAACTAATCCCTGGAACGGCTTCCCGCTTAGATGCCTTCAGCGGTTATCCGCGCCGCACGCGGCTACCCGGCCGTGCCGTTGGTCGACAACCGGTTCACCGGAGGTGCGTCCACCCCGGTCCTCTCGTACTGGGGGCAGCCTCCATCGATTCTCCTGCGCCCACGGAGGATAGGGACCGAACTGTCTCACGACGTTCTGAACCCAGCTCGCGTACCGCTTTAAACGGCGAACAGCCGTACCCTTGGGACCTGCTCCAGCCCCAGGATGCGATGAGCCGACATCGAGGTGCCAAACCTTGCCGTCGATGTGGACTCTTGGGCAAGATCAGCCTGTTATCCCCGGAGTACCTTTTATCCGTTGAGCGACGGCCCACCCACTCGGGGCCGCCGGATCACTAGAGCCTGCTTTCGCACCTGCTCGGCTTGTGGGCCTCGCAGTCAAGCCCGCTTGTACTCTTGCATTCAAAAGGACGGTTGCCGACCGTCCCGAGCGGACCTTCGCGCGCCTCCGTTACCCTTTAGGAGGCGACCGCCCCAGTCAAACTGCCCGCCTGGCACGGTCCCCGAGCCGGTTGACGGCCTCGGGTTAGGACGCCGGTCGCGCGAGGGCAGTATTCCAAGGGCGGCTCCCCGGGGGCTGGCGCCTCCGGATCTGTGCCTCCTGCCTATCCTCTACACGCGGGACCAGCGGCCAATGCCAAGCTGCAGTGAAGGTTCACGGGGTCTTTCCGTCCTTCCGCGGGTAAGTCGCATCTTCACGACCAGTGCAATTTCACCGGGTCCATGGTCGAGACAGCGCCCAAGTCGTTGCGCCTTTCGTGCAGGTCGGAACTTACCCGACAAGGAATTTCGCTACCTTAGGACCGTTATAGTTACGGCCGCCGTTTACCGGGGCTTGGCTTCGGGGCTTCGCCGAGATGGCTAACTCCTCCGCGTGACCTTCCGGCACCGGGCAGGCGTCAGACCCTATACGTCGCCTTGCGGCTTCTGCAGAGTCCTGTGTTTTTGGTAAACAGTCGCTTGGGCCTCTCCACTGCGGCCCGCCTCCGCTCCCCGGGCGAGCCGGTTCACGTACGCGCGGGCACCCCTTCTCCCGAAGTTACGGGGCCATTGTGCCGAGTTCCTTGACCATGGTTGACCCGATCGCCTCGGTATGTTCTACCCACCCACCTGTGTCGGTTTGCGGTACGGGCGCGCACGCGCCTGCCTAGGGGTTTTTCTAGGGACCTCGGGCTCACTCGCTTCGCTCAATCGCTTCGTCCGGAGCCTCGCCCTTCTGCGGACCGGATTTCCCTGGTCCGCGGGCCGCGCTCCATCACGGGGACGTCCAGAACCCCGCCGAGCCACCCCCATCCGTCGCCCCGTCGGTCGTAGCGCCGCGTGCGCGGTGCAGGAATGTCTGCCTGCTGCGCGTCGGCTACGCCTCCCGGCCTCGCCTTAGCCCCCGACTGACCCTGGGAGGATTAGCCTTGCCCAGGAAACCTCGGGTTCACGGCGGACGAGTTACTCTCTCGTCTCTCGCTACTCATGCCAGCATTCTCACTCCCATGCGCTCCACCGTCGGTCGCCCTCCGGCTTCTCCGCCCATGGGAAGCTCCCCTACCGATTCTAATGAATTAAAATCCCGCCGCTTCGGTGTCCAGCTTAGCCCCGTGTATTGTCGGCGCATGTCCACTCGACCAGTGAGCTGTTACGCACTCTTTGAATGGATGGCTGCTTCTAAGCCAACATCCTGGTTGTCTGGGCGGACGCACATCCTTTGCCACTCGGCTGGAACTTGGGGACCTTAGCGGGCGGTCCGGGCTGTTTCCCTCTCGAGCACACAGCTTAGCCCACATGCTCTGACTGCCGCGCTCTGGGCCGCCGGCATTCGGAGTTCGGTTGGATTCGGTAGGCGGCGAAGCCCCCTCGTCCATCCGGTGCTCTACCTCCGGCGGTGAACGCGCGACGCTAGCCCTAAAGCTATTTCGGGGAGAACGAGATATCTCCGGGTTTGATTGGCCTTTCACCCCTATCCGCAGGTCATCGCCGCCGTTTTCAACCGACGTGCGTTCGGCCCTCCACGGGGTCTTACCCCCGCTTCAGCCTGCCCACGGATAGCTCACCCGGCTTCGCGTCCGCGGCGCGGGACTCAAGTCGCCCTGTTAAGGCTCGCTTTCGCTCCGGCTCCCTTTCGGTTAACCTCGCCCCGCGCCAGCGACTCGCTGGCTCATTCTACAAAAGGCACGCCGTCACACCTTAAAAGGTGCTCCGACTGCTCGTGGGCGCACGGTTTCAGGTACTGTTTCACTCCCCTCCCGGGGTGCTTTTCACCTTTCCCTCACGGTACTGGTGCGCTATCGGTCACAGGGTAGTACTCAGGCTTGGATGGTGGTCCACCCAGGTTCGGACCGGGTTTCACGTGCCCGGCCCTACTCAGGGACCGCGTCGCGCCGTCCGGTCTGGGTTCGCGTACGGGGCTGTCACCCGCTGCGGCCGGCCCTCCCATGCCGTTCCGCTCCCCAGCCGGACCTGCG
>URRJ01000062.1 GCA_900550205.1 uncultured Collinsella sp. | reverse complement strand
ACGGCGACAACGTGGTCGCCTTCCCCCGCGAGCCTACGCAACAGATTTGCGCTCGCCACCACGGGCGAGCCGCAGACTACTAGTACTTTGCAAGCCACAGCCCTCGCCTATCCCTCAAACGAAAGCACGCGGGCCAAATCCAGCTCCTCGTAGCTGTCGATAAAGATATCGCAGTTGGCGCGCACGTCGTCGCGCTTCATGCGGCCGTGCGGGTCATAAATACCCAAACGCTTAAAGCCGGCGGTGCCAGAGCTCTTAAGGCCAAAGACTGCGTCTTCAAACACCCACGCGCGCTCAAACTTGCAACCATGGCGCTCCTCCAGGCGGCGCAGCGCCAGCTCGTACACATCGGGGAACTGTTTGGAGCGTCCTGCCTCGCCCGTCGTGGTAACAAACTCCATGTACGCGTCGAGTCCGGCACCAGCGAGCGCGGACTGCACCAGCTCGGCCGGCGTGGACGTGGCAACGCACATGGCAATGCCCGCCGCCTTCGCCTGCTCCAAAAATGCCAGCAGACCCTCGCGCGGCGGCACCTTAGAGTAGCCATCAATCAGGATGTCGCTCAACTCACGGTAGAGCTCCTCGCCATTCGCGCCAATGCCCCACGTGTCGTGGTAGGCCTGGCACTCATCCTCCAGTGACAGGTGCTCAAATTGGGCAAAGTCATCCACGGTCACGTCAATCCCGTGGCGACGCAATAACTCGGGCTGGGCATAGCCCCAAACGGGGGTGCTATTAACCAAGGTGCCATCGCAGTCGAAAATAAAAGCAACCTGGGGAGCGGCGGTATGGGACATAAACGAACCTTTCGATATCAAATGGTAAACATCCTGCTAAAAACGTTTTACCCAATGTAAACCAAACAATTTTGAAACCCAAATTGGTAAAACTGTCAAGAGTTTTACCACGGCAATTCTGCCAGTGGTATAAACATGTCGCTTACCGATTAAACGTCCCCGCAAATCCGCTTTCGTTCATAAAACTAACGTACAGGTGTTATCGTAGTTTTTGCCGAAAGTTCCACCGAGCACGCGAGGTGGAACGAATCACAGAAACTTCGCCGTCCCTTCGATTCGTGCAGCCTTGGACCTTTCGCATCTAGTCACCAAGGCAATACGCTGCCGCGTCATGATGGGATCAAACGTGAGCGATACAAAGCTAAAGCCAGCAACCAAAAAGCCCGCTACCCGTAAAGCCGCCCCGCACGCGCCGGAGCTCACCAAGGACGATGTCTATCTGTTTGGCATCGGTACGTGGGAGCGCAGCTGGGAAAAGATGGGCGCGCATCCCGACACGCAGCAGCGCACGCGCGGCTGGCGTTTTTGCGTTTGGGCGCCCGACGTTAAGAGCGTTCACGTTATCGGTGAATTCAACAATTGGGACGAGCAAGCCAACCCGCTGGTGCCCGTGCATACGAGCGCTATTTGGGAAGGCTTTATTCCTGGCGCCGAGCAGGGCCAGCTCTATAAGTATCTCATCGAGACCAACGAGGGCGAAAAGCTCTACAAGGCCGATCCGTATGCCTTTAAGGCCGAGTGCCCTCCGGGAACGGCGAGCGTGCTATGGACCATCGATGGCTACCAGTGGAACGACGCCGCGTGGCTCAAGCGCCGCGCCGGCCACAACCACATGTCGCAGCCGCTCAACATCTACGAGGTGCATATTGGCTCGTGGAAGCGCCACGGCGACGCGCCGCAGGGCGAGCCGGACGAGTACGGCAACTACCCCGGCCCCATGGATCCCTTCCCCGCACAGCGCGGCGAGTTTTACACCTACGACGACCTATCGGTGGAGCTCGTGGACTACGTGCGCGACATGGGCTACACGCATATCGAGGTCATGCCGCTTATGGAGCATCCCTTCGATGGCTCCTGGGGCTACCAGACGACCGGCTACTTTGCCGCCACATCGCGATACGGTAACCCGCAGCAGCTCATGCACTTTATCGATGCGTGCCACGAGGCGGGCATCGGCGTGATCATGGACTGGGTGCCCGGCGGTTTTTGCGCCGACTCCCACGGCCTTGCCACCTTTAACGGCCACATGCTGTTTGAGCACGAGATTCACCCCAACTGGGGCACGCACAAGTTTGACTTCGCCCGCGGCGAGGTCCGCTCCTTCCTGGTCTCCAACGTGCTGTATTGGATCGAAAACTTCCACGTTGACGGCATTCGCATGGACGGCGTGTCTAGCATGCTGTACCTCAACTTTGGCATTGACGATCCCGGCCAAAAGAAGTTCAACAAGTACGGTACCGAGGAGGATCTGGACGCCAGCGCGTTTATCCGCCAGGTCAACTGCGCCGTGGAGGCCCACTTCCCTGACGTGATGATGATGGCCGAGGAGTCCACCGCGTGGCCGCTCGTGACCTATCCGCCGCAGGACGGCGGTCTGGGCTTCCACTACAAGTGGGACATGGGCTGGATGAACGACACCCTGCACTACATGCAGACCGATTTTCCGTGGCGCCCCGGCAACCACGGGCTGCTCACGTTCTCCATCATGTACGCCTTTACCGAGAACTTTATTTGCCCGCTGAGCCACGACGAGGTCGTGCACGGCAAGTGCTCGCTCATCGGCCGCATGCCGGGCGACTGGTGGCGCCAGTTTGCCGGCCTGCGCACGCTGGCTTTCTACCAAATGACGCACCCCGGTGCCAAGCTCAACTTTATGGGCAACGAGATCGGCCAGTTTATTGAGTGGCGCTACTACGAGTCCATCCAGTGGTTCCTGACCGAGGAGTACGAGACCCACCGTCATCATCAGGCGTTCATTAAGGCGCTCAACCACCTATACACCGCCGAGCCCGCCCTATACGAGCGCGGCTACACCGACGACGGCTTTACCTGGATCGACGCGGACAACTCCAAGCAGTCCATCGTGAGCTTTGTGCGTCAGGGCGAGAACGTCGATGACGACCTGGTGATCCTGATCAACTTTGACCCGGCGAGCTACGAGAGCTTCCGTGTGGGCGTGCCGCGCGAGGGTGACTGGGAGGTCATCTTTGACTCCGACCGTCCCGAGTTCGGTGGCAGCGGATACGCCGGTGAGGAGCCCTACACCTGCTCTAGCGAACCCTATCCCTGGAACGGGCAGATGGACTCCATCGAGATAAAGGTGCCCGGCCTGGCAGGCGTGGTGCTTAAGCGCCGCGGTCCCAGCAGCTATAAGCCGCCCGTGGTCGAGAAGCCCAAGAAGGCGACGCGCAAGCGCACGTCCTCGGTGAAGCCCAAGGCCGCCGCTGCAAAGAAGGCTCCGGCCAAGGCGAAGGCTGCCAAGCCCGCTGCCAAGGCTTCGGCCAAGTCCACCACGGCCAAAAAGGCAGCCACCAAAAAGGCTGCTCCCAAGGCCAAGGCAGCTGCTGTTAAGGCTCCTGCCAAGAAAGCGTAACAAAGGCGTTACAGCTGCAATTACCCGCCCCGCAGGGGCGTAGGATACATGTCATAACCGTTCCGGGAGAAACATCCCCGGGGGAAAGGAACGTATGAATAAGATCTTCGACAACAAGCAGGAGTTTACCGAACTCTATCGCGATGCCGTCATGAGCATTAGCGGCAAGAGCATCGAGGCCGCCAGCGACCTCGACCGCTTTAACGCCCTGGCCAAGCTCGTGGCCGAGAAGGCCCGCACCGTTGCCACCAAGAGCGACGCCCGCGCCACCGCCGAGGGCAAGAAGCGCGTGTACTACTTCTCGATCGAGTTTTTGATCGGCCGCCTGCTCGACAACTACCTGCTTAACTTTGGCGTGCGCGACATGGTCGCCGAGGCGCTTGACGACATGGGCTTTGACCTGTCCGTTATCGAGAACCAGGAGCCCGATCCGGCACTGGGCAACGGTGGCCTGGGCCGTCTGGCCGCATGCTTCCTAGATTCGATGGCAGCCGAGGGCATTGCCGGCTACGGCAACGGCATGCGCTACCGCTACGGCCTGTTTAAGCAGGAGATCGTCAACGGTAGCCAGGTCGAGGCCACCGACGAGTGGCTCACCCACGGCTATCCCTGGGAGGTCCGTCGTCAGGACAAGGCCGTGACCATTAAGTTTGGTGGCCACGTCGAGGGCTTTGAGGAGAACGGCCGCACGTTCTACCGCACGGTGGACACGCAGGATATCCTGGCCGTCCCCTATGACATCCCCGTCGTGGGCTATGCCGGCGAGACCGTCAACAAGCTGCGCGTCTGGGCCGCCGAGCCGGTCGAGGAGCACTTTGACCTTGAGGCCTTCAACCGCGGCGACTATGCCCTGGCCGATGCCGAGCGCGCCGAGGCCGAGGCCATCAGCGCCATCCTCTACCCCAACGACGCCGGCGAGCACGGCCGTCTGCTGCGTCTGAAGCAGGAGTACCTGTTTGTATCGGCCGGCATCTACAGCCTGCTCGACACCTTTGAGAAGGAGCACGGCGCGAACTGGGAGCTGTTGCCGCAGTTTGTGGCCATCCATACCAACGACACCCATCCCGCCATGTGCGGTCCCGAGCTCATGCGTATCCTCATCGACGAGAAGAAGCTCGAGTGGGACGACGCCTGGAACATCGTGACGCAGGTCGTGAGCTACACCAACCACACCATCCTGCCCGAGGCTCTGGAGAAGTGGCCCATCGGCACGTTCTCCAAGCTCCTCCCCCGCGTGTACCAGATCATCGACGAGATCAGCCGTCGTTGGCACGAGTCGTTCGACACCACGCAGGAGGGCTGGCAGGAGCGTCTGCGCCAGACCGCCATCCTGTGGGACGGCGAGATTCGCATGGCCAACCTGTCTGTGATCTGCAGCCACAGCGTCAACGGCGTGGCAAAGATCCACTCCGACATCATCAAGAACATCGTGCTCAAGGACTTCTATGCCCTGACGCCCGAGAAGTTCAACAACAAGACCAACGGCATCTCGCACCGTCGCTTCTTTGCCGAGGCCAACCCAACCTATGCCAAGCTCGTGACCGAGGCCATTGGCGACGGCTGGCTTAAGGACGCTTTTGAGCTTGAGAAGCTTAAAAGTTTCCAGAACGACACCGAGTTCCTGAAGGCCGTGGGTGCCTCCAAGCGCGCCAACAAGGAGCGCCTGGCCGCCTACGTTAAGGCCGAGACCGGTCTGGTCATCGACCCCAACACCGTCTTCGACGTTCAGGTGAAGCGCTTCCACGCCTACAAGCGCCAGCTTATGAACATCATGAAGGTGATGGACATCTACAACCGTCGCATCGCCGATCCCAACTTCCACGTGACGCCGACGACCTTCATCTTTAGCGGCAAGGCTGCCTCGAGCTACACCTTTGCCAAGGAGACCATCCGCCTCATTAACTCCGTGGCCGACGTCATCAACAACGACCCGCGCGTGAACGAGGTCATGAAGGTCTGCTTTATCCCCAACTTCCGCGTGAGCAACGCCCAGCTCATCTACCCCGCCGCCGAGATCTCGGAGCAGATCTCCACGGCCGGCAAGGAGGCGTCGGGCACGTCCAACATGAAGCTCATGATGAACGGCGCCATTACGCTGGGCACCCTCGACGGCGCCAACATCGAGATCGCCGACCTGGCCGGTCGCGAGAACGAGGCCATCTTTGGCCTGACCGCCCCCGAGGTCGAGCAGCTCTGGGCATCCAACAGCTACTTTGCGTGGGATACCCTCAACGGCGACCGTGAACGCCTGGGCCGCGTGATGGACGAGCTCAAGGACAACACCTTCGCGGGTCTTTCGGGCAACTTCGAGAGCATCTACAACGAGCTCATGAACAACAACGACCCCGACCTGGTCATGGCCGACTTCCGCAGCTACGTGGATGCATGGGAAAAGCTCACGGGCAGCTACGGCGACCATGAGACCTGGAACCGCAAGGCTCTGCTCAACACCGCCTCGAGCGGCTGGTTCTCGAGCGACCGCACCATTCGCGAGTACCGCGACGAGATCTGGCACGCATAAAGCGCGCGAGCTCCCTTTGCCAGCACGGCATTACTCGACGGGCGTGACGTTGCGCCGCGCCCGTCGCTAATGGGTTAAGGAACATCGATGACAGAAGGAGAAATCGATGAGTAAGAAAGAATGCATCGCGATGCTCCTCGCAGGAGGACAGGGCAGCCGATTGGGGGCACTCACCCAAAAGATCGCTAAGCCAGCGGTTAGCTTTGGTGGCAAGTTCCGCATTATCGACTTTTCGCTCTCCAACTGCTCCAACTCGGGCATCGACACGGTGGGCGTTCTGACGCAGTATCGCCCCTACCTGCTGCATGCCTACGTGGGCTCCGGCGAGGCGTGGGATCTGGACAGCCGTGACGGCGGCGTGTCGATCCTGCCGCCGTATGAGACGCAGACCGGCGGCGCCTGGTATGCGGGCACGGCCGACGCCATTACGCAGAACCTCGACTACATCAAGGCCAACGACCCCAAGTACGTCCTGATTCTTTCGGGCGATCACCTGTATCGCATGGACTACCGCAAGATGCTCAAGACGCACATTGAGAACAACGCCGACCTCACGGTGAGCGTTATGCCCGTGCCGTGGGAGGAGGCCAGCCGCTTTGGTATCCTGACCACCGACCCCGAGGACGGCCGCATCACCAAGTTCACCGAGAAGCCCGATAAGCCCGATTCAAACCTCGCGTCCATGGGCATCTACATCTTCTCGGCCGACGTGCTGATCGAGGCGCTCGAGGAGGACGCTCTGGACCAGCGCTCGAGCCACGACTTTGGCAAGGACATCATCCCCAAGCTGCTCGGCGAGGGCAAGCGCCTGTACAGCTACGAGTTCCACGGCTTTTGGAAGGACGTCGGCACCATCGCCAGCTTCCACGAGACCTCGATGGACCTGCTGGGCAACAACCCAGAGTTCGATCTGTTCGACAAGCACTTCCCCATCATGTCCAACATCACCACGCGTCCGCCGCACTACATCGGCCCTGACGGCCGCCTGGACGACTGCCTGGTCTCCAACGGCTGCAAGATCTACGGCACCGCTCGCCACTCGATCCTTTCGACCGATGTCATCATCGAGGAGCGCGCCGTGGTCGAGGACTCCGTGCTACTGCCGGGTGCGCACGTTAAGAGCGGCGCGCACATCTGCCGCGCTATTTTGGGCGAGAACTCCACGGTCGAAGAGGGCGTGAAGCTCGGCTCTGTCGATACCACCAAGGATACGGCCGTCGTTGGAAATGACGTCGTTATCGGGAAGGGGGAATGATCCGATGATCAATCGCAAGGCCATCGGTTATATCACCGCTAACTACTCTTCGACCTACGGCAGCGTGCTGCTCAAGGATCGCCCCATCGCGTCCGTTCCGTTTTTGGGCCGCTACCGCCTGATCGACTTCCCGCTGTCCAACATGATGAATGCCGGCATTAAGACCGTCGGCGTCGTCATGCCGGGCAACTATCGCTCGCTGATCGACCATGTGGGCTCGGGCAAAGACTGGGGCCTGGACCGCAAGAAGGGCGGCCTGTTCATGGTGCCCGGTAACGCGTATGGCACCACCAAGGGCGGCATGCGCTTCTTGCTGCGCGACATCATCTCCAACAAGACGCTGTTCCAGCGCTCGGACAAGCCCTATGTCGTGATGATGGGCACCAACATCATCTTTAACATGGACCTCAACACCATCATCGACGCGCACGAGAACTCCGGTGCCCAGATGACCGTGGTGTACTGCAAGGCCACGCACAACGTCGATGACGAGACCAAACTCGAAATTAACGAGAACGGCCGCCTGACGGGCGTGAGCGCCGGCGTCGTGTACGGCGACAACGCCTCTATGGACTGCTGCATCGTCAACCGCGAGACACTGCTCGAGATCATCGACCACTACCAGGCCGCCGACTATCTGGACCTGCTCGAGGCACTCCAGGGCGACTTTGGAAACATCGACGTGTGCAGCTACGAGTACAAGGGCGAGGTCGTGGGCGTGTTTAGCGAGAAGTCGCTGTATCGCCGCAGCATGGACCTGCTCGACCAGACCGTGGCCGACCAGCTCTTTGATCCCGAGCGCCCGATCCTGACCAAGGCTCACGACGTGCCGCCTTCGCGCTATGCGACCGGCAGCCACGCGTGCAACTCGATCATCTCGGCCGGCTGCATCATCAAGGGCACCGTGCGCAACTCGATCCTGTCGCGCGGCGTCGTGGTCGAGGAGGGCGCCTCGGTGACCAACTCGATCATCAACCAGAGCTGCATCATCAAGAGCGGCGCCCGCGTCGAAAATGCCATTCTGGACAAGAACAACGTTGTCCCCACCAACACCGAGCTTCGCGGCACGCCCGAGAACATCCTGGTGCTGGGAAAGGCTCCGTTAACTTCCGACACCACCATCGTACGTTAACGTTGACACCGCAACATCACTCGTAACATGTAGAATAGCCGCCCGGTTAGCGCCAGGCGGCTATTCTCGAATTGCAACAGGGAGACAATATGGCAGATTCCAGCAAAAAGATGCAGATCGTGTTTGCCTCGGCCGAGTGCGCACCGTTCGTTAAGACCGGTGGCCTGGGTGACGTGGCGGGCTCGCTGCCCGCGGCGCTTGTGCGCGCCGGCGCCGAAGTCATCGTGATGGTGCCCAAGTACGCCACCATCAAGGACGAGTACAAGGCGCAGATGGAGCACTTCTCCGATTTTTACGTGAGCCTGGGCTGGCGTAACGAGTACTGCGGTCTCGAGAAGCTCGAGCACGACGGCGTCACCTATATGTTCATCGACAACGAGCGCTACTTTGCGCGCGACTATCCGTACGGCTTCTTTGACGACGGCGAGCGCTTTGCGTTCTTCTCCAAGGCCATCACCGAGAGCCTGCAGCACCTGCCGGCCGGTTTTGAGTGCGACATCCTGCACTGCAACGACTGGCAGACGGCACTGGCGCCCGTGTTCCTGCGCGAGTTCTACCAGGGCCTGCCGCTGTACGATCGCGTCAAGACCGTGTTCTCGATCCACAACGTGGCGTTCCAGGGCCAGTTTAGCGATACCGTGATGGAGGACATCCTGGGTGTGGCGCACATTCCGGCGGCCGCCTCGCAGCTGCGTTGCGACGCCTGCAGCATCAACTACATGCTGGGCGCGTTGCGCTATGCCGACGCCATCACCACGGTGAGCCCCACCTATGCCAACGAGATCCAGACGCCCGAGTTTGGCGAGGGCCTGGACGGTGTGCTGCGCGAGCGCTCCTATGCGCTGCAGGGCATTTTGAACGGCATTGACGTGACGGGCTTTGACCCGGCGACAGACAAGCGCATTGCCGCCAACTACACGGTTGAGGACCGTGGGGGCAAGGCAGTGTGCAAGGCCAAGCTGCAGGAGGAGCTGGGGCTCGAGGTTCGCGACGACCGTCCGCTCATGGTGATGGTCACGCGCCTGACGCGCCAGAAGGGCATGGACCTGGTCATGTACGCGCTCGACCGCATCCTGTCCGGCGGCGTTCAGGTGGCGGTGCTGGGCACCGGCGACCGCGACTACGAAGACGGCCTGCGCTACTTCCAGGACAAGTACCCCGGCACCATGGCTGCGCGCATCGAGTTCGATCCGGCGCTGTCGCAGCGTATGTATGCCGCCGCCGATATGTTCCTGATGCCTTCGAAGTTTGAGCCCTGCGGTCTGTCGCAGATCATCGCCATGCGCTACGGCACCCTGCCCATCGTGCGCGAGACCGGTGGTCTGAAGGACACGGTGATCCCGTATAACGAATTTACCGGCGAGGGCACGGGCTTCTCGTTTACCAACTTTAACGGCGACGAGATGGGCGACGCCGTGTTCCGCGCGGCACGCCTGTTCTGGGATAACCGCGAGGCCTGGAACCAGCTGGTCACGCAGGCCATGAGCCAGGACTTTAGCTGGACGCGCTCGGCCGACAAGTATCTGGACCTGTACTTCTTTATGCATCCGGAGATTGAGAGGCCGGCGGCGGTTGTCGACGAGCCTGTGGTTGTGGCTGAGAAGGCTGCGGCCGTTGTGGAGCCTAAGGCCGAGCCGGTTGTTGAGGCGCCCGCTGCTGCTGAGGAGCCCAAGGCTGAGGAGAAGCCGGTTGAAGCAGTTCCCGAGGCTAAGGATAAGCCGGCTGCGAAGCCTGCCGCCAAGAAGCCTACGACGCGCAAGACGACGGCCAAGAAAGCTACGGCCACGAAGGCCGCTGCCACCAAGACCGCCGCAGCAAAGACGACTGCCGCCAAGGCAACGACGACGCGCAAGCGCACGACCGCCGCTGCCAAGAAGGGCGCCGAGGCCGAGGCTGCTCCCGAGGTAAAGGCCGAGACCGCCGAGGCCAAGCCGGCCGCAAAGGCTCCGGCCAAAGCTGCAGCCAAGAAAACAGCCGCGACCAAGAGCACGACCGCCAAGAAGACTACAGCTACGAAGGCGACGGCTACCAAGGCCACTGCAACGAAAGCTACCCCCAAGGCGGCCGCTAAGCCGGCCGCCAAGGCCGAGGAGACGCCTGCCGAGTCCAAGCCGGAGGCAACCGTCGAGGCCAAGCCCGCCGCCAAGACCACCACGCGCAAGCGCACGACGACAGCTAAGAAGACCACGGCAAAGGCCGCAACTCCCAAGGCGGAGACTAAGCCCGCTGCTGCCAAA
>URRJ01000061.1 GCA_900550205.1 uncultured Collinsella sp. | reverse complement strand
TGTCCGCGAAGGTCAGCCCTCAGATCCTGCTACGACTACGTCCTTGGATTGTGTGGCTGAATGAAGGACGTGGTTGGTGGGGCCTTTTGTCCCGGTCGCTGTTTCGCGGCTTTGCCGCGAAAGGCGCGTTGCTTTGGGGATGGATGGGGGGCGGGGTTGTTGCGGCTTCTTATCCCTTTGCTTTTTCGCGGCTTTGCCGCGAAACGCGCAGCACCTTGGGAAATGCATTGATGCGTGGACGGGGCTGGATTGAGGATTCAAATGGCTAGAGAGATATGGGCGCGAACGAGAAATCGTTATTGG
The DNA here is from genome assembly GCA_900550205.1 of uncultured Collinsella sp. Taxonomy (GTDB): domain Bacteria; phylum Actinomycetota; class Coriobacteriia; order Coriobacteriales; family Coriobacteriaceae; genus Collinsella. The sequence continues at coordinate 10,416 of URRJ01000061.1, read as the reverse complement.
GGTCATCCTTTTCCATAAACTCATCGAGACAAAACGTCATGTAGATTGGAACGTACAGAACCTTGCCCTCTTTGCTGAGGTTCTCGTGGCTCAGTACAACGGCCTCGGGAATTTTGTACTCGCCCACACTCATCAGACGATCGAGAGCCGCATGCGCTCGAACCTTCTTGCCCGATTTGACCTCGATTGGGACAACATGCCCGTGGGCGCCTTCGATCACAAAGTCAACTTCACCGACCTCACGCGTTTGGTAGTACCATGCATCCGCCCCGAGGGCAACGAGTTCCTGCGCGACCACGTTCTCATAGAGACCACCAAGGTTGGGAGTTTTCATATCAAGATAGACAGAGCGTGCAGTGCTGCCGGGGTATCGCGATGCGAGCATGCCTGTATCAGACTCGTATAGTTTGAAGGCTGTCGTTTTCTCCGTCCTCTTGAGAGGACTCCGTGGCTCCGTCACCCTGGCGACCATCAATCCAACACCTGCGTTAACAAGCCACAGGAAATCCTGCTCATATTTTTTAAGGCGAGCTCCCTCACCCAGAGACGAAACAACAAAGCGATGAGACTCCGCCTCAAGCTGAACGGGAATTTGCTCAAAAATCGACCGAACGTTAAACGCTCGAGTCGATGCATATTTTGAGATATCGCTTTTGTACTGATCGACCAGCTGAGTTTGAAGCTCACGTGTGCTCACGAGCGAATAACCCGAATCAATATAGTTCTGAACGACCTCCGGCATACCGCCGCAAACGATATAAGCTCTATAGTTCTTGAGCATCGCCTCATGAATATAGTTTTCGACAGGATGTTTCTCGACAAGGCAGCTGCGAATGCCTGCAAGCACATTCTCGCTGACGCTGTTTGCCCAACAAAACTCTTCAAAATCCATCGGGCGCATAACAATGTGCTCTACATACCCCACCGGAAAAGAAGAGATCCCCTTAAACTCAGTCCCAAGCATAGACCCCGAGAAGACATAGCTAAAGCGCCCATCCTCGACCAACGCCTTCATGAGTGTAACGATCTGCGGATACTCCTGAATCTCATCGACAAAGACAAGCGTATCGCCCTCAACAAGCGGCGCATCCGCAAGAAGGGCTACGCGGTTGATAAAGTCAACGGAGTTCTTTGCGCCAACAAGTGCATTCCTTGCTTCGACATCGAGTAGTAAATTGACCTCAAAATACGACGCGTAGTTGCTTTTTCCAAACGCGCGAATCGCATAGCTCTTGCCAATCTGACGCGCACCAGTAACGAGTAATGCCTTATTGGAGTTATTCTTCCAGCTCAAAAGCCTATCAGTGACCTTACGGCGTAGCATTAAACCCCCAAATGACAAAAATTAACAGATAGAATCGCCTAAAATCATACAAAAATTGGCAGATAATATTGTCGTAAATATACAAAAATTGGGAGATAGCAAAGGTTCGAATAGGCCTCAAAGCCGCTGAAACAGTGCTCTACTTTGCGAAGGGGCTGGGGACGCTGTTGGGTGCGTCTCCAGCCCTCTGATTCTTACTTTGGATCCCGATGGTGGGGTGTTGTCGGTGCTGCTTGCTTGGTTACCTTGTCTCGCCGGACTCCGTGCGTAGACGGTAGCCGTGGACGAGGTCGCTGATGGCCGGCCAGGGAATCTGGCGATCAACCCAAAATTGGAGCTGGACCAGATAGCGCTCGGTGGCGCGGGTGAGGGCTGCAAACTGTTCGTGAGTCTCTACCTGGGCGTAGAGGTCGCGGCTGTGGGCGAGGATTGCCGTGGTGTCATCCATTTTGCCGGTGACGTCGAAGGCGCCCGAGAACCAGTCGCACAGGCGTGCGGCACTGTTTTTGATCGTTGCGAGGTCGGCGGTGCCGTCGTTGGCGTTTTCGTTGGCCTGGGCTCGCAGGAGGGAGAGGGCGTCGGCGGCGTTCATGCAGTAACCGACGGTGAAGTTCCAGACGGCGAATTCGCGGCCGGTGTCGAGTTTGCGGCGGCGCATGTAGTCGATGTCACGCGGTTCCTCGAGCATCATTTGATCGGCGAGGGCCTCAAGTGCAGTGGTGTACTCGGCAAGGTCGAGCGTGAGCAGATTGTTGATATCCATCATCTTTAGGCCTCCGTTTCGATCTCGACGATTTCGTTTTTAATGTACATGCCCTGGTTGTCCCAGACATTGCGGCAGGCGGCGGCAAAACGCTCGCGGTCGGCTTCGCAGATGCGGGCGAACATGTTGCAGGTGCCAAAGGGCTCGCACACGTCAAAGAAGATGCAGATTGACGACCATCCGCCATACCAGCTCACGGCGCCCGCTGGCTCGTGAAAGACGGGGTTCTCGATGTGCTCGTAATTGGCGATGGGGCCCGAGACAGGATAGGTTACCTCGGCATCGCAGATCTTGGCCGAAAAGATACGTGACTCGACTGGACAGGATGATTCGAACAGCTTGCATGCCTCGGGAGCCTTGTCCCAGAGCATGTCGGCGAGAAACGTCTCGCCATTCAGCGTGATCTTGAGCATTTTTGTCATAGTAAGGACCTCCTCAATCCGTCGCTCAAGGGGTTCGCTGGCGGATAAGGAGAAGACAGCAGCGGGGTCGCCGAACCCAAACTTCACGACAAATCTCTGTCGCCCCAGCCCGCGCTGTTCTTCGCTAAAGTACCATGCAGCAATTGCGCGCGCAATATCAGTTTTTGATTTTCTGGAAGCGGCAACCGACGAGACGGCTCGCCGGCTGCCGGCCGACGCGCGGTATGGGCGCTCGTCTATTCCTTAAGTTGGATGAAAAGCCCCTTGTTTTTGCAGGGGTGCATACTCGACTTATAAGTGCATAGAATCTCGTATAGTGCGAGTAAGATATTGCGCTGTCTGTTTTGTGTTTAGCAAAGATATAGTTTGCATAATCTGGTCTAATCCCTGCTCTATTAAAATAAAGTTGCACGTAAATGGCGTAGATATGCTTGAGCTGGGGTTCTGTACGCTGAGCGGATAAAAACGACCGTTCACCGTTCCGCTATTTTCAAAATGAATAAAATGAGCGATAAAGAGAATATAAACCTTAATAAACTCGCGTATCGCACGGACGCGGGTTATTAATGGGTTGTAGGCCTTTTACAGAAAGGATTCCAGCAATGTCTAAGCCTCTTGGCAAGCCCGATCGTATTGTCGTCGCCCTTGGCGGCAACGCCCTCGGCAACAACCCCGTCGAGCAGATCGAGGCCGTGAGCAACACCGCTCACGCTCTCCTCGGCCTGATCGAGCAGGGCAACGAGATCATCATCACCCACGGCAACGGCCCGCAGGTCGGCATGATCCAGAACGCCTTCGCCGCTGCCCACGATGCCATCGGTACCCCCGAGATGCCGCTGCCCGAGTGCGGCGCCATGTCCCAGGGCTACATCGGCTACCACCTGCAGCAGGGCATCGGCCGCGAGATGCACAAGCGCTATAAGCGTTGGCACGCCGCCACCGTCGTCACCCAGATCGAGTGCGATCCGGACGACCCCGCGTTCAAGAACCCGACCAAGCCCATCGGCCCCTTCTACACCGAGGAGCAGGCCAAGGAGTTCATGGCCGAGGACCCCTCCAAGGTCTTCGTCGAGGATTCCGGCCGCGGCTGGCGTCGCGTCGTCGCCTCCCCCGATCCCAAGAAGATCGTCGAGGCTGACTCCATCCTCAACCTGCTCGACAACGAGTTCATCGTCATCGCCTGCGGTGGCGGCGGCATCCCCGTCGTCCGCGACTACGAGAACAAGGGCTGCTACAAGGGCGTCCCCGCCGTCATCGACAAGGACCTGGGCGGCGAGCTGCTGGCCGAGGACTGCGACGCCGACGTCCTGTTCCTGCTGACCGCCGTTGAGCATGTCGCCATCAACTTTGGCAAGCCCAACCAGGAGGAGCTCGAGGACCTCACCGCCGACGAGGCCGAGCGCCTGGCCGACGAGGGCCAGTTCGGCAAGGGTTCCATGGAGCCCAAGGTCCGCGCCGCCATCAAGTTCGCCCGTTCCCGCAAGGGCCGCACCTGCATCATCGGCGCCCTGGACAAGGCCGCCGAGACCATGGCCGGCCTCTCCGGTACCCGCATCCACGAGTAGCCTCTACTCCATTGCCTCTCTCGTGGGCGCCGGGCAAAGCGCCCACAAACTAGCCTCTCTTCATGAGCCCCGCAGTCCGCTCCGACTGCGGGGCTTTTGCTATTCACCTAGTCATTGGGGACATTCTTAAACGACTAGCCAAAAGGGACGCTCTTGCCGCGGACAAGCACGGCACTTGGGGATTTACGACTAAGAGGCTAGTACGTTAGATCGTGAGTTGCCTGAAACCAAACGACGACACCTAAGACACGAAGGCGATGCCTGTCCAGAGTGATGTTGGGTTCTTCTGTCAAATAGGAATACGTTGACAGCGCAATCGTGTTCCCTCGAATTTCATATCGCCGAATAACTATGGCTGATGCGTCTACCATGGCAACGACGGTGCATCCGTTCCACGGTTTAGCAACAGGATCGACCAGCAGAACACTGCTTTGCGGATAGCAGCGTGACATGCCGCTGCCGTTCATCTGAACTAGAAAGCCTCCCGGGTGCCTTTCAAGTACGGGTCCTGGAACGAAGGTGCGCCCACTGTTCTTAAGACTAAAGCCACCGTTGCGGCGTACGATTTTATAGATTTCGCATTCTTCGTTTTGGGCCACGTTCTGGCTTTTCTCAGGCCGCGAGCTTAAGCCGGCAGAAGCAAGGCCGCTATTACTTGCGGCGAGCTCATCAAACGTTACATCGAAAAGCTCGGTCAGCTTATCGAGAGTCGACACCTTGACGGCGGTGTGTCCACGTTCCCAACGGCATACCGTTTCTTTGGTAACGCCGAGCATGTCGGCAAATTGCTGCTGCGTCAAGCCTTCGCGGGTTCTAAGGCATTTAATGTTATCCCCTTGGGCCATGTTATTCATCACGCCTAAGTGGCAAGCACAAACAGTTGGGCCCGCCAAAGCCGTTTGTCAGCTCGTGTATGGAAATGGGGACAAGATCGATCCCGGCCTGTTCAAGAGCAGCGTTCGTCGCTTGATTCTCTTCATAGACACAGACTTTGCCCGGTCGGAGGCACAGGACACTGGCTGCGTTATTCGTGCACTCTTTTTCTGCCAAATTGGGATTAGATCCACCGCAGGGAATAAAACGAAGCTCGGGTATGCCGAGCGCGGCGGCCAGTGCCTCCTTGACTCCTTTTTCGACGGCGTGAATCTGGCAGAGATTCTCTGCTCGATTTCGCGTAATCTGATAAGAGCGAGATTCCGCGAGTAGCTGGGGGTCGACAACAAAAGTATCGTAGTCGACCCGGCTTAGGTACGTATCAAGATGGATACACAGGCTCCGCTCGGGTACCTCAATTGCCCATACGGCGTCGATGCTCGAGTCGGGATTCCACAGGAGGGTACGAGCGAGCATATCGATGGCTGCAGATTCGGTTCTCTGAGAGATGCCGACTGCGACATTATGAGCATCAAGATTGATGATATCGCCCCCTTCAATATGGAAGGTCGAATCGTGACGATAAAACGAGGGCGTGTCCTTGAAATTGGGATGGTATTTAAAAATCGTTTGGTAGAGCGCTACTTCGCGATTGCGCTCGGGCCAATACATGTGGTTGAAGGAGATGCCGGAGCCGATGGTGCTTACCGGGTCGCGCACGAACCACATGGTGTTTAATGGGCTAACGAGCAGCTCGTCAGGAGCATAGGCCTCGCCGGTTAATTCGGCGAGTCTGTCCCCGCCGTCGAAGCAGTATGTAACTTGCCCGTGGCGGATGCCGCCAATCGATGCCGAGACGAGCTCCTGCGCCGATCGGGTGTGTTCAAGATGCTCGCGGACTGCTTGCTGCAACTCGGCGCCAATCGCGCCGCATTCATCGACAAAGGAATCGACAAAAGATGCTCGAGCTTCGGGGCACGAGTCAAGCGCTTCTATAAGAAGTTGGTCGAGATACAGAACCTCTACGCCTTCATGCTCGAGCACTGAGGTATAGGCATCACACTCAGCTAGGGCTCTATCCAAGTCAAATAGGCTGCTCGATGGTCTTAGGCTAAAAACTTGGCCAAAATGGCCTTCGGGATAGTTTTGGGTTTCGATACCGGGTCGATATAAAAGGGCCTGTTTAAGCTTACCGATTTCGCTGGTGACATGAATTGGCATTAGAACGCTCGCTTTAATTCGGATGATGACTGATGTCAATTATCGTTCTGCTGGGAGAAGTTTAAGTGAGTATGTTGTGGGTATCGGTGGACGGCTTAAGCTCTTGATTGAAAGTCACCAATTGATAAAAAATATCAATTTAGTTCGATAATTGAGCTTATATATCAACTAAAACCCGTCTGCCTTTTAATACTATCCATTCGCATAAATATCTAATGTCAACTGGCGTGAAAACCGAATAATAAGGTTGCCGGCGAAAAGCTCGTATCGAAAACCTGCAAACTAAAGGAGGCATAATGGCCGAAGTGCAAAAGAAACGTGGGCTACGAATTCCGCACGTCTACACCATTATCTTCATTCTCATGGTGTTGACCGCAGCTCTTACATGGATCGTTCCCTCCGGCTCGTTTGAGAGGCAGGAGCTCAACGGACGCGAGGTCACTGTTGCTGGAACATATGAGTCCGTTGAAAAGGTTTATGCGGACGAAGACGGCGCTGAGGTTGACCTGAAGCAAGGCCTGTTCGATGTGCTCGAGGCTCCTGCGGTGGGAATTCAGCAGGCAGTTGAGGTCGTTGCCTTTATTCTGATTGTCGGCGGATCCTTTCAGGTCATTACTGCCACTGGAGCTATCACCAGCGGCGTGGCGCGCATCGTTAAGAAGTTCAAGAGTAAAGACATCCTGATTATTCCGATTTTGATGGCGGTTTTTGCGCTGGGCGGTAGCACGTTCGGCATGGCGGAGGAGACCCTTCCATTTTTTGCCATCTTGCTGCCGATTGTTATGGCTATGGGATATGACTCCATTACGGCCTTTATGATCGTGTTCGTTGGCGCCCGTATTGGCTATATCGCATCGACGGTCAACCCCTTCAATGTTTTGATTGCTCAGGGAATTCTGAATATCCAGGGTAATCCCCAGCTCTGGCTTCGCGTTGTTGCCCTTGTTGTGCTGACCGCCATCGCTATTGCCTGGGTCGTGTTGTACGCTCGAAGGGTGAAGAAGAACCCCGAGTCCTCGATTGCTTACGCTGATGATATCGAGAAGCGCAAAGAGCATGCATCAAATGACGAGCTGCTCGAAGCCGATTTCACCGGGCGCCAGAAGGCCGTAATCATCGTATTCGTGCTTGGAATCGTCGCCATTGTCTGGGGTCTTGTCACCCAGGGCTGGTATATGAACGAGATCTCTGCAGTCTTTATGGCTATGGCGCTCCTGTCTGGCATCGTATCGGGCATGAGCGAGAAGGAGATTGCTACAGAGTTTGTTAAGGGTTTGGGCGACTTTGTTTTCTCTGCGGTCGTGGTCGGTCTTGCTCGAGGCATTTTGGTTATCGCCAACGATGGCTTGATTATCGATACGGTCCTAAACGCTCTTGCGACTGGCCTTGCCGGAATCCCCCCTGTTCTCTTTACCAGCATTTTGTATGTCGTTGACAACTTGCTCTCGATTCTGGTTCCCAGCTCTTCGGGCATCGCGGCGCTCACCATCCCCATCTTTGGGCCTCTGGTTGAGCTCATGGGGCTAAATCCAGAAGCTGCGGTTACTGGCCTTTCGATGGGATCTGCAGCGATGTCGCTGATTTCCCCCACCAGCGCAATGCTTGTCGCCGGTCTTGGTGTTTGCAAGATCTCTCTTGGCCAGTGGTGGCGAGTTTCCTGGAAGTTCTTCCTTGTGGTCAGTGCGGTCTGTCTCGTATTTACCGCGGTATCCGGTCTGCTTCCGATTGTCTAGCAAACGAAACGACAACTTTGTAAGCCATTGCAATAACAATTGAGCTCTAATCCAGAAAGGAACGATGATGAGCAAAGGTCTGAACGTTCATAGCGAAATTGGTGCCCTCAAGAAGGTATGTGTGCACCGACCGGGCTTGGACCTGGTAAACATGAAGGCGGAGGATTTTGAGCGCGCCTGGATTCATGACGCGTTTTATCTCGAGTATGCTCAGCGAGAGCATGACGAGTTTACTAATCTTCTTCGCGGTGCTGGCGCCGAGGTCGTTTATATGGAGGACTTGCTTGCCGAGACTTTCGATCAGGTTGAGGGTTCTCGTGCCGAGTTTATGAGCAAGTTCGTTCCCGAGGCCAAGATCGAGAACCTGGCGCTTCGTCAGGCAGTCGTGGAGAAGCTCGACTCCATCAAGGACAACAAAGAGTTTGTTCTTACCGCTATGGGCGGCCTCTACGTACGCGATCTCGAGATTCCGCATGTGAGCGGTTCCCTTGCGAGCATGGATAGCGACGAGCTGAAGCCCGACGAAATGGTCTTGTTCCCGATGCCCGCCTCCTACTTCTCGCGTGATCCGATTGCTGTGGTCGGCAAGGGTGCGATGATGAACCGCATGTACTGGCATCAGCGCAACCGTGAGGTCGTATTCTATGAGACGATCATGCGCCACCATCCTGATTATGCTGGGGCTCCGCTTTGGTACGACCACAATAGCGATTGGCATATCGAAGGCGGCGACGTTCTGAACATTAACGCCACCACGCTTGCAATCGGTATTTCCGAGCGTACCCAGACTGCAGCCATCGACCAGCTTGCCAAGAATCTGTTCTGGGGCACGGGAGAGTCCGAGATCGAGCAGGTATTTGCCATCAAGATCCCCCACGGCTATGCCTATATGCATCTTGATACGGTTTGTACTCAGGTCGATTACGATAAGTTTACCGTCTACCCCGGTATCTACGAGACGCTTCGTGCCTATCGACTCACCAAGGGCGATTCGGATGGCGAGGTCTGTATCGAGGAGATCGAGGGAACGATTCAGCAGATTCTTGAAATGGCAACCGGTATCGACCATATCACGATGATCGAATGCGGTGCCGGCGATCCGATCGAGGCATCCCGTGAGCAGTGGAACGATGGTTCCAACACGCTTGCTGTTGCGCCGGGTAAGGTGTGCGTCTATGAGCGCAACGTTGTTACCAATGATGCGCTTTATAAGGCGGGCGTTGAGCTGCTGGTTGCTCCTTCCGAAGAGCTGTCTCGTGGTCGTGGTGGCCCGCGCTGCATGACCATGCCGTTCTGGCGCGAAGAGATTTAATTTCGTTCTGGTCCGAGATGTGCGGATGCACGTTCTTCGCGCGCCGCGCACTCATCAATTAGGTTAATAATGAAAGGAACCTATCATGGCACTGAATCTTTCTGGTCGTAGTTTTCTGACCCTGCTTGATTTCACTACCGAGGAGATCGAGTACATGCTCGAGCTTTCGAGGGACTTTAAGAATCTCAAGCGCATGGGCGCCCCCCATCGTTATCTTGAGGGCAAGAACATCGTTCTGCTGTTTGAAAAGACGTCGACGCGTACGCGCTGCGCTTTCGAGGTGGGCGGCATGGATCTTGGCTTGGGTGTAACCTACCTTGATCCCGGTTCGTCGCAGATGGGCAAAAAGGAGTCCATTGAGGATACCGCCCGCGTGCTTGGTCGCATGTACGACGGAATCGAGTATCGTGGCTCTGACCAGTCCATTGTTGAGGAGCTTGCCGATAAGGCCGGCGTTCCCGTGTGGAATGGTCTCACCAATGAGTATCACCCGACCCAGGCTTTGGCAGACATCCTTACGATGCGCGAGGAATTCGGTGACACGCGTGGCCTCAAGCTGACCTATCTTGGCAAGGAGCAGGGCAATGTAAGCGATTCCCTCATGGTTATCTGCGCCAAGCTCGGCATCAACTTCTGCTCTTGTGGGCCGAAGGGCGACGTTGAGGGCGCTACCCACTTTGATCCCGAGCTGCTTGAGACTTGCCAGAAGATCGCCGAGGAAAATGGCTGCACCATTCAGCTTACTGACAACATCGATGAGGGCGTAAAGGATGCCGACGTTATTTACACCGATGTCTGGGTTGGCATGGGCCAGGCTGAGGAGCTCTGGAAGAGCCGTATCGAGCTGCTCTCCCCGTACCGCGTAACCTCGGAGGTCATGGCAAAAGCAAACCCCAACGCTATCTTCATGCATTGTCTCCCGAGCTTCCACGATACCAAGACCACCATCGGAGCGGAAATCGCGGAGAAGTTCGGCGTAACCGAGATGGAGGTCTCCGACGAGGTCTTCGAGTCCGATAAGTCTCGCGTCTTCCAAGAGGCAGAGAACCGCATGCATACCATTAAAGCCGTGATGTACGCTACTCTTCGATAAGGAGGCACGCATGTCAAAACCCTACGGTAAGCCCGATCGTATTGTCGTCGCCCTCGGCGGCAACGCCCTCGGCAACAACCCCGTCGAGCAGATCGAGGCCGTGAGCAACA
>URRJ01000060.1 GCA_900550205.1 uncultured Collinsella sp. | reverse complement strand
AGCACGCGGCTGTTAACCGCGCTGTTGTAGGTTCGAGTCCTACCCGGGGAGCCAGAATTTCTCAGCCCATTCCGCTGGGCTTTTAAATTCCTCGGTAGCTCAATGGTAGAGCACGCGGCTGTTAACCGCGCTGTTGTAGGTTCGAGTCCTACCCGGGGAGCCAGAATTTCTCAGCCCATTCCGCTGGGCTTTTAAATTCCTCGGTAGCTCAATGGTAGAGCACGCGGCTGTTAACCGCGCTGTTGTAGGTTCGAGTCCTACCCGGGGAGCCAGGTTGTAAAACCCGTCGCTTATGCGGCGGGTTTTTTCATGCCGCGATTGGCTGTCACGAACGTTACCTTATCAACATTTCGTGTCGAGGATGTAATCGTGAACCCCGTCGCCTCAACATGGCTTGGTCGTTGTAGAATAATGCAATGATTGCTCCCACGACATGGTGCCGCGAGCACCAGAAAAGGAGATTCTTGTGTCTGAGACCATTAACGGCAGCTTGAGCGTCTCGAATGACGTTATTGCCGATATTGCCGGTTATGCCGCTATGACGTGCTACGGCGTCGTCGGTATGGCCGAGCAGCTCCAGGGCGCCGAGAGCGTGCGTCTGCTTGCCGGTCAGCGCCTCCGCAAGGGCGTTCTTGTCTCCGCCGATGAGAACGGCCTCACGGTCGACCTTCACGTCGTGCTCGAGAACGGCGTCAACATGAAGTCCGTCTGCCACAATCTTTCGAGCTCCGTTGCCTTCACCCTGCAGGAGATCGCCCAGATCGATCCCGCCAGCCTTAAGATCGGCATTCACATCGACGCGCTCAAGAGCCGTCTGAACTAGCATCCGAAAACGGAGATTCTAACACCCATGATTGCAAAGACCATTCGCACCTGTTTTCCGATCGCTGCGGCTGCCGTTTCCGACAAGGCCGAGGAGATCAACAAGCTCAACGTCTTCCCCGTACCCGATGGCGATACCGGCACCAACATGTCGCTTACGCTCGCCTCGGTGACCAAGGAGCTTTCTGCTCTTCCTGCCGACGCCGACATGGAAGCCATCGCCGGCGCCATCACCCACGGCTCCCTCATGGGTGCCCGCGGTAACTCCGGCGTCATCACGTCGCAGATTCTGCGCGGTGTGGCCGAGGGCCTTGTCTCTGCCGACGAGCCCATTACGTCCGCCAATATCGCCTTCGCTTTCCGTCGCGCCGTTAAGGTCGCTTTCCAGGCTGTCCGCAAGCCCATCGAAGGCACGATCCTCACGGTCCTGCGTGATGTCTCGACCAAGGCCGATGAGTGCGAGAAGAAGAAGTTCTCGGCCGAGGATGCGCTCGATGCCATCGTCGTCGAGGCATACCAGTCCGTCGCCCGCACGCCCGACCTGCTGCCCGTTCTGAAGGAGAACGGCGTGGTCGACTCCGGCGCCTTTGGATTTGCCATTTTCCTCGAGAACTTCGTGGCTGCCGCTCTTGGCCGCAGCACCGTTGTCGAGGATTTCTCCGCTACGTTTGACTCCGCCGGCTCTGCCCGCGATGTCGCTCTTGGCCGCGTTGAGATCGAGGCTAACGACGACTGGGAGGGCTCGGAGTTCCGTTACTGCAATGAGTTCCTGTTTAAGGCAGACGCCCCGTTTGACGAGGACGAGTGTCTTAAGTTCCTGGGCTCCATGGGCGACTGCGAGCTGCTGGTGGGCGCTTACCCCGATTACAAGATTCACGTGCACTCCAACACGCCCAACCTGGTGCTCGAGCACATGCTGCAGCTTGGTCAGATCTACGAGGTCTTTATCCACAACATGGAGATGGAGGCCCACGACCGTACCGCCAAGATTCATGAGGACCAGGAGAAGGCTGCCGAGCCCGCCAAGGCGCTGGGCTTTGTCGCCGTTGCCGCCGGTTCGGGCGAGGCCGACATCCTCAAGTCCCTCGGCGTTGACGTTATCGTCTCGGGTGGCCAGACCATGAACCCCTCGACCGCCGACCTGCTGGGCGCCGTCGACCAGGTCAACGCGACCTCGGTCATCATCCTGCCCAACAACGGCAACATCCGCATGGCTGCTGAGGCCGCTGCCTCTGCCTGCACCGATAAGAAGGTCGCCGTCGTTCCCACCAAGACCGTTCCCCAGGCGTTCTCCGCGCTGTTCGCCGTCCTGCCCGATTCCGAGCTCGAGGACGCCGTCGCCGCTATGGTCGACGCCATCAGCGAGGTCCGCGATGGCGAGGTCACCCGCGCCGTGCGCGACTCCAGCGCCTCGGACGGCTCTCCGATTCACTCCGGTGACGTTATGGGTATCATCGCCGGTTCCATCGACGTGGTCGGCTCCGATGTGAAACAGGTCACCCTCGACTGCATCAACCGTATGCAGGAGGAAGAGGAGGGCGACGCGCTGACGATTCTGGCCGGCGAGGAGCTGTCCGACGAGGCCTTCCAGGAGATTGTCGACGCCATCGAGGAAGCTCAGCCCGACCTGGAGGTCGACGCTCATCGTGGCGAGCAGCCGCTTTATCCCGTGATCTTCTCGATTGAGTAGGCATCTGAACATGTCCGAGCTATGCTCCGTGCCGCGCGTCTCGGAGCGCTTTGCCCAGAGCAATGCGCTCGGCGAGGATATCGCGCGACTCAAATATGTTTCGGGTAAACGTGAGGAGGCCCTTCGCCGTCTGGGAATTCGGACGGTGGGGGACCTCCTTCTCCATATCCCGCATCGATATCTGGACTTCACCCGCTCTTGGTCCATCGAGATGGCGCCCATCGGTGCCGTGTGTACCATCATTGCCACGGTCGATCGCATTGTTCAAAAGCAGCCTCGTCCGCGCATGCAGGTGACCGAGGTATCGCTCGTGGATGACACGGGCGTGCTGCAGGTCGCCTTTTTCCGCCAGCCCTGGATTGCCCAGCAGCTTAAGCGGGGCGATCGCCTGGCCGTGATGGGCAAGGTCGAGTTTGCCTACGGCTTTAAGCAGATGGCCTCGCCGCATTTTGAAAAGCTTGAGGGTGGTCGTGCCGCGGGTACCATTTTGCCGGTCCATTATGTGAGCGATGGGGTGAGCCAGGCATGGATGCGCCGCATCGTGAGCGGTGCTCTTGAGCTCGTCGGCAATCCCTTTGATCCCATCCCGGCACCGCTGCGCGCAAAGCGCAAGCTCATGAGCAATGCCCGTGCGCTTCGTTCAATCCACTTTCCCTCGAGTATGGCCGAGCGCGATATTGCGCGCCGCCGTTTGGCCTATGAGGAGTGCCTCTACCTGCAGCTCGCACTGCGTCTGCGCAATGACGGCGGCTTGGTCGAGGTGGTTCCCTACGCCCACACCGCGGGCGAGCACCTTGCTGCTCTCAAGCAAGCCCTGCCGTTTTCGCTGAGCGACGAGCAGGAGGCCGCATTCCAGGATATTTTGCATGATATGTGCGATGATGCGCGCGTCATGAACCGTCTGCTGCTGGGCGACGTCGGTACCGGCAAGACGGCCGTTGCCGCCTGTGCGTTGGCCGTAGCCGTCGATAGCGGCACCCAGGCCTGCGTCATGGCGCCTACGGGCGTGCTGGCTCGTCAGTATGCCGATAAGACCGGCCCTTTGCTCTCTCAGGCCGGCATATCCTGGGCACTCCTGACGGGCGCCACACCGGCGGGGGAGCGCGAGCGCATCCATGTGCAGCTGGAATCGGGCGAGCTTGACGTGCTCTTTGGTACGCATGCCGTGCTGTCCGAAGACGTGGATTTTAAGCACTTGTCGCTCGTGGTCATCGACGAACAACACCGCTTTGGCGTGGGCCAGCGCAATGCCTTGCGCGCGAAGGGTCCCGGCGCGGACCTGCTCGTCATGACGGCGACGCCCATCCCGCGCACGCTGGCGCTCTCGGTCTACGGCGACCTGGACACGAGTATCATCCGCCATCGTCCCGTCCCGGGTGCCGGCGTGACGACGCGCGTCCTCACCGAGTCGAGCCGCGACCTGGCTTATGGGGCCATTCGCGAGGCGCACGAGAAGGGTCAGCAGGCCTACGTGATCTGTCCGCTTGTGGAGCCGAGTGACTCGGCCGACGAGCTCGAGGATGTGCCCGGTATAGCCCGTGACGACGAGGGCCGTGTGACCGTCCCCGTGCCGCTGCACGATACGGCGACCGAGCTCGACCGCCTGCGCCTGGCGCTGCCGGGCCTTACGATCGAACGTCTCCACGGCCGCATGCGGGCGGGGGAGAAGGATCGCGTGATCGACGCCTTTAAACGCGGTGAGATTGACGTGCTCGTTTCGACCACCGTGGTCGAGGTGGGCGTCGACGTGCCCAATGCCACCGTCATGGTCATCGAGAACGGCGAGCGCTTTGGTTTGGCCGCCCTGCATCAGCTTCGCGGTCGTGTGGGCCGTGGCGGCGTGGCGGGCACATGCCTGGTAATGACGCACTCCAAGGGCAACGGCGGCACATCGGCGGCACAAGATCGCCTGCAGTCGCTCGAGAAGACCGCAGATGGCTTTACGCTCGCGCAGATGGACCTACGCCTTCGCCACGAGGGCGAGATCTTGGGTTACCGTCAGCATGGTGGCGTGACCCTGCGTTTTGTCGACCTTGATGCCGACGAGGAGCTCATCGAGTGGGCGCATTTGGACGCAGTCGAGCTCTTGCGGTATGCTAGCAATCTTGACTCTGTGGCGACGCGTCCCCTGCGCGATGCGGTTGCCACGCGTTATCGACATATTTTTAAGGAGGTCAGCGGAGGATGAGAATCATCGGCGGTGAATGGCGCGGTCGCAAGATCGAAGAGCCGCGCGGTCGCGATGTTACGCGTCCGACGACCGACCGCGCGCGCGAGGCGTGCGCATCCATGGTCCTATCGGCCTTCGACTTTGATTTGGACGAGGTTCGCGTATTGGATGCCTTTGGCGGCTCCGGTGCCCTAGGCATCGAGATGCTCTCGCGGGGCGCCCGTTCGCTCACGACGTTCGAGATCGATCGCAATGCCGCGAGGCTCATTACCAAGAATATCGAGTCGCTCTGCCGCGATCGCGCGCGTTGGCGTGTGGTGACGGGCGATGTCCTTGCGAGCGCTTCGCGTGGCCGCGTGCCGGGCGGCCCCTTCGATCTGGTCTTGCTCGACCCGCCCTATGCTTTTGGTGCTAAGCCGGTCGATGAGCTGCTGCAGAACCTGGCCCAGCAGGGTCTGCTCGCCCCGGGCGCCTATGCTCTGTTCGAGCATGCTGCCGCCGACGCGGGTGCACATCCTGCCGGCTTTGTAACCGTGCGCGAGAAACGCTATGGCATCACCTCGGTCGACCTGCTCCGTTGGGTCGGCGAGGGCGAGGATGACGATACCGCCACCGATGCCGATGGCAGCGACGGCACGAAGTTTCAGGAGGATGCTCATGAGTGACACCATTAACCGCGTCATCGTTCCGGGCACCTTCGATCCCATCACGTTTGGCCATATCGACGTCATCCGCCGCGCCCGCCGCATCTTTCCCAGTGTGATTGTGGCCGTTGCCGAGTCGCAGGGCAAAAACGGCGTGGGCACCACTTTTACGCTCGATGAACGCGTGGCGCTGGCCCGTGAGGCACTCGGTGATATTGATGGCGTCGAGGTCCTGCCCTTTACCGGCCTGCTCGTAGACTTTGCTCGCGAGCAGGGTGCTGGTGCCGTGGTCAAGGGCCTGCGTGCCATGACCGACTTTGAGTATGAGCTGCAGCAAGCCGACCTCAACTACCGCTTGGATAACGAGCTAGAGTCCATCTTTGTCATGAGTGCTCCGCAGTATGGCTACATTTCGAGCTCGGTGGTACGCCAGATCGCCTCGCTCGGTAGTGATGTTTCGACGTTTGTGCCGGCTAATGTGGTCGAGGCGCTTAAACATCGCTTTTCGTGACGTTTTTTATTGCCAGGTGGCATGTGGTAAACTAGCACGATGATATGTTACCTATGAAAGGAGACCGGATGCCGGGCGAGAATTTTCCTGGCGACAGGATTGTGAGCCTTGTCGACGAGCTCGAGGGGCTCATCCAAGAGGCTAAGACGCCGTTCGGCAAGAACGCCCAGATGAAGGTCATCGATGCCGACGTCTTCTTTAACATCCTCGATGAGATCCGCATGAGCTATCCCGAGGAATGGCAGAAGTCCCGCCGTATCCTCAAAGAGCGCGAGGAGCTTATGGCTTCCGCCGCCGCTCAGGCCGATTCCATCATCGCCGACGCTCAGCAGCAGGCCCTCACCATTGCCGGTGAGCAGGAAATTGTCCGCCTCGCGCAGCAGCAGGCCGACGATATCCGCGACCGTGCCCAGCAGTATGAGCGCGAGACGCGCTATGCTGCCGAGGATTACGCCGAGCAGGTCTTTACGCACCTCGAGGAGAACCTCAAGAGCCTGACCGGCACCGTTACCCGTTGCCGCCAGCAGCTCAACGAGGGTGCCGCCCAGCAGAATGGTCAGTGGTAATGGCTGAGTTCCCGAGCGTTACCGTCGATCTTTCCGAGCAGCTCGAGTTTCCCGGAGACTCGTATCCGCTGACCGGCAAGGTCGATGTCGCCGCCTACACGGTGGGCGAGAAGGAGTACCAGCTGCAGGACGGTATCGACTACGACGTGGTCTTTACCAATGCCGGCACCGGTGTTCTGCTTACTGGCATGGTTCGCGCGCACGCCACCGGCGAGTGCGACCGTTGCCTGGAGCCTGCCTCGTTTGACATTGCCGGCGAGATCGAGGAGTTCTATCTCTTCCATGAGCCCGAGGACCCCGAGGCCTATGAAGACGGCTACGAGCTCCTGGGCGAGGATCGCGTTGTCGATCTGGGCGAGCCCATCAACGATGCCGTTGTCATGGACACGCCGTTTGTGGTGCTCTGCAAGCCCGATTGTCGCGGTCTTTGTCCCGTCTGCGGCGCCAATCTCAACGTGGAGCAATGCGATTGTGCTGCCCAAGCCGAGGCCGAATGGGCCGAAGCCACGGAAAATCCATTTGCAGCATTGAAGAATCTCAAGCTTGACGAGTAAAACTGTGGTAGTATCGCTACTTGCGCGTAATCGCCACACTGGATAGTTCATAAGGAAGGTCACTATGCCCGTACCTAAACAAAAGCAGGGTCGTATCCGCACTCACACCCGCCGTTCCGCCAACATGAAGATCTCGGCTGCGGCTCAGTCCACGTGCCCCCGTTGCGGTGCTGTCAAGCTCCCGCACCACGTGTGCCCTAGCTGCGGTTTCTACAAGGACCGCGAGGTTATCGTTACCGAGTAACGGTATACTCTGGATACGATGCCGTTCCAACTGGAACCACAATGGCCGGCTCATTGAGTCGGCCATTTTTGTATAAGGAGCATGTATATGAGTAACGTTCGCGTTTGTGTAGACGTTGTGGGTGGAGACGAGAAGCCGCAGGTTGTCCTCGACGGTATTGAGGCTGCCCTGGCAGCCGATCCCGATATTGAGGTCCTGGCTGCCGGTCCCGCCGAAATCGTCAATCCCTTCGCCGCCTCCCATGCGCGCGTCGAGGCCCTGGAGGCACCCGACGTTATCGCCATGGATGACGATCCCATTCGCGCCGTGATGACCAAGCGTAAGTCGTCGATCGTGCTTTCTTGCCGCGCCATTAAGAAGGGCAACGCGGATGCGTTCTTCTCCGCCGGCTCTACCGGCGCTATGACAGCTGCCGCGACCGCCTACGTCACGCCGTTTCGATATATGGCTGAAGGCAAGAAGCAGCCGGTGCGTCCGTGCCTGACCAATGCGTTGCCCAATCGTGCCGGCGGTCTGACGGTGCTGTGCGACATGGGTGCCAATCCCGATGTCGAGGTTGACGATATGGTGCGCTTTGCGCAGATGGGCAGCGCCTATGCGCGCGTCGTCTTGGGCATTGAACATCCCCGCGTGGGCCTGCTCGCCAATGGCACCGAGGACGAGAAGGGTTCCAACTTTACCAAGGCCTGTTTCCCCGCTATGAAGGCCGCAGTTCCGGGTTTTGTTGGCAACTGCGAAGGTACCGACCTCACCTCGGGCAATTTCGATGTCGTTGTTGCCGACGGCATGTCGGGTAATATCGCGCTCAAGGCTACCGAGGGCGCTGCCAAGTTTTTGCTGCAGGAGCTTAAGGGCGCCTTTATGTCCTCGCTCGGCACCAAGATCGCCGCGCTGCTCATCAAAAAGCAGATGCGCGAGATTAAGGCCAAGCTCTCTGGCGATGCCAAGGGCGGCGCCATCCTGTTGGGCCTGCGCGGTGTGGTCTTGATCGGCCACGGCGCCACGTCGGTCGAGGCCGTCAAAAACGGCACGCTCGCCGCGGCTGAGGCCGTACGTGCCGGACTGGTCGAGAACGTCGCCAACTCCATGGATGGCATCGTTTTATAACGGCGGCGTTATGCGCCTCGGGGCGTGCGTCGTGGGGTAGAATCAGAACCGTGTCTTGGTACCGCCCGGGCGGTACCATTCTTTTGGTATTCATGCACTATGAGAGGAAGCGCTATGGATCGCTCCGAAATCTTCGACAAGATCGCCGAGGTCACTGCTGACGTTCTGGGCGTCGATGTTGCCGAAATTAGCGATGAGACCACCTTTGACGACCTCGATGCCAACTCGCTCGAGCGCCTGCAGCTGGTTACGGCTATCGAGGACGAGTTCGACCTCGAGATCGATGATGAGACCCTGCTCTCGCTCAACTCTGTCGCCGACGCCGTCGACGCCATCGAAGCTGCCAAGGAGGCCTAAGTCTTGGCTTTATCCGAACGACTTACGCGCGCCCAGGAGATTCTGGGCCACGAGTTCAATGACAAGGTGCTGCTGCGCGCCGCCCTCACGCATCCTTCGGCTGTCGAAGGCCAGCCAGTCTCGGCAAGTTACGAGCGCTTGGAGTTTTTGGGCGATTCCATTTTGGGTGCCGTCGTCGCCCGTTCGCTCTTTGAGTCCTATCCCGAGTTTGACGAGGGCAAGCTCACCCGCTTGAAGGTGTCGCTCGTCTCGGGCGCCACGTTGTCTGAAGTGTCCCACGAGCTGGGTATCGACGACATCATCATCTTTGGTGCCTCCGAGACCGGTACGGGCGCACGCGGCCTGCATTCGGCGCTCGAGAACGTCTATGAGTCGCTCGTGGGCGCGCTGTACCTGGATGCTGGTTGGGATGCCGCGGCGGAGTTTATTCACCGCACGCTTAAGCCGCACCTGGCTACCGAGCGTGCCGAACACCCTGCGAACCCCAAGTCGTTTTTGCAGGAGTGCGTGCAGGCCGACGGCCACGAGCCTCCGGCGTATAAGCTGATCGGATCCGAGGGTCCGGCGCATGCGCCCACCTTTACCGCCGTGGTGTTGATCGATGGCATTCGTCAGGGTCGCGGCACCGGTTCCTCTAAGAAGGAAGCCGAGGGAGCCGCCGCGCTCGAGGCGCTCGACCGTATGGGTTACACCACCAATGGCGTGATTCTCAACAAGAAGCCTGTTTAAGCGAGGAACCGTGTATCTCAAGTCCCTCACGCTCAAAGGGTTCAAGTCGTTTGCCGACCGCGCCCATATGTCATTTGAGCCGGGCCTGACCGTAATCGTCGGTCCCAACGGCTCGGGCAAGTCCAACGTCAGCGACGCCATCCGCTGGGTCCTGGGCGAGCAGAGCGCCAAGCAGCTGCGCGGTCAGGCCATGGAGGATGTCATCTTCTCGGGCTCGTCGGCGCGCAAGCCGGTGGGTGTGGCCGAGGTCACGTTGGTGCTCGATAACTCGGACCATATGCTGCCTGTCGACTTTGACGAAGTCGCCATCACCCGTCGCATGTATCGCTCGGGCGAGAGCGAGTACCTCATTAACTCGAGTCCGTGCCGCTTGATGGACATTCAGGACATCCTGCACGATTCGGGCCTGGGCAAGGATACGCATTCCATCATCAGTCAGGGCAAGCTCGACGCCATTTTGCAGAGCCGCCCCGAGGAGCGCCGCGCCCTCATCGAGGAAGCCGCCGGTATCTCCAAGCACAAGCGTCGCAAGGAGCGTGCGCTTAAAAAGATCAAGTCGATGGACGAGCACCTGACCCGTGCCCGCGACATCAATAAGGAAATCGCCCGCCAGCTGCGTCCGCTGGAGCGTCAGGTCGATCGCGCGCGCAAGTACAAGGAGCTGTCCTCGCGCGCAAACGAGCTTACGCAGGTGCTGGCCGTTGACGAGCTGCGTTCGCTGCAGTCACAGTGGAACGACCTGGAGAGCCGCTCCAAAGAGGGAACGGCCGAGCTTGAGCTTGCGCAATACCGCCTGGGCGAGAAAGAGCGCGAGCTCGAGAAGCTTCAGGTCATGCTCGAGGAAAAAGGCCTGTTTGTGGGTGACCTGGGCGAGCAGCGCCGCCATATGCAAGATGTGGTTGGCCGCATTAACTCCGACATGCGCCTGCTCGAGGAAAAGGGCCACAACATGGTGTCGCGCCTGTCCGACATGCGTGGGCAGATCTCGGGTTCCGAGCATCAGCGTCGTCGCGTGGTCGAGGAGCTCGAGGATGCGCGCGCCCAGCTCGAGGAAGTGACCGGCGCGCATTTGCAGGCCCAGGAGGACGTTAACGCCGCCGGACCTGCCGCCGCTGCTCTCCACGAGCGTCGCGTGGCGCTCGACAATCAGATTTCGCAGCTCACACGTGAGCAGCGCGATGTGCAGCGCGTTGCCGATAACGCCGCGCTCGAGCTTGCCAAGGTGAAGGACTCGCTGAGCAACGCCGAGGTCGAGGACAACATGTACGCCTCGCGCCTGGAGCAGATTGACGAGCAGCTCGAGGAGGTCACGGCCTCGCTCGAGAGCCGTCGCGACCGCGCCGAGGAGCTCGACGGCGCACTCGATCAGGCTCGCCAAGCCCAGGTCGATGCGCGCGAAGCCACCGAGGTTGCCCGCGCTGCCCTTAAGGACCTGCGTGCCCGCGAGAGCGAGGCGCGCAACAAGCTGTCCGAGGTGCGCTCGGAGCTTGCCAGCCAAAAGAAACTCGATGCCCGT
>URRJ01000059.1 GCA_900550205.1 uncultured Collinsella sp. | reverse complement strand
AGGCGCCGGCCTCGTCGCCTACAGCGCCCGCCGCACGGCCCTCGAAACCGGCACCGCCGATGAGGTCAATTCTGATAAGCCTTGCAGCTCCTAGTTACTTTTGTGAGAGACGCCGACTCGGCTCATCGAACATCAAAATGGGCTGGCCCCGATAACTCGGAGCCAGCCCTGAGTCGCCTGACATGGGAATTGCAGTCCGCTACTTGAGCTTCAATGCCTCCATCATGGGCACGGCGGCGTCCCAATCGATCTTCCAGCCAATCGATACGCGAACGGTTTCACCCGTTGCGGGAGCCGTCGCAAACAGTGTATGGCCGTTGTCGGGACCGGTAAAGCGCAACCACGTTATGCCGTTGAAGTCGACCTGGTCGGTTGTCGTCTCCTTGCCTTCGTAGACCTGCTCTAGGCTTGCAACTTCCTCCTGGGGCGAACGCGGGAAGATGCTGATGTTCAGGCGTCCTCCAGTCTCGTCGTGGAAGAAATTTGCCTTTTCGTGCTCTTCGTTGGACGAATCCAGCGTGTACCCATCGGCGGCCTCGATACTGTACGATGCGCAATCGATGCCGGTCATATTGGCCGCGTCACCAGAATCGGCCACGCCGCCCGCTGCCTTGAACTCCTTAGTCTCACACCCCGTAGCGTCAAAATGCATGGCCTCGTGGTTCTTAGCGGGGGCATATGCGTCTACGAACTCGACGGTGATGGGCCCATAGTACGCCGTCTTGGGCGCCCAGAAATACACGTACTCAACAGTCTCGCCCGGACCGATATCTGGCCTCTTGAAAAGATCGATGCCCTCGTGAAGCTCATCGGGAGCCTCGCTTGCAACGTAGTCGAGCACGGCCGCCTTGCCGGAAGTAAACAACGGGTCGCCTGCCTCAAGATCGCCCTGGGCAGCATGCACGTTAAAGGAACTGAACGTCCTGTTCTTTGTGTTGTTGTTGGTAATCTTGATGTGCAGGTAAAAGCCGTCTTGCTTCTTGGCATCACCGCGATAGAACGTACCGTGAGCCACCGACTCATAGGTGATGCCTGCCACCTCAACCGTCTGCGACTCATAGGCCTTGGCCTTCTTGGACTTCTCCCGCACAGGTGCGCTCCCGCCCGAGCCACTCGGCGCATTACCGCCGCAGCCGGCAAGCGTACACGTCAACACAGCCGAAAGCGCCACGGTGGGAATTCCTAACAGCAGCTTCTTCGTCATGGGCTTCATCATCCTCACCGCTCCTTTCGCTTGCAGCTCATCCGTTACCCGAGTCCCAAGTCGACTCCGTGGCATCGGCTTCCACAATAAGCGTATGACGAAACGCGGCACAGGCGAAGTGACCCGTGGCCCAAATATTGACCTGCCAGCATCCCTCATGGGCCAAAAGGACTCGCGCACACGCCCGCGGCCAATAAAACGAGACGCTTGTCCCAATGTTCGATTCGATCCAACAATCCATACGGCACGTTTCGACAAGCGTATCCAGCCGCAAACACAGCAGGACGCATTCGACCGCTTTCAAACTTACTCGAACAGAACCGACTCGGTTTTGTCCGAGTAAACGCTGCTCCACCAAATTCCGAACGATTGTTCGATGGATTTCGTGTTGGTTGGAATCGCCCACGGGCTGGGCTATGCTACCTTGACTATCTATATGACTTAAACGCAGCAAGGGAGCACCGAGAGAGCGAGTATGGCAAAAAACACCGCAAACTATGGTAACGACAGTATCCGCCAGCTCAAGGACGAGGAGCGCGTACGTCTGCGCCCCGCCGTTATCTTTGGCTCGGACGGACTCGACGGTTGCGCGCATGCCGCCTTCGAGATCCTGTCCAACGCCGTTGACGAGGCGCGCCAGGGCTACGGCAAACTCATCACCCTTACCGCCTTTCGCGATGGCTCCATTCAGGTAGAGGACAACGGCCGCGGCTGCCCGCTCGACTGGAACCCCTCCGAGAAGCGCTTTAACTGGGAGCTCGTCTTTTGCGAGCTCTACGCCGGCGGCAAATACAATAACAACCAGGGCGGCGACTACGACTTCTCGCTCGGCACCAACGGCCTGGGCTCGTGCGCAACCCAATACGCCTCCGAATACATGGATGTCACGGTCTGGCGCGATGGCAACAAATACTCCCTGCACTTTAAGAAGGGCAAGGTCGTCGGCGCCAAAAAGAAGGCACTCGAGATTGAGCCCAGCGACGAGGACCGCACCGGCACCACCATCAAGTGGCGTCCCGATCTTGAGGTCTTTACCTCGATTAGCATTCCCCACGAGTGGTATCGCGAGACCATGCGCCGCCAGGCCGTGGTCAACGCCAACGTGACCTTCCGCCTGCGCATCGAGGGTGACGATGGCGAGTTTTCCGAAGAGGATTTTTGCTATCCCAAGGGCATCGAGGACTACGTGCTCGAGAAGGTCGGTACCGACTACCTTACCGAGCCCTTCTTTATCGAGGCCGACCGTCGCGGTCGCGATCGCGAGGACCTGCCCGATTACAATGTAAAAATCACTGCTTGCATGTGCTTCTCGCGCACTTTCATGATGCAGGAGTACTACCACAACTCCTCCTGGCTCGAGAATGGCGGTTCACCCGAGAAGGCGGCCCGCAGCGCTCTGACCAGCGCCATCGATGCCTACATCAAGCAACAGGGCAAGTACAACAAAAACGAGAGCGGCATTAAGTGGCAAGACGTCCAGGACTGCCTAGTGCTGGTGACCAACTGCTTCTCCACCCAGACGTCCTACGAAAACCAGACCAAGAAGGCCATCAACAACCGCTTTATCCAGCAGGCCATGACGGCATTCTTTAAGGAGCGCCTCTCGACTTACTTGATCGAGAACAAAGATGCTGCCAACAAGATCGTGGAGCAGGTGCTCATCAACAAGCGCTCGCGCGAGAATGCCGAGAAGACCCGCCTGAGCATCAAGACCAACCTTCAACAGAAGACCGACATGGCCAACCGCGTGCAGAAGTTCATCGACTGCCGCTCCAAGGACAAGAACCGTCGCGAGATCTACATCGTAGAGGGCGACTCGGCAGCAGGCGCCATTCGCACCTCGCGCGATGCCGAGTTCCAGGGCGTTATGCCCGTCCGCGGCAAGATCCTCAACTGCCTAAAGGAGGACTACCCGCGTATCTTTAAGTCCGACATCATCATGGACCTCATGCGCGTACTGGGCTGCGGCGTAGAGATCAAGGACAAGCGCATCAAGAACCTCGGTGCCTTTGACCTGGACAACCTCAACTGGAACAAGGTCATTATCTGTACGGACGCCGACGTCGACGGTTATCACATCCGCACGCTCGTGCTCACCATGCTCTACCGCCTGGTGCCCACACTTATCGACGAGGGTTACGTGTATATCGCCGAGTCGCCGCTCTACGAGATCAACTGCAAAGAAAAGACCTACTTTGCCTACACCGAGCTCGAGAAGAACGGCATCCTCAAAGAGATCGGCGACCAAAAGTGCTCGATCAACCGCTCCAAGGGTCTTGGTGAGAACGATCCGGACATGATGTGGCTCACCACCATGAACCCCGAGACGCGTCGCCTGATCAAGGTGGAGCCCGAGGACGTCACCAAGATGGAGACCATGTTCAACCTGTTGCTGGGCAACGACGAGGCGGGCCGCAAGCGCCATATCTCCGAGCACGGCAAGGAATACCTGGACCAGCTGGACCTGCAATAGCAGCAAATCGATAACGACGGCCCATAAGAAGTTCAAGAGGAAATCGTGGCAAAGAAGAAGACGAAAACCCAGCCAAAGAAAAAGCAGGTCAACGCCGAGAACGTCATCGGCCTGCACTCCGAGGTCACCGATCAGCCGATCACGCAGACGCTCGAGGTCAACTACATGCCCTACGCCATGAGCGTCAACGTCTCGCGTGCGTTCCCCGAGATCGACGGCTTTAAGCCCTCGCATCGCAAGCTGCTCTACACCATGTACAAGATGGGCCTGCTCAAGGGCGAGCGCCAGAAGAGCGCCAACATCGTGGGTCAAACCATGAAGCTCAACCCGCATGGCGACGCCGCAATCTACGAAACGATGGTGCGCCTGGCAACCGGCAACGAGGCGCTGCTCGCGCCGTTCGTTGAGTCGAAGGGCAACTTTGGCAAGTACTATTCAGGCGACCTGAGCTACGCCGCCTCGCGTTATACCGAGGCCAAGCTCTCCCCCATCAGCGCCGAGATTTTCAAGGACATCGACAAGGACCCGGTCGACTTCGTCGACAGCTACGACGGCGCCATGAAGGAGCCGCGCCTGCTGCCCACCACGTTCCCCAATATCCTCGTCTCGGCCAACAAGGGCATCGGCGTCGCCATGGCGTCCGACATCTGCGGCTTTAACCTCAACGAGGTCTGCACTGCCACCATGCACTACCTGCAGGATCCCAACTGCGACCTGCTCGAGTACATGCCCATGCCCGACTTCTCGACCGGCGGCGAGATTATCTACCGCCGCGAGGAGATGGAAAAGATTATCGAGACCGGCCTTGGCAGCTTCCAGATCCGCTCCCGCTGGCGCTGGATTCCCGAAGAGCGCATTATCGAGGTCTACGAGATCCCCTACACCACCAAGACCGATGTCATCATCGAGCGCATCGTCAAGCTTTCCAAGGAGGGCAAGGTCAAGGAGATCGCCGACATCCGTGACGAGACCGACCTTTCGGGTCTGCGCATCGCCATCGACCTTAAGCGCGGCGTCGACCCCGACAAGCTCATGGCCAAGCTCTATCGCTCGACCACGCTGCAGGATTCGTTCTCGTGCAACTTCAACGTGCTGGTCGATGGTTACCCTCGCGTTATGGGCGTGCGCCAGATTCTGCACGAGTGGGTCAAGTGGCGTATTGAGTCCACGCGTCGCCGCATTAACTTTGACCTGGGCAAAAAGTCCGAGCGCCTGCACCTGCTGCACGGCCTCGAGGCGATCTTGCTCGACATCGACAAGGCCATCGCCATCATCCGCGGCACCAAGCTCGAAGCCGAGGTCGTGCCCAACCTTATGAAGGGTTTCGACATCGACGAGACCCAGGCCGAGTTTGTTGCCGAACTTAAGCTCCGCAACATCAACGAGGAGTACATCCTCAACCGCACCAAGGACATTGCAAAGCTTGAGGGCGAGATCGCCGAGCTCGAGGAGATCCTCTCGAGCGAGGACAACATCAAGAAGGTCATCAGCGACGAGCTGGCAGCGGTCAACAAAAAGTACGTGATGCCGCGCCGCACGGGTAAGATTGAGCCCCATGAGGTCATCGAGGTGAGTCTGGAACCCGAGGTCGAGGAGTACCCGGTTACGATCATGCTCTCGCGCGACGGCTACCTCAAGAAGATGACGGACCGCGTGCTCAAAAAGGCTGCCACGCTCAAGTACAAGGACGGCGACAAACCCTTTATCGAGTTCCCGTCCTCCAACACCCACGAGCTGCTGGTCTTTACCAACAAGAGCCAGGTATACAAATGCAAGGTTGCGGCGTTTGAGGACACCAAGTCGGCCCAGCTGGGCTCGTACCTGCCCACCGACCTCGAGATGGAACCCGACGAGAGCGTCATCTGGGTCATCGACCCCGAGGACTACAAGGCCGACGTGCTATTCGTCTTTGAGAACGGCCGCGTGGTGCGCGTCGCGCTTTCTGGATACGTCACCAAGACCAACCGCAAGCGCCTCAAGAACGCCATCTACGGCGGCAGCAAGCTGCTGTATGCCCAGGTGCTCAAGGAAGATCGCGACATCGCGCTGGTCTCGAGCGACTATCGTTTGATGAACTTCAACACGTCGCTGCTCAAGACCAAGACGACCACCAACACGCAGGGCGTCCAAGCTTTCACGGCCAAGAAGGGCCGCTCGGTCACCACCGTCGGCACGACCGAGGAGATTCTTGGCGCCGGCGTCTCGGCCGAGAAGTTCACCGCGCAGAGCCTACCCTCTGCCGGTGCCCTCATGAAAGAAAACGACATGCCGAGTTTGTTTGACTAGGACGACGGCAGTCGAACTGGTCCAAGCCACAAACCAACGGGGCCCGGAGCGCAGCAATATCGCGCCCCGGGCCCCGCTCGTTACGGAGGTCATCCTCGGAAATGTCGACGATACGGAGGCTTCCCGCACCGTCCTAAGCCGTTAGCAAAACTCGCAAAAGCTAGCAAAAGTTGCAAAAATTAGCAAAACTTGCAAAGGAGCCACCATGGAGTACAGCAAATGGCTCCGCCATGCCAGGCATGCTCGAAGATATTATCGAGCGAACCAAAGAAGCGGCAGATAGCTACCTTTCACAGTCTCACGCGCGCATGAACGGCGTTCAAATTGGTCCAGTGGGCATCGATTGGACATATGTTCAAGAAGCCCAGGGCAACTGGCGCACGTGCATGAATGGCATCTTCAGGCAACTCGAGAAGCATGGCATCGGGCTTCTCTCGAAACGACCTATCGAGAGCTTTCCGATAAAGACATTGAGTTTTTGCTCGCGATGCTGCCCGATTCTGGCCCCAGCAGGATCTCGGAGATAGCCAAACGCATGGGCGTCGCCAGCAACTACGCGAGCCAGTACAAACGCCGCCTGCTCGAGGACGGCGTCATCGGGGAACGCGGACGTGGCCTCGTCGGATTCGACATCCCCGCATTCAAGGAGTTCCTGAGCGAGAAGGTCTCCTAGCACGCGGAGATCGTCCACAAGGACATCAACGCATGGCAATCAGTAATCCTCTTGGTAAGGGAAGTAGGCTTTCCGCCAACGCTGATTGCCATGCGTTCTTCTTGTCCTTAGGCGAGCTTGCGAGCGAGCTCTCGCACCTCTTTCAACTTGGGCGACGATACCATGCTGTCGCGCTCGGTCATACCGCTGATGGTGACAATGCCCTGGTCCTCCCACTTGCAGTACGCGCAGGTTGACTTATACATAGCGATCGCCGCATCATAGACGCCCTCGCTATGGCTATCGAGCAAAAGGGCCGTCTTGGTGAACGGGAAGCCCGTAGCACCGAAGGCGTACAGGCGGTCGATGGCGGCCTTCTCCTGCGCGGTGATATCGAACCAGTAGATAGGCGAGGCAAAGACGACCATGTCTGCGTCTTTCAGCGGCTCGATCACGTCGGCCATGTCATCCTTCTGCACACAGGTGCCCTCATGGGTAAAGCAGTACTGGCATCCCAGACAACCAGCGATCTTTTTGCCGGCAACGCGGATGACCTCGACCGCATGGCCGGCCTCGCGCGCGGTCTCGGCAAAGGCCTCGACCATGGTGTCGGTATTGGCACCCTTGCGCGGGCTACCACTCAATACAACGATATTCATAGAAATCTCCCTCCTTCATGCCGCAGGCGCGCGGCACACATTTCGTTGTAACCAAAACAGATGAAGCTATTCAGTCGTCCGCAGACCACATCTCTCGTTCGTGCTCTCTAGACAAGGCGCAAACGGTGCTGCACCCCCCCTGTCGCGCTATATCCCTACGTAGTGTTCAGAATCCCTGCTCACCGAGCAGCACCACGCGAGGTCTAGAACGAGTACGCTTTCCCGGGTGCAGGGCTCATGCCCTATGCAGGAGATGAGGACCTTCGGGAACACGTCCCCGATGGACAGAAGCGACGCGAGCTCCCCCTCGAGCATCAAGTTGATGCTCATATCGCCTCTCACATACACTCTCCTTCCCGGTTTCGAAACTCGAATTTATTTAAAGTTTCGAAACCGGGAAAGCAATATACAAAAGGATGTGTCGAGAAACGAATCCCAGCCATGTCATGTCGGCAGCGACGAAGGGCGCGTCCGCGCGTGCTACAATGCGGGCACCAGAGATGAAAACACAGTCCCCGTCGGGTAGTCGTGGGCGTGCGGGAGTCCGCATCAGTAACCTGCCTCCTTGGTTGTCCCTTCTCTGCATGGTCATCTACATAAAGGAGGAACCAACCATGCAGATCAGCGTGTCGTCCACCCTGACCGTATATCACGACGGTCAATTCTGGGTCGGGATGGCGGAGCATGTCGAGGACGGAAGGTACGGCGTCGTCCGCATCGTCTTCGGCGCGGAGCCGTCCGATGAGGAGATCCTGCAGTTCGTTGTCGGCAAATGGGAGAAACTCTCGTTCTTCGGTGACGACCCGGTCGAGACGAGCAAACCCGCGAAGAACCCCAAGCGGCGCGCCCGTGAGGCGGCGAAAGTCCTTAAACGACCGGCGGTGAGCACCAAGGCACAACAGGCGTTCGCGGCACAGCGGAAAGCGATGAAGCGGGAGTCGGCTCAAGCAAGAAGCCAGCGTCGCGCGGATGAGGCGGAGACGCGCTTCGAGCAGCGAAAGTTGAAGCGCAAGCAGAAACATCGCGGGCATTGATCGCTATTTGCAGCAAGGCAAACCATATACAGCAGCGGCGCCAGTTCCACTTGAAGCCGACGCCGCGTAGACGCTGATGGTGACGGCTATGCACGGGCACGGGCGCGCCACCGCACTTCACAGCTTGTTTCTCAAGTATTTGGGACGCACACGCGGCGTTCAAAAATGCGGAGCGACTCCGCATGGCTCGAGACTGAGCCGAGGTGCCCTACTTCTCGCCTTCCAGCAGGCCCACGATGCGATCGATGTCGACGGCAAAGCGGGGCCTTCCCTCGCGCTCATAGAGGTCAAGGTACGCCTGGCACTCGGAGACAATGCGTTTGGTGTTGCCATCGATGATGCGCTGGAGCGTCTCGTAGTAGGCCGAGCCCTCGGTCCTGAAGCGGCGCTGGTAGGCCTTGGTTATGGGGAACATCTTGATGTAGTGGATGCCGTGGCGGCAGCCGGGGCGCGTCGTGGGGCGGGGTGGCAACGCAAAGTACTGGTCTTTGGGCACGTTAGGGGCGATGTTGGAACGCAGCGGCACGGCGAAGTCCCTGCGCTTTCCGCGGAAACGCAGCCTCACCACCACGATGCAGGGGCGATTGTGCTTAAGCATGAGCTCACGGTCGCCATCGACGAGGTCGAAGAAGTCCTGGGAGATGGATACGATCTTCATCGGTTGCGCCCCCTTCATACGAAGCGGGGCCCGCATCGCTGCAGGCCCCTACAGGTGGGCGATATTCTACGCCTTGCGGCACCCCGTCGCCCACGGAGGTTAAACGTACACGTAAGCCGTACTCTGAAAGCCGCGGCTTCCGGCAAGTAGTTTATACCACGAAAGGTCGATTTCAATGCGCATAGCTCGCAAAATAACACTCGCTGGGCCGTCACCCCTGGCAGTTACCCTCCAATCTTCATTGGAGTCAGCAGGTCAATTCATATAGTTATGGGGGTGTATCCTAAAGGGAATCAAATTTATACCCCCATAACTAAGGAATTTTCTATTCCCACTCAATGGCTAGAGCCCTGGTGTAATTGACTGGATCACCGTTCCGGGAACCGGTATCGACCTACCTGTCCGCCAAACTCCTTCTTCAGCTCCAGCCTAGTATCTGACTCGCGCTGTTATAAGCGAAAACCGAAGAGATGCATCTTTGCCAAGAAAATAAGGTTAGCCTTATTTTACTGCATGATTCGTGTGTTATGGTTAGATGGCTCTAACTTTTTGGGGGCGATAGCCATGCACGAACGCAAGGACTTCTGGGACAAGAATGCCGGTCGGTACGACCGCTTCATGCGAAACGACCGGGCGGCGTATGAGAAGATGTATGGGCTGATCCGGCCGGTGGTGAAAGCAAAAACCGTGCTGGAGGTTGCCACCGGCACGGGGCTTATCGCAAAGAGCATCGTGAATGCGGCGGCGCACATCGAGGCTACGGACGCTTCTGCAAAGATGATCCTTGAAGCAAAACGGGACAATCAATCCGCAAAGCTGCACTTTTCCGTACAAGATATGTTCCGCCTGCCCTATGCACAGAAGTCCTTCGAAGTGGTGATCGTGTCCAACGCGCTTCACATAGTGCCGCATCCGGAAAAGGCCCTGCAAGAAATCAGGCGGGTGCTGAAGGACGACGGCGTGCTCATCGCGCCAACCTTCACCCACGCGGGGAACTCGGTTTCCGGCAAAGCAAAAGCCCTTTTCATGAGCATGGCGGGATTCCCCCTCCACAGCAGGTGGACAAGCGAGGAATATCTGCGTTTCCTGCGTCAAAACGGCTGGGCGGTGCAGAAAAGCGCGGTGCTGAAGGCCTCGTTCCAGTTGACCTATACGGAATGCACGAAATCGGAGGGGCCAGATGTCGTTCTTTGAAAACACCCGCAAGCCCGTGGGCCTCGGCGGAAAACTTATGGTTGCCATGATGAATCTGGGCCACGGCCCTGTGGCGCGGTGGGGACTTCGATTTCTACGACTTGCGCCAAACGCCAAGGTGCTAGATTGCGGCTGCGGCGGCGGGGCAAACATAAAACGACTGCTGAAAAAATACCCGCATGGCGTCGTCAAGGGCATCGACTATTCGCCCGTCAGCGTGGAGAAGGCTAGAAAGCTCAACCGAACTGCAATTCAGGAGGGGCGTTGCGCCGTTCTGCAAGGCAGTGTGGCGGATATGGCGTTTGAGAATAGCTGTTTCGATGCTGCCGCGGCCTTTGAGACCGTCTATTTCTGGCCTGATTTGCCCCGATGTTTCCGTGAGGTTTGGCGGACGCTGAAGCCAGGCGCGACAGTTCTTATCTGCAACGAGAGCAATGGCGATACGGACAAGGACGAGAGGTGGACGCAGATCATCGGCGGCATGACCATCTACAAGGACATTGAATTAAAGGCGTGTCTGGAGCAGGCGGGTTTTCACGAGGTTCAGATACACAAAAAGAAAAGGTGGCTCTGCGTCACGGCACGGAAGTAAGGGTAACAAGCACGGGCATTTTTGCATCCATCCTGCACATGGCGATAGGCATGACGGTCATAGCGGCTGTGCTGGCGGCAATTATGACAGTTTTTATTCGCTGAGGAAGAAACCTATGAAATGTAAAATTGAGAAAAACACCGTGCAGGAGACGCTGATCCTCCCGCTGTATTCCCGGAAGCTGTGCACCGAACTGTACCCAAACCTTTATC
>URRJ01000058.1 GCA_900550205.1 uncultured Collinsella sp. | reverse complement strand
CGAAACGGCATACCAGACGATCCGCAGCCGGATCATCACGATGGAGCTGAAGCCCAGCGCGCCCAGGAGCATCGGTCCCTGACCCTGGAAGTGCACCGACAGGGCGAGGGTCGCGAGCAGGAGCCCGAGCGCCAGCAGCATCGTCAGGATGCACGGCCAGGTACCACGCGCGATCTTCTTCTTTATGTAGTTGTATCTTTTCTTTTTGGCCATAGTCAGGTTTCGTTCCTTCTCGGAAGTTTGTGGGGGTCTGACCCCATTACGATTTTTTTAAGGTGGTCGCCCTATCCCCCATGGGGTCAGACCCCCTGGCTTCGCGGGAGATCGTGACGGGCCGCCGTCGCTTCTCGGTAGTTTATGGGGTCTGACCCCATTACGTTTTTCTTAAGCTGGATGCCCTATCCTCGATGGGGTCAGACCCCTCGACTTCGCGGGAGGTCGTGGCGGACCGCCGTGGCTGTACACTGCTGGTGCGCAATGCGCTCTTCCGCCGCGTGACCCTTGCCGCCCGCGAGCACGTTCGCGACCTGGGCGAGCTCGATGACGACTGGGGCATGAGCGAGATTCGCTGGCAAAAAGCGCTCGATGCCTACCATGAGCAGCACGAGGAGATCCTCACCGACGGAGATGCCCGCAGTGCCGCGATGTTTTCCATCGACGAGTCCGACGAGAAGACCGCGCACGTATGGCACGTGCACCAGATCTTTGCCGACGAGGATGGCGACCACGACTTTGGCATCATGGGCGATGTCGATCTGGACGCCACGCAAGACGGCGGCGAGGTCATCTTCAAAAACTACCGCGTCGGCTTTATCGAGGACCTGCTCGAGGACTAGCCGAACATACTCGGAACGAAACAAGCGGGGCCATTGGCAATATCGCCAACGGCCCCGCTTTTGCACTATATGCTATGCCTTACTCGGCATCCTCGACCTCATACGAATCCGCCTCGGCGGGCCCATCGCTTGTCTCTGGCGCAGCCCCGCGTGCCTCGTCAAACGCTGCCTTCATGGTCTTGTTACCCCACGTGAGCTTGCGAATGGTAAGATCGTCGGCTTTCTTGTTGGCTAGGCGCAGATTGTTCTCGGAGGACAGCAACGCTTCCTTGGTTTTTTGCAGATGGCTAATCGTCTTGTCGATTTCATCGATCGCCGTTTGGAATTTGCGGCTCGCGATCTCGTAGTTGCGACCGAAATCATTCTTGAACTTTTCCATCTTGGCTTCGAAGTTCGTGACGTCGATATTCTGCTGTTTGTACTCCGCCAGCTCCTGCTTATAGCGCAGCGAGCCCATGGCAGCGTTGCGCAGCAGCGTGATCATGGGAATGAAGAACTGCGGACGGATCACGTACATCTTCTCGTAGCGGTAACTCACGTCGACGATACCCGCGTTATAGAGCTCGCTCTCGGGCTCGAGCAGCGTGCAGAGCACCGCGTACTCACAACCTTTCTGGCGACGATCGTGATCGAGTTTCTTAAAGAAGTCCTCGTTTTTATGCTTGGTCGCGGTCTCGTCGTTCTCGTTTTTCATCTCAAACATAATCGAAATGACCTCGTTGCCGCTCGCGTCGCACTCGCGGAAGATAAAGTCGCCCTTGGTGCCCTCGGACGCATCGTTATCCTTCTCGAAGTACGCGTTAGGAAATGCCGTCATGCGCAGACGGTTAAACTCGGTCTCGCAGTGCTGTTCGAGCGACTCGCCCACCATCTTGGTGGACAGGCGGACCTTCATGTCCTTCAGGCGCTCGATCTCTTCATCCTTATAGCGAATCAACTCGTCGCTCACGCGCTTGGCCTGCGCAAGCTCGAGCTCGCGTGCCGCCTTGGCCTGTTCCTCGCGAGAATCGCGCACCGCCAGCTCGCTCGTCAGTTTGGCACGCGCTTCATCGCGCTCTCGCTCCGCCGCGGCGACTGCCTTCGACAGCTCCATTTTTGCAGAAAGTTCTTGCTCACGAAGCTGTGCACGAAGGCCCTCGGCCTCGCGCTCGGACTGAGTCTTAGCATTCGAGAACTTCTCACGCACTTCTGTCTGGTAATCGGAAAGCTTACGATTCGCTTCGTTTTGCGCAGCCTCGAGCTTACGCTGCGCCTCGGCCGCAGCAGTTGCGAGCGCCATTTCTTGAGCCTTATCTGCGGCGGCAAGCTTTGCCTGTAACTCCGCAATCTGAGCATCGCGCACGGCGAGGTCATTTTGAGTCGCATTGCGTACCGCGGCTTCGGCAAGCTTTGCTTCGTCATCTTTGCGCCCCAACTGCGCACGCAAATTGTCGATCTCGCGCTGAAGCTCGGCGTTCTCCTTTTGAGCGTCGGCACGGGCTTCAACCGCCGCGCGCTGGCTTGCGCTCTCGCGCTCTGCGGCAGCGCCCTCGAGCTTGGCGCGCAGCTCGGCGAGCTCAGCATCGCGCTTGGCGACTTCTTGCGCCAGTTTCTGATCCGCAGTGTTCTTCTGTTCGACAAGCTGAGCGCTGCGCTGGGACTCTGCCTCCTGCAAAGCAGCCGTCGAGCGCGAGCGTTCAAGCTCCAGCGCCTGCTCGCCCTCGCGCTGGACTGCCTTCACACGCTCATCCAGGTCGCGCGAAAACTCGGCATCGCGCACTTGCTTGACGATATCCGCATAGCCGGACGCGTCGACCTTAAAAACTTCGCCACAATGCGGGCACTTGATCTCATTCATAGCAGCTCCTCGATGGACGCAAATTTCAACCGCCTACACTCTACCGCGCCGCACGGACAAAAAGGCGCCGCCATAATAGCAACGGCGCCAGAACCACCACAAAGGTGCCTGTCCCCTTTGTGGCGGTTTGTGTGACGGTTCGAGAATTACAGTCCAAAGAAGCCGAGGATTTGATCACGGCTTACGGGCTTGTACTCGTTGGCATCGAGGCCGACATCGTAGCGAAAGATAGGGCGCTCGCGATCGCGGTTGCGCGCGTTGGTGCGGTCTCCCCTGCTGTGGATATGCCCGTGCAGCATGATGGCGCCACGCGCCTTACCGTTCCAGCTGAGCATGGGGTAATGGCTCATCACCAGACGATGGCCCTTGGCATAGCCGGGGGCAACCTCCAGGTAATCGCGCACCTCATCCCAAATGTGCGGCGCGTCCGGATCTTCCCAATCGCCGTCATGGTTACCACGGATGAGCGTCACGTTCTTGCATTCGATACGCTCGCGCAGGCGCACGGCACCCGCCAGGGGCAAGCGATAGGTAAAGTCTCCCAAGATATAGAGGCGGTCGTCCACAGCCACGCACTCATTGATGGCATCGATAACCTTGCGGTTCATCTCCTCGACCGAATCAAACGGCCGATCCATATCGTGCAAGATATTCGTATCGCCCAGGTGCAGGTCGGCGGTAAACCACATCATCGTCTATGCCCTCGTTTCGCAACGTGTTCAACTCGTGCTAAGTATACAGACACAGCGATGCGGAAGTTATCCAAAGAGCCTGCCGAACAGGCCGCGGCGGCGCTTGTCTTGCTTTTTCGAAGCGTCACCCTGAGTTTTCTTACCCTGCCGTTTCCTACGGTCCTGCTCCAACTCATCGTCATCGAGTAGCATATCCCACTCAAACGGATCGTCTGTCAGATCGAGCAGGTCGTCGTCATCAAACATGACCGCCTCCCTTACCGATTAGCGAGCATCCACCACATAGAGTCCAATGCGCACCTGATGCCACGGGCTGCGCTCGGGAGCAACCTGTTGCACGCGAGCCTCAAATACGTCCTCATGGCCGTAATACATCATCAAGGACAGCGGGCCGACCTCGTTTCCCGGAACATAGCCGAGTTTGGTCTTGCCATAGTAGATTGCAACCGCCTCGGGGTCATGGGGGTTATCGCGCTCGGCACACAGCGTCAGCTTATCGCCAACCTTAAGATCGCCCAGGACCAAAGCGCCGTCGGCATACTGAAATCCCGCGATATGGAACGACAAAAGAACACGCGAAGGCTCGTACATGGCAGCTCCTTTAACAGCCGGATAAACCGGCGCTTAACCTTACTGAGAAGCTTACGGGCCCGTGCGGACACAAATTCACCCGCTCGCGCCTTTCAATCGCTCGTCGCTACGTCTGCGAGACAGAGCGCTTGCAGATAAGATAGCGGCATGGATGGCACCCGTGGCAGCGGGTCTCGCCAGCTCCGATACACGTTTTCATCGTAAGAAATGGCCGCCTTCGCTTGCGCGGAGACGGCCATTTTGTTTGCCCTATGTCATCTGATTCTAATGCACAAACATGCGCACGAACTTGTGCTTCCAGCTTGCGTAAGGAGCATAGCGAAATGGCACGTCCAGCCACGTCGCCTTGTTCACGATGCTCTTCTTGTGGCTAAACGTATCGAAGCTCTCGCGGCCATGGTACTGCCCCATACCGCTCGCTCCCATGCCGCCAAAGCCCATATGACTCGTAGCCAAATGCATAATGGTGTCATTAACACAGCCGCCGCCAAAGGGCACGTAGCGCACAAAGCGCTGCTGAGCCGCGCGATCCTGGCTAAAGATATACAGGGCCAGCGGCGTCGGACGATCCGTAATAAACGCTTCGGCCTCGTCTAGGCTCTCAAACGTCAGCACCGGCAAAATGGGACCGAAAATCTCCTCCTGCATCACGGCGTCATCGGGGGTCACGCCGTCTAGGATCGTCGGCTCAATCTTGAGCGACGACTCGCGCGCCGTGCCTCCCAGCACAACCTTATCGGGGTCGATCAGCCCACGCACGCGCGCAAAATGCTTGGCGTTGACGATATGTCCGTAGTCCTCGTTATCGAGCGGATGCTCGCCAAACATACGGCGGACCTCCCCCTTGATGAGGCCCAGCAGCTCGTCGTGCACGCTCGTATCGACCAGCAGGTAGTCGGGCGCCACGCAGGTCTGCCCCACGTTGAGCCATTTACCAAAGGCGATACGCCGTGCCGCAACCTTCAAGTTTGCCGTCGCATCCACGATGCAGGGACTCTTTCCGCCCAGCTCAAGCGTCACGGGCGTAAGGTTTTTACTTGCGTGCTCCATGACGAGCTTGCCGACCGGAACGCTACCGGTAAAGAAGATCTTGTCCCAGCACTCATCGAGCAGCGCCTCGTTCTCGGCGCGCCCACCCTCGACAACCGTCACCAGGCGCGGATCAAATGCCTCTTCACAGATTTGCTTGAGCACCACGCTCGATGCCGGAGCATAGGCGCTCGGCTTGATGACCACGGTATTGCCCGCGGCAAGGGCCCCGGCGAGCGGCTCGAGTGTTAGCAAAAACGGGTAGTTCCACGGAGCCATAATGAGCGTGACGCCATAGGGCACGGCTTGCGTTTTGCACACACTCACGGCGTTGGCAAGGTCACACGGACGCAGGCGCGGACGACTCCATCGAGCCACATGCGCAATCTGATGACGAATCTCGGAAAGCGATGTGCCGATCTCGCACATATATGCCTCGTCATGCGACTTTCCCAAATCAGTCTTGAGCGCATGGGCAATATCGGCCTCGTGCGCCCGTACCGCCTCGCGTAAACTCACGAGCGTGCGACGTCGAGCATCGACATCAAACGTAGCGTGCGTCTTAAAGTAGGTGCGCTGATCGCCGACGATGCGCGCGATTTCCTCGGTGTTCATGGGCCCTCCTAGTTCTTGTCCTCAAACATACCACCCGCGACGACTTCGTACATACGCTCGAGCTCCAAACGGTCCATCAAAAGCGGAACGGGGTACAGCGGATTGGCCTCGGCATCGGCATGTGCTGCCATCTGCGGAATGTCAGAGCGGCGAATGCCCGTCACATATTGGGGAACGTCCAAGGCGGCGTTCATGCGGTCGACCCAATCGATAAAGGCCTCGGCCGCCAGGCTGTCCTGCGCGTTAACCGGCGCGATGCCGGCCATGCGGGCGAGATCAGCGAGCTTAGGAGCAGCAGCTTCACCATAAGCGCGAAGCATGTGCGGCAGGATGATAGCATTGGCCAAGCCGTGCGGAATCCCGTAACGCCCGCCCAGGCTGTGTGCGATGGCATGAACGTATCCAACATAGGAGCGCGTAAAGGCAACACCCGCCTTATACGCCGCCGAAAGCATATTGCGACGCGCACGCATGTCATCGCCATGCTCATAGGCCTCGAGCAAATTGTCGTGGATGAGCTGAACCGCCTGTCGCGCCATCTTGCGCGTATAGGGTGTGGTGCTTCGCCCGATAAACGCCTCGACGGCATGCGTCAGGGCGTCCATGCCCGTTTGTCCCGTAATGGAAGCGGGCAGGCCGCGCGTAAACTCGGGGTCGTGCACCGCGAAGCGCGGGATAAGCACAAAGTCGTTAATGGGATACTTGTAGTGTGTCTCGTCATCGGTAATTACTGCCGCAAGCGTGACCTCACTTCCCGTACCTGCCGTGGTGGGAACGGCGATAAGCAGCGGCAGGCGACGATGAATCCGCAGCAGCCCTCGCATCTTGTTGATGGGCTTGTTTGGCTGCGCGATGCGTGCGCCCACGCCCTTGGCGCAGTCCATGGCCGAGCCACCGCCAAAGCCGATAATGGCCTGGCAGGCGCGCTCTCGATACAGGGACGCCGCTTCTTCCACGTTTGAGACCGTGGGGTTCGCTGATGTTTTGGCATAGACCGCAACGCCAATTCCCTTGGACGCGAGCGCTGTCTCGAGCGGTGCCGTGAGCCCCAGACGGGCAATGCCGGGATCCGTCACGATAAGAACCCGCTGTATCGAACGCTTTTGAAGCACTGTGGGCACATCCTCAGCGTGCTCCAGAATGCGTGGCTCGGTATAGGGCAGCACCGGCAATGCGATGCGAAAAACCGTTTGATACGTTCGGCACCAGGCGCGGCGGGCTAGATGCATAAAGGAAACTCCTTCATTTGTTGATTGGTCAACATTTGCTCGACCGATTGTACTCAGCGGCGGTCAAAGACGGCCCGCCAATCGTTAATCAATCAACATCTTCATATCTCAAAATTGTTTTATTAAAAATCATTCCTAATAGGCTTCACATTTGGTTGCATTTATGGATAATAGAACTCGTCAAAACGCACGTCCGGAGAGGGCCCTTACGGGACCGGACAAGCGCCCCATCGCCATCGATCGAAAGGATCGAATCATGAAGTTTGTTTGCCCCGTTTGCGGTTATGTGGAAGAGTTCGACGGCGACCAGCTGCCCGAGGATTTCAAGTGCCCCCAGTGCGGCGTTCCCGGTTCTCGTTTCCTGAAGCAGGAGGAGGGCCAGCTCGAGTGGGCTGCCGAGCACGTCGTGGGCGTCGCCAAGATGGAGGGCGTCTCCGAGGACATCGTTGCCGACCTGCGCGCCAACTTTGAGGGCGAGTGCTCTGAGGTCGGTATGTACCTGGCCATGGCTCGCGTCGCTCATCGCGAGGGCTATCCCGAGATCGGCCTGTACTGGGAGAAAGCCGCCTACGAGGAAGCCGAGCACGCCGCCAAGTTCGCGGAGCTCCTCGGCAGCGATCTCGAGAGCAACATGACCGATTCCACCAAGAAGAACCTCGCCTGGCGTGTGGACTGTGAGTTCGGCGCGACCAATGGCAAGTTCGAGCTGGCTGCCTGCGCGAAGAAGAACGGCCTTGACGCCATTCACGACACCGTCCATGAGATGGCCCGCGACGAGGCCCGCCACGGCAAGGCTTTCGCCGGCCTGCTCAAGCGCTACTTTGGCTAAGCCAAACGCCTGAGACATAACCCCTAGCTCGATGAGGCCCGGACCGTATTGGTTCGGGCCTTTTTATGTCTCGAGGACTCGTTAACGCCCTGAAATAAAACCACCTTCAGCATCGGCTTCTCATCAAAAACTAGGTGAGTAGGCTTTTTGGAACTTGCCGAGCAGACCATCCATATTGCTTTATAAATCCGCAGGTAAATGACTTGTTGCAAAACGGCCAGGTCGCCAAAGCGTCAAAAGTCTACTCACTTAGAACCGCAGCCGTCCAAGATCGAGCTGTTTTGTGTCTAACGGGCATCTTTTCGTCGATTACTCCCAATTTTGTCCAGTCAACAAATAGTTCAGACCGGAGTAATGCCTCGGCCCTTTGCTCATCTGAGCTTTTATCACGATATTCAGCATCG
The DNA here is from genome assembly GCA_900550205.1 of uncultured Collinsella sp. GTDB lineage: Bacteria > Actinomycetota > Coriobacteriia > Coriobacteriales > Coriobacteriaceae > Collinsella. The sequence goes on along the minus strand of URRJ01000058.1, from coordinate 2,925 downwards.
AGCATCCTGCATACGGCCTTAACGATCGCGCGGAATCTATCCTCATCGGATATCTGTCTGTGTGTCAGGAGAAGCACATCGTAGCCCATGGCCTGAAGGGCCGTCATGCGGTCAGCGTCACGCAAGCCATCCCCCGCGCGTCCGTGCGAGGCTTTTCCCTGACATTCAATGGCCACCTGTCGTCTGCCGTCCGGCGAAGACAAAAGTAGATCGATATACACACGGGACTTTCCAACAATCGCTCGAGCACTTGTGCTTAACGTCACTTCGACATTGAGTTCTATGCCGCAAAACCCTTCGCCTCCCAAGGATCGCGGCAGTCCAAGCAACAAATACGCCTCAACCTCAAAAGGCGACGCGGCACCCAATGGAACGAGTTGCGATACCGCCATAAATCTATTGCCGTAACGCATCCCGCAAACATCTGAACAAAAACGGTCAAGGTCTCCGCCCAAAACCAAAGCGTCTCGACGCCATAAATTTGAGGCGGTGCCGCCCTCGGACGGGCAGCGCACCCAACCGAACGTTGTCGAAATCGCGCCCGAATCAATTGCACGCGTAAGCTCCGCCTCAAGTGCCGCCGGCAGAGCGCACACCGCAAACAAGCCGCACATCTCCGCCAATACCAAAAGAAGCTGAAGATCCGTCAGATGCCGCGACATGATGAATGCCGTCAGTAAAGGAGACGTAACCAAAAATCCATGCTCCGTTTCCAGCACGGATTCCCTGGGGAGCTCACCAAGGAACAGCCGCTGCCTAATGCCGGCAGGGCAAGTCCGCTTGTTTCTTGTCCGAACCAATGTGTACAACGGAAAACCGAGCACAACCGCAGCCGTCGGGTTACGGGCGAGGTCATATCGCTGCCGGTCTTCTTCCGGCCGTGGAAGCGGCGGACACAAAGCGCGGACCTGAGGGGGCAAACGCCAGTATCTAAAAGCCGATATGTCACAAAGTAGATCCTTCATAGGCACAGGAAAACACGAATATCAACCCAGCCGGTCTCGCATTGGCGCAAACGCACCGAAAATGGCGCCGAACGGACCGCTAAGTTTTCAACAGCCCTCCCCAACTGACCAAAAGCTTGCCAAAAACTGGACGAAGCCCTGTTGAAAACCCCTTTTTCTCTCGTGCGGAAGCTTTGCGCGGCAAGTGAGTAGACTTTTTGGAGCATCCCGAGCAGACCAGTCATCCTGCTTTTCAAAACCGCAGGTAGATAGCTTGTTACAAAACTGCCTGATCGCCAAAGTTCCAAAAGTCTACTCACTTAGGTTGCAGAGTGCCCCCATTAGCTGCAATTCCAAGGTATTTAGCACGTTTGGACTCAAATCGTCATACTGTACAAGGATTCGAGTCGGGTTTTCAGGGACAGACGCGCCATCGGCACACCAATAACAGTCACTGATATCAATAAACGGAATACTCGAGCGCCTGAGGGCCGGCACAAAAGAGCTTCCATCCGCTCCGCGCTGCGCAACCACGGTGCAGCAAAGGCCCGCGTCTGTATGCTCGATCGAGACCTCCCCTGCCGGAAACGCTTTCCGTACAAGCGCCGCTAGGCCATCACGCGCCTCGCGAGCACGGACGCGCACGCGGTTCACATGTCGCTCGTAATCACCCGATTCCAGCAAACGAGCCAAAGCGACCTGGTCGACAGAACTCACCGACGAGGCGTAGAAACCAAGGTTGCACCTAAACCGCTCCATCAGCTCATCGGGCAACACCATGTACGCTAGACGCAACGCCGATGAAAGGCTCTTCGAAAACGTGTTGGTGTAGATGACCGATTGAGCGGCATCAATCGAAGCAAGCGCGGGAATCGGCTTGCCGGCCAGACGAAACTCGCAATCAAAGTCATCTTCGATGAGATACCGACCCGGTCGCTCGGCGGCCCAGCTCAGCAGCGCATAGCGACGCGCAATGCTCGTCACAAGGCCAGTCGGATACTGATGGGACGGCATCAGGTGAAGGACATCGGTCCCGGTTTTCTGCAGAGCGCTCAAGTCCACGCCCTCATCATCCAACGGGATATGTCGAACTTTGCAGCCCATAGCCTGATAGATGCGCGTCAGGCGCAAATAGCCCGGGTCCTCAACGGCATACACCTTGTCGGCTCCAAGCAACTGAACCAACATGGTATCGAGCAGCTGGGCGCCCGCACCGATAACAATGTTATTAGGATCGACATTCATGCCTCTCGTCCCACGCAGATGGTGAGCGATTGCGCGTCTTAGCCGAGCGGTGCCCTGTGCCGGTGCGGGCGAAAAGATTTCGCGTTCGTCTTCGGACGTCAGCGTCGCCCGTAGCGCGCTTTGCCAAAGCCGCGCCGCCTCCAAAGCGGAAGGAGAAAGTGCATCGAATCGCTCGGCACGCCCATCGGCGTCAGGCGCGCCGAGGTCCATAGAGACAGCATCGCGGTCGATATCCCCCGTAACCAAAGGCAAAACCGGTGCATCCGGAAGCTTGCAAGCGTAGTAGCCACGCCTCGGCTTTGAGCAAATATAACCCTCGGCAAGCAACTGACTATATGCATTCTCGATGGTAATGACACTGATTCCCAGATGATTGGCAAAGGCGCGTTTGGAGGGCAGATGCTCTCCCGCCGCAATGCGCCCAGCAACGATATCATCTCGAATTTGCTGGTAAACATACTCATAGAGCGATGCTTCGCCGCGTTTTTCCAAATTGTAGTCAAGCATGAGCCTATCACCTGACCTTATCGGGTCATTCAATCTGGTATTAGTCTGACCTTGTTATTATCTCGAAAACTGAGTATTTCGCCATACCCAGCTCCCCGATAGGATGTTCCGTCAAGCAATGCACATGCCAACCAAGGGAGCAACCATGGCAGAACAGACCAGCAAGGCAGATCGCGTCAAACTCAACCGCGAGCTCGCACAGATGCTCAAGGGCGGCGTAATTATGGAC
>URRJ01000057.1 GCA_900550205.1 uncultured Collinsella sp. | reverse complement strand
CCCAACGGGCCCTCTCGGGGGGCAGGGACGTTCGGCCGTGCGCGGGCGCCCGGTCGGCGGCCCGTTCTGGGCGCGCCTCAATCGTAGCCCGAGACGGTCCCGGGCTGACAATTTCGACTGTAATGGACGTTCTTAAACGACTAGTCATTTAAGAACGTCCCCAATGACTAGGTGGGGAAGGCGTGCGACAATGGTGGGCGTTGTGTTGTTCGCGCTAAGGAGTTGCCATGTTGTTGTGTCCCGTTTGCCATGAGCCGCTGGTGGATGACGAACGCGGCGCTGTATGCACAGGCGGACACCGGTTTGACCGTGCACGCGAGGGCTATCTATATCTGCTACGCTCGTCCAAGAGCGGCGACTCCATGGGTGATCCCAAGTCACAGGCGCGCAGCCGTCGTGACTTTCTGAACCGCGGTTACTATGCGCCGTTGCGCGATGCGATGGTCGAGCTGGTGCGCAAGCAGGCGTCTGGGCGCGCTGCGTCTACGAATGGCCCCATGACGCTGCTCGATATTTGCTGTGGCGAGGGCTACTACACCAGCGCCATGGGCGCGGTGCCGGGCGTGGATGCTTACGGTTTCGACCTGGGCAAAGAGATGGTGCGCCTTGCCGCCAAGCGCGGCGATGCGACCTACTTCGTGGCCAACATGAAGGACATCCCCGTGGCTGATGGCGCCTTCGATATGGTGACCGAGCTCTTCGCTCCCTTTAACGAGCGTGAGTTTGCCCGCGTGCTGGCGCCCGAGGGCTCGCTCTACACCGTCGTGCCAGGTGCCCGCCATCTGTTTGGGCTTAAGGAAGTGCTCTACGATACTCCGTACCTTAACGACGAGAAGCTGCCGCAGACCACCGAGCTCGAGTTGGTCGGAACGCAGCGGGCGTCTGCGAATATTACGCTTCAGACCCAGGCCGACATCGAGGCGGTGTTCCAGATGACGCCGTACTACTACCGCACACGCCCTGCCGACAAAGAACGCCTGGCAAATTTGGACACCCTTCAAACCGATATCGACTTCATCATCGCCGAGTACCGCCACTGACCTGCCAAAAAGGGACAGGTTTATTTTGGTAGGTTTTATCTGGACAAACGTAAAGGGCCGACCACGTTGCTGCGCGATCGGCCCTTTTTAGTTGCTTGGCTGCAGAGGTTATGAGAAGCGAGCGCTTATAGGCGGTCCTTGTTCTCGGCCTTAACGGCGTGTGCCTGCTGAACAAAGAACAGGTCGTACACCACGATGACAAAGGCGCCAAAGTTGATGGCATCGCCGCCAAACGCGGGAAGCGTGAGCACCGCTTGGGCAAGCGTGGCGACCGCGGCAACAATACCGAGCTTAAACGAGCCGTCCACCTGCGAAGGCTTGTTGGCGCCCTTGATACCGGCGACGCCTGCGGCAAGGTCGACGAGACCCTTGGCGATAAGCACGACCGCTGCGAGCGTGGCGTACGAACCGTACGTGGAACCGAGACCGCCCGTGGCGATACCGACGCCGGCGGTGACGAGGCTGGCGATGCCCAAAACAAAGTAGATGAGAGCAAGGATTTTGAGAGTCTTGCGAGTGAAGCTCATGGCTGGTCCTTTCGATACGAGTACGCCAACTTGGCGCACCCAATGTGCTGCACATATGGTGAAGCACATTGTAGTTCAACGCGGCGATGCATGCGCCTGAAAGCGTCTCTTGCCTGCACGGTCCAACCTTTCAAAAAGGAAAGCCAGCTGTAAGGCAAATCGATGGCAGCCCATGTGCGGCGCTGCGATGATGAGGCCGTAACAAGGAGCTGGTCTCAAGGAGGAGTCATGATGTACGGAGCAGGGCAAGTGCGTGAGCCGCGGTCGTTGGGAAGGCGCATGGGCGATTCCGTGATCGCTGCCGTGTGCACGGGATTGATGGCGGTACTTTGCATTGCGATGCTGTGGGCCATGTCGCATGTGGGACAATAGCGGACGGTTGGGTGCTGACATAAACGGCGCTCACGTATTCGTTTTGCTTGTTAAGGAGTACCCATGGGCATCGTCGATCCCTTTTCTGTTGCTTGGGCCGTGGGGCTTGAGCTGACCGGGAAGTCCGAGGGCCTCACGCTCACCGACGGCACGATGGAGCTGCGTGCCGATTTTGGCCGCATGCTGCCGCGACTCAAGCAGGGCCGTCTGCAGCAAGAGCTGTTGGTGAAGGCTGCGCGCACAAAGGGCATCGAGCGACCATGGGCGATTGACGCTACGGCAGGCTTTGGCGAGGATTCGCTGCTGCTGGCGGCCGCGGGCTTTACCGTCGATCTGTATGAGCAGGATTGCGTGATCGCGGCGCTCCTCAAGGATGCCCTGGATCGCGCGGCAGATGATCCGGCGCTTGCGGTTGCCGTGTCGCGCATGCGCCTTCATGCGGGCGAGGACAGCATTGCCGGTCTTCGCCATGTAGCTGAGTTGATCGGGCAGGGCGAGCTCGCGGCTCCCGACGTGGTGTATCTGGACCCCATGTTTCCCGAGCGCACCAAGAGCGCGGCGGTTAAAAAGAAGTTCCAACTCTTGCACCATCTGGAGCAGCCGTGTGCCGATGAGGAGGCGCTGGTCGAAGCCGCGCTTGCGGTGCGGCCGCGCAAGGTCGTTATCAAACGGCCGGTGAAGGGGCCACTGCTTGCCGGCGTTAAGCCGAGCTATCAGCTTGCGGGCAAGGCCGTTCGCTACGATGTTTTGGTGCCGCCGCGCCCGTAGCTTGCGTACGATGGTTGACGCTCCATCGGTGCCGTGTCGATGCGGGGCCTATTTCCAAGGGTGCGACGTCAGGTGCCAGCCGCCGCAGTATTCGCATTTGTAGCAGGCCAGCCCGCGGCGTCCGCGGTTTTCGCAGTCGGCCATAACGGCCTCGGCCTCGGCACGCGTGCCGTAACGGTTTTTGCGCTCGCACGACTTGTAGCGCCAAGCTTCATCGCGCTCGGCGTCCAGGGCGTCGCGGCGCTCGTCCTCGCGTGCAAACAGGTCGCTCATATCGCCGCCGGTGGCAGCGCCTAAAAACTCGCTTTTGGCCTTTGACCAGGCGGCTCGCTTTTTGCTTCCCATCTGCTTCGTGCCCTTCTCAAAACGTTGGTATCATTGCTCAATCAAAGTGATACCAATAAACGTGAGGTCGCCGCGTGATGATCAGAAAAACCCTCGATACCGACATTCCCGCCGTCATGGCCATCTATGACGCGGCCCGCGCCTTTATGCGCGCACATGGCAACACGACGCAGTGGCCCGAGGGCACGCCTTCGGGCGAGCAGCTGGCTGCCGATATCGCCGCCGGTGGCAGCTATGTGTGCGAGGAAGACGGACGCGTGGTGGCGACGTTTGCCTTTCTGCCGGGGCCGGACAGTTCCTACGATGTGATCGAGGGCGGCCAGTGGCGCAGCGACGCCCCGTATGCTGTGCTGCACCGCGTGGCATCCGACGGCACCACGCATGGCGTCGCGGCTGCGATGTTTGCCTTTGCCAAGGAACGTATCGACCATCTGCGTATCGACACACACCAAGACAACCTGCCCATGCAGGGCGCCATCGCCAAGGCCGGGTTTAAGCGCGCCGGTATCGTATATGTGTCGGACGGTACGCCGCGCGTCGCGTTTGATTGGCTGCGCGAGACATAAGAGCGGGGACGCGTATCAACAATTCGCGCGAACGAAAATGGCTCCGGGTGGGGCCATTTTCGTTCGCTGCGCTGTTTTGCAAGCCGGCTTTCGCAAGGCGCGAACCTACGAAAATCGCCGCGCGGCAACGCGGGGCGATGAGCTCGGTCGGGGGATAGGGCCCGCTTCGCCCGCCGGCTCGTAAATTGTATCATCCAGTGTGGAGCGTGAACGCCCGTTGCCGCGTGCGATGGGCTCGTAATAAGAGGAGAGCCATGTCGAAGCAAGCGGTCGTTGGAATCTTGGCGCATGTCGATGCCGGCAAGACCACGTTGGCCGAGGCCATGCTGTTCAACGCGGGTCGCATCCGCAAGCGCGGCCGCGTGGACGATGGCGATTCGCATCTGGACACTAACGCGATCGAGCGCGAGCGCGGCATTACGATCTTCTCGTCGCAGGCCGTACTCGATCATGGCGATACCCACGTCATGCTCGTGGATGCGCCGGGGCATGTCGATTTTTCTGCCGAGGCGGAGCGCACGCTGCGCGCGCTGGACTACGCGATTTTGGTTGTGGGCGCCAACGACGGCGTGCAAGGGCACACCGAAACCCTGTGGCGCCTGCTTGCGCGCTATGACATCCCGACGTTCATCTATATCAACAAAATCGATTTGGAGAATCCCGGCCGCGGTGTTTTGCTGGCACAGCTCGGGCAGCGCCTTTCCGAAGGCTGCCTGGATGCCAACGAACTGCTGGCGGGCGGCGCCGTTCAGGAGGACGCTGCTGCGTTGGACGAGGCGGCGCTCGAGGAGTTTCTTGAAGCGGGCGAGCTTTCTGTCGCAACGCTGTCGCGCATGGTTGCCGAGCGCAAGCTCTTTCCCTGTTTTGCCGGCTCGGCGCTCAAGGACCAAGGCGTGGACGAGCTGCTGGATGGCATATGTGCGCTGATGCGCGAACAGGCATGGTGCCCGGAGTTTGCCGCGCGCGTCTATCGTGTCAGCCGTGGGGATCGCGGTGAGCGCTTGGCTTGGGTTAAAGTGACCGGCGGCACGCTGCATGCCAAACAGGTGATCAACGGACGCTCCGGTGCCGAGGCATGGGAGCAGAAGGTCGATCAGGTACGCATCTATAACGGCGAAAAGTATGAGCTTGCCCAAGAAGTTGCTGCTGGCGGTATTTGTGCCGTGACGGGTCTTGCGCACGTTCGCCCGGGGGACGCCCTGGGCGCGGAGACCGCGGGCGATGCGCCCGTCATTGCGCCTGTCCTCACCTATACGGTGCTTCCGGGCGAACACGATGTCCATGCGGTGTTCAAAGCACTGACTGAGTTGGCGGACGAAGATCCCATGCTCGGCGTAAGCTGGAATACGCATCTCGAGCAGATTCACCTGCAGCTGATGGGCGCCGTGCAACTCGAGGTCGTGCAGCGGGTGTTGGCAGATCGTTTTGGCCTTTCGATTGCGTTTGAGCCCGGCGGCATTCTCTATAAGGAGACTATTTCGCAGCCGGTCGAGGGCGTGGGCCACTTTGAGCCACTGCGCCACTATGCCGAGGTGCATCTGCGCTTGGAGCCGCTGCCAGCGGGTTCGGGCGTGCAGTTTGGCACCGTTACCTCGACCGACGAGCTCGATCTTAACTGGCAGCGTCTGGCGCTCACCAACGCTATGGAGCGCGATCACCTGGGCGTGCTGACCGGCTCGCCCGTCACCGATGTGCGCATTACGCTCACGGGCGGCCGTGCGCATGCCAAACACACCGAGGGCGGCGATTTTCGCCAGGCCACGTACCGCGCGATTCGCCAGGGTTTGATGCAGGCGCGCGAGGCCGGCACAGACGTGCTGCTGGAGCCGTGGTACCACTTTGAGCTCGAGGTGCCGGGGGAGTGTGTGGGCCGGGCGCTCTCGGATGCCACGCGCATGGGTGCCGAGTACGAGCCGCCGACGATGGCGGGAGACCGGGCGAAGCTTGTGGGTCGCGTGCCGGCATCCGAGGTGCAGGATTACGCGCTGGAGGTGGCTGCCTACACGAGTGGCCGTGGTCATCTGTACCTAGAGTTCGCCGGCTATGCGTCTTGCCATGATGCCGAGCGCGTCATCGAGACGGCCGCCTATGAGCCCGAGGCTGATCTGCCCAACACGCCCGATTCGGTCTTTTGCTCTCACGGCACCGGCTACACGGTCAAATGGTACGACGTACCCGCCGCAGCTCATGTAAAGGTCGATCCCGCCACCTTCCGCTCCTGGCGAGCGGCGGACGCCGAGTTTTTCGGCCATAGGTGATAGAGGGTCAGTCTCTTTGCCGCATCCTGTTGGTATAACTCGGTATAAGTTGGTATAACTGTTACCAGGGTTTGCCAATCTGAGGAGGCCGACATGAATCCAAATCCCTTTAAGCCCACGGCTGGCAAGCGGCCTCCGATACTCATCGGTCGCGAGTCGGTCATCGAGGATTTTGAGGAAGGGCTCGATAACGGCGCCGGAGCGCCGGGTAGGCTCATGCTCATTACGGGAAATCGCGGCTGCGGCAAGACGGTTCTCCTGCGGGAGCTGCAACGTCTAGCCAATGAGCGCGGATGGGCGGTTGTCTCCGATTCCGCTTCGCTTGGCTTATGCGACCGATTGGCCGACGCGCTTCGCTCGAATAAGCCCGTTGTGACGTCAATGGAGTTCGGTCCGTCGTTTGGCCGGATGTCGGTCGAGGCGGCGCGGGCAAAGGGCGAAACGTTGCGAGGGCTGGTCAACGAGCGCCTCAAGAAGCTCGGTCCAGGCAAGGGCATACTGTTTGCGATTGACGAGGCGCAATCGGCGTCTATCGAGGAACTGGCGGCTCTTGCCGTTCTCTATCAGCAGGTGCTCGGAGACCAGGATGCTACGGGCTTGCCCGATAGCGAGCAGCGCGGCCTTGCGCTGGTGTTCGCCGGCTTACCCAGTATGGTTGACGATCTGCTCGAAGAGCCGAGCGTAACGTTTTTACGGCGTGCCCAGCAGCGTACGTTGGGGGCGATATCCTTGCCCAAGGTGCGCGATTCGTATATCCAGACGGTCAAGGACGCTGGTCTTTACGTGGACGCGGGGACGGCGGACCTTGCGGCGCGCAAGAGCATGGGGCATCCCTATATGGTTCAGCTGGTGGGATATTACATGTGGCGCTCTGCCGTCCGGCGTGGCTCGCAGGTCATCGAAAGGTGCGATGTCGAGGCTGGCCATACGGATGCCGTCTCCGAGTTCTACGAAGCGGTCGACGCGCCCCTGTATTACGGGCTGCGCAGTCCACAGCGCCTCTTTATCGAGGCCATGGCGGTTGACGAGGGCAAACCGACGCGCATGGCGGATGTCATTGAGCGTTGCGATCGCACCCAGAGTTGGGCGAGTAAATATCGCGCAAGCCTGATTCGCGAGCGCGTCATCGAGGCCGCCGGATACGGTCTCGTCCGGTTTACCGTGCCCATGCTGGGCGTGTACATCCGCGATCGCGTTTTATGGCATGAGTAGGGTGATAAAGGTGACGGAACAGAAGATGAGTCCGCAGGCTATCGAGGTGCGTGGCGCGCACGTCCATAACCTCAAGGACATCGATATCGATATTCCGCTGGGAAAGCTGGTGGGGATTGCCGGCGTATCGGGTTCGGGCAAGAGCTCGCTGGCACTGGGCGTTCTTTACGCCGAGGGCTCGCGTCGCTACTTGGAAGCACTCAGCACCTATACTCGACGTCGCCTGACGCAGGCCGAGCACGCCCAGGTGGACGAGGTGCTACACGTGCCGGCGGCGCTCGCGCTGCACCAGCGCCCCAGCGTGCCGGGCGTGCGCTCGACCTTTGGTACCATGACCGAGCTCAACAACAGCCTGCGTCTGCTCTTTAGCCGTTGCGCCCATCACGTGTGCCCGCATTGCGGGGCGCGTGTGGAGCCGAGCCTTAACGTGGCCGCAGGCCTGTCGCTCACGTGTCCGACATGCGGCCGCGAGTTCTACGCCCCGAGCGCCGAAGACCTTGCCTTTAACAGCGGTGGCGCGTGTCCCACCTGTGGCGGAACCGGTGTCATGCGCGAGGTGGACGAGGCGAGCCTGGTGCCCGACGAGTCAAAGACTATCAACGAGGGCGCGGTGCTTCCTTGGGGCACGCTCATGTGGGATCTGATGAAGCAGGTGGCCGGCGAGATGGGCGTGCGCACTGACGTGCCGTTTAACCAGCTCTCGCCTCAAGAGCGCGACATCGTGTTCCATGGTCCGGCGGTTAAGAAACACATTCTCTACGTTCCCAAAAACGGCGAGGGCACTACGCCGCTCGATTTTACCTATTACAACGCCGTCTATACCGTCGAGAATGCGCTCGCCAAGGTTAAGGATGATAAGGGGCTTAAGCGCGTGGCGCGCTTTTTGCGCGAGGGCCCATGCCGCGATTGCGGCGGCACGCGTCTCTCCGAGGCTGCGCGCCAGCCCCAGGTGCGCGGTATCAATCTGGCGCAGGCCGCGGCCATGACACTTGGTGATGCGATTGAGTGGGTGCGCGGGGTGCCCGCATCCTTGCCGCCCGAGATGCAGCCCATGGCGACGGATATCTGCGATTCGTTTTTAAGTGCGGCCCATCGTCTGGTCGATCTGGGTCTCGATTATCTTTCGCTCGATCGCGCCGGTGCCACGCTCTCCACGGGTGAGCGCCAGCGTGTGCAGCTTGCTCGCGTGGTGCGCAACCGATCGACGGGTGTGCTTTATGTGCTGGACGAGCCTTCGATTGGCTTGCATCCTGCCAATGTCGACGGCCTGGTAGGCGTGATGCGCGACCTGGTAGGCGACGGCAACACCGTGGTTGTTGTCGACCACGACACACGCGTGCTGGCGGAAGCCGACTATCTGGTCGAGATGGGTCCCGTTGCCGGAGCAGGCGGCGGTAATGTGATTGCCGCGGGCACGGTGGACGAGGTCGAACAATCGCAGGGCAGCCGCATCGCCCCGTTTTTGCGCGCCGAGCCCAAGCGCTTGCGTCCGCAGGTGACTGACGAGGAAATGTTCGACCAGGGGCATATCCGCATGGCTACCGATGCCATCCATACCGTCAAGCCGCTCGAAGTCGATATCCCACGCGGCCGCCTTGTCGCGGTGACGGGCGTTTCGGGTTCGGGCAAGACGACGTTGGTGCTCGAGACGCTCATTCCGGCACTTAAGGCTCAGGCAACTGGCGAGCGCCTGCCAAAACATGTGCGCTGGATCGATGCCGAGGGTATCGTACGCGCCAACCTGATTGACGCCACGCCTATCGGCGCCAACGTGCGCTCGACGGTGGCGACCTATGCCGACATCCATGATGAGCTGCGCCGCGCCTTCGCCCGTACGCCCGAGGCCAAGGCAGCCGGCTACAAGGCGGGTGCCTTTAGCTACAACACCGGCGCCTTGCGCTGCCCTACGTGTGACGGCACGGGCTCGATATCGCTCGACGTACAGTTTTTGCCCGATGTCGAGATCGTCTGCCCGGCATGCCGTGGTTCGCGCTACGCCGAGGCCGCCTCGCATATCCATCGCGAGGGCAAGGACGGGAGCCTGCTTACATTGCCGCAGCTCATGGACATGAGTGTGGACGAGGCCCTCGACGCCACGGTGGGACTCAAGAAGGTTCAGGCGCGCTTGCAGACCTTGCACGACCTGGGCTTGGGCTATCTCACGCTCGGTGAGCCCACGCCGGCGCTCTCGGGCGGCGAGGCGCAGCGTCTTAAGCTTGCGAGTGAGATGGGTCGCGTGCAGGATGATGCCGTGTTTGTGTTTGACGAGCCCACGATCGGCCTGCATCCGCTCGATGTTCAGATGCTGTTGAACGTGTTTGACGGCCTCGTTGCCAAGGGCGCCACGGTTATCGTGATCGAACACGATCTCGACCTTATCTGTAACGCCGATTACGTGATCGACATGGGCCCAGGCGGTGGCGACGCCGGCGGGCAAATCGTCTGCGCCGGCACGCCGGACGACATCGCGGCTTGCTCCAAGAGCATTACCGGTCGCTACCTATAGTCAATGTGACAAAGGGACTGCCTCTTTGTCACATTGACTTCTATTTCACGCATTGAGCCGCGAGATAGTCGCGGAAGAATGGCAATTCAAATGCGACGAGCCCTCGTCCTCGCTCCCCGATGATGCCGGCGTCTATCATGCGGCGTCGGTAGCGGGAGACCTGCTGCGGCGAACGCTTAAGGCGCTCGACAAGGTCAGCGGTGGTGGATTCTTCCTCGTCATCGAGCATGGCGATGAGGAATCGCTTGTCCTCTGCAGTGAGTTCCCGATAGGTTGCCGCGAGGATTCGGTCGTCCATCTCGTCGCGCGCGATTTTGATTCCCAGGTCAAAGTCGCGTGACGAGATTTCCTTCGAATCGCTTGTGAGATCCCAGGCACGATAGCCTATAAGTTGCAATAGGAAGGGAAAACCAGAGATCGAGCGAACGGCTCTATCGATTCCCTCGGCATCTGCCAGGCGATCGTTTTCCTGGATCGTGCGAATCAAGGCCTCGCGTACGTCATAGTCGGCAATGCGACCCAGATGATATTGTTGGGCGCGGCGAAGGAACGAGACCGTCTTGTGGTTCAGTAACGTCGAGACGTTGTTGGGAAGTCCTGCCATGAGCAGCGCTACGCGTTTCCCATCGGTCACAAAGTGCTGATACGTCGCTGCGAGCTGAATCATCTCGTCGAGTGTCGGGTCCACCTCGTCAACCGTGACGAGCAGACCGGTGCCCGCCTCGTTGAGCTGGTCGATGATGTCGCTCATGCGATAACGCCAGGTTGAGGCATTGTGAACGCGATTGACCTCGATGCTGCCGAGCGGTGTAATTCCGAGACCGGTGACTTCGAAGTGGTTGGACGGGTCGATAAGATGGCCGGCAGCACGTTTCGCCCCGAACTCGATTTCCTCAAGCATTCCCGGGAGCGCGGTCGTCTTTACGGCTATCCAGCCGTGGGATTCCGCCCTTGTTGCGAGCGACGACATGAGAGCGGTTTTACCGGTTCCACGTGCGCCTGAAAAGATCGAGGTCAATTCTGGGCGCCTACGCTGGCTCAAGAAGGCACGGTCCAAATCCCGAATAATCTGTTGTCTGCCAGCGAGATGGGCAGGAACCTCGCCAAAACTAGGGGTAAACGGGTTCTCGAGATATTCCACAAGGCTCTCCTTTCACACCGTCGTTTAACTTCATTTTATTTTAGTTAATTCTGATTAAAAGTGAGGGCTCTTTATCTAGAGCATCAATTAGGCGTGTGTGCCGTCGGCGTGGCGCTTGAATGTGACAAAGGGACAGTTCCTTTGTCACATTCCCGGAAAGCTTGCCTGGCGCAGGGCTTCGTAGAGGACGATGGCGGCGCTGTTGGAGAGGTTGAGTGCACTGATACGGTAGTCGTCCGGGTTGACGAAGTTACCGCAGATATCTTGCTGAAGGATAGCTTCGTGGCTGTCCTCGGCATGCCCCAGCGATTCCTCGTGGGCTTCCCAAGCCTCAGCGTTATCGAGTGAGTCGCAATCGCGCAGCATCGGGATGCGCTCGCAACGCTCGGGAGCTGCGGCAAGCAGTGGCTCGGGAATGCCCGAGCTCTCGCTGCCAAAGACCAAGTAGTCACCGTCGCGGTAGGTGCTCTGCGCATAGGTGCGGCGTGCCTTTTTGGTCAGCAGATGCAGGCGCTCGTCGGCGGGGGAGAGGTCGTTGCGCGCAAGGAAATCC
>URRJ01000056.1 GCA_900550205.1 uncultured Collinsella sp. | reverse complement strand
AGCGTCTCGCGCTCGGCACGAATCACTTCCATCACGCGCAGCGAGGTCATAATGCCGTCGCCCGTGCGCTCGATATCGCCGAAGATCGTATGGCCCGTCTGCTCGCCGCCCAGGCTGTAGGCGCCCTCGCGCATCTTGGCATACACGTGGCGGTCGCCCACGCCGCTGGTCACGGCGCTCAGGCCGGCAAGCTCCAGTGACTTGATCAGGCCAAAGTTGCTGGCAATCGTCGGCACCACGGTACCGCCCGAGAGACGCCCGTGCTTGTTCAGATACACGCCGCACACGTACAGAATCTGGTCGCCGTCGACCACGCGGCCGCGTTCATCCACCGCCAGGCAGCGGTCAGCATCGCCATCATAGGCAAAGCCCACGTCCAGGCCCTGCTCCACCACGTGGCGCTGCAGGCGCTCCATATGCGTGGAGCCGCAGTCGACGTTAATGTTAAAGCCATCGGGCGCGGCATTGATTACACGCACGTCGGCGCCCAGCGCGTCAAACACCGGTTTGGCAACCGAGGATGCCGATCCGTTAGCGCAATCCAGGCCGATCTTAACGCCCTGCAGCGAGAAATTCGCACTCGCAATGAGCGAAGCGATGTAGCGGTTGCGACCCTGCATATAGTCCACCGTGGCACCGATGTGGTTGCCCGTAGCCAGCGGTACCTCGCTCTTGCCATCGATATAATCCTCGATGAGCTCCAGCACGTCCTCGTCCATCTTAAAGCCGTCGCTGTTGACGAGCTTAATGCCGTTATCGCAAAACGGGTTGTGGCTCGCGCTGATCATGATGCCGCAATCGAAGCAGCCCTCCACGGTCTGATGCGCCACGCCCGGCGTCGGAATCACATGCAACATATAAGCGTCTGCGCCGCTCGCGACCAGGCCGCTCACCAGCGCCGCCTCGAACATATAGCTCGAGCGACGCGTGTCCTTGCCCACGATCACGCGCGCCTTGGCTCCGCGGTTGGCACCGTAATACCAACCCACAAAGCGGCCAATCTTATAAGCGTGCTCTACCGTTAGCCCAACGTTGGCCTCGCCGCGAAAGCCATCGGTGCCAAAGTACTTCATGCGCTCTCCTTACAAAACAGGGGCGAACAGATTGCCTGTCCGCCCCAAAATGGTACTCGATTATCTGGGCTACCAGAAAAACCCTATGCCGAAGCGCTGTCGCGAGCCGCCTGGCACGTAGGAGTCTGACGCAGTGTAAGCGGCTTGTCCCCCGCCTCGGCCGACGTGGTCAGCGTATACGTGATCGTCGTCGTCTCGCCCGCATGCAGATCGACGGTTCCCGAATAGAAGGGGATCCCATGCCAGGTGGCAGCGCCAAGGCCAAACTGGGTGCCTTCGACGGTAAGGTCCGAAATATTGCCGCCCGTCGGCGCAAATAGCGATACATACAAGCGCTCGTCGTCACGCGCGGCGCCGGACGCACTGGCCGCCACGTAGTCGGGCAGCTTGCCAGCCTCCTCCTGCGTCATGATGTTCGTCAGGGTAACGGTAATGCGATAGGAGCACGTGCCGTCGCCGTTCTTCACGCCCTGGCCAATCTGCGTGTCGGCGTTCAGGTACCAGTCGAGCTTGGAGAAGCTCAGGTTGTTAAAGTAAACGCCGGCAACGG
Source organism: uncultured Collinsella sp. (assembly GCA_900550205.1). Lineage (GTDB taxonomy): Bacteria > Actinomycetota > Coriobacteriia > Coriobacteriales > Coriobacteriaceae > Collinsella. The sequence goes on along the minus strand of URRJ01000056.1, from coordinate 10,188 downwards.
GATCGGCACTCGGATCATCCGGATCGGGCAGCGAAGCGTCAATGCCCATCTCCTTGATGGCATTCTGCTCATCATCGTTTCTCATCCAAGCAATCAGACGGCCCTCTTCGGCACCGCGCTCGAATGCACCGACAAGCTTCGTAACGTCGACGTCACCGATGCCACCGAGAATCTTGTCGAAGGCAGCGCTGGCAACAGATGCAAAGATGCCGTCCGATTCCTCGACCGGATAGTTCCAATACACGTCGTGCATGAGAACCTTTGCCGCGTTGGTACCGTCGACGACCGTACCATCGGGCAGCGAGACATTACCGACAAGGCCCAGCAGGTACTGCAAGAACACCGGATCGATGCCGACGACGCCATCGACGTCCTGCCCATACTGGGACTTCCACAGTGCGGCAACACGCTGCGAGTTGCGGGGCCAATCGGGCGAATACGTGTTACCAGAGTTGTATAGGTTACTGTGGTCACCAAACAGCGCCTCGTCCTCTTCGTCGACGCTCTCGACCGCCTCGTCCTCACTGAGTCCAATGCGGGGAACAAAGTCGCCGATTGACATCTGGCCATCGGTGACTGAAATCAAACCTTGCGAACCACCAAAACCGCCGCAAGCACGGATCTCGACGTTGTTCATGGCGTACACAAGATAGTTGCGCGTCTGGCCGTTGGCGCCGAGCATCTGTGGCAGAACGGGGGCGACCTTCTCCGCCGCGTCGACTGCACCGTCCAGGACGGCAAAGCCGTCCTTTGCCTTATCGACCAGCTCGGTCACCTGAGCGATATGCGTATCGCCAATACCCTGAATCTTTTCGTTGGCGCTCTTGAACACCTTTGAGCTATCGGAGAGCGAATCGGCGACCGCCTGCAGCGCGGACACGTTGATTGTCCCGTCCTGGAACAGCTTGCCGGGCGTTGCCTGAGCGAGATTATCGGCCATGGGGACCAGCGCGCCGCTCGAAACATCGGACAGAGCGTCGACCATGGTGCGGGCGGCGTTAATGTCGCTGCCGTACACGGGGATGAACGAAGCCATCGTCCACACCGGGCTCGAGGTCTCCTTCTTCATGCTGCTGCAGAGTTCGTCGATCTTTTTCGCATCGTCGGGCAGGGTCGAAAAATCGCCCGACGTGACCTTGTCCTTAAGGCCGCCGACGATCTCGACAGTTTCCTTTGCCTGGCTCTTCACGGTTTTTGCCGAGTTAAGCAGCATGAAGCCGCTCACGCCAAACGCGACAAGAACCACCACAACGATGGCAGCGACAACGGCTGTAACGCGGCGCTTCTTGCGCTCGCCTTTGCGATGGCGATGACGAACCAGGCCGTTCGAGGTCGAGCTCGTCGAGGAATCGCCGCCGTAGTTCAAGCCAAAATCGTAATAATCTTCTTTAGAGCCCGAACCCTTAAACTCGGCACCGTCGTCATCAAGACGGGCAAACGTGCCGGTTTCGGAAGCGCCCATATAGATGGTGCCTAGGTTACCCGTAAGCCCTGCGTCTCCAGCAGAAGAAGCACTATTGGCGGGATTGGCAGAGTTGATGGGGCTGGCGTTGTGGGCGCGATTTGCGTTGTTAGCGGGGCCAGTGGGACCGGCAACATTCGCACCGCCCGTTGGCGCCGGACGGACCCCGGCCGACGAAGCCGCAGAGCCCGCCCCACCCGGAAATGCCTGCCTGCCTACGCGACCAGCCTGTTTTGCCTTTTGAGACTGTTCGTACAGAGCGGCAAACATCGCCGTTTCGCCCGGAGACGTACGGTTGCCAGCACCGTTTTGGCTGGATCCACTCGGTACGCCAGCGTTTCCAGCCCCATTTGAACGCGGCGGAACTGCAGAGCGCTCGCCGTCGCCGTTCTTAAAGTGGTTACCAGCCATAGAGGAGTCCTCGCAATACTAAAAGTCAATAACGCTATTAGTTTATGGCATATTTGGCATCGTCAGTTAAACTCCAGATGCAGGCACCAATTCGCGGAATTGTGGTGCAACACCGTGTCCGTCTTGGAAGCGGCGTGAGCTATACCGTCAGGAACATCATCACGATGATCATGGCAAAGCCAATCAGGTCGGTCGGCAAAAACACCGTGCCCAGCATAACGGCGCTGGTGATGGTTGCCGAGACCGGCTCCACAGTTCCGATGAGACTCGCGCGTACGGAGCCAATATCCTTGACGCCCTCCATATAGAGCATATACGCCAGGAAAGAGCCCACGATCACAAACACCGCGAGCGCTTCGACGCCGGCAGCATCGAGGGCCGGCATATGAGCCCACGGCTGCACAAAGACACTCGAAACGACACCCGCCGTGAGCATAGCCGAGCCCGTAACAATAGGGCTACCGTATTCGGGCAGAATCTTGGCGGGAATCACCGCCATGCAGGTGGCGCTGACCGCACACATAAGGCCTGCGACCAGGCCAAGCGGCGATATGCTCAGACTGGTCGGGTCGCCGCCGGTAGCGATTAAAAAGGTGCCGCCCAGGGCCAACCCAATGCCAACGGCCTCACGCACGCGAGGCATGCGATGGTCGACCACGCAGGTGTAGCCCATAATGATGACCAGTTGCAGGCACTGGAGCACCGTCGCAGTTCCGGCATTGGTCAGGCGCACGGCCGAAAGATAACAAAACTGGTTAAAGAGCAGGCCAAAGGCGGTAAAGAACAGCAGCTGTTTGCGATCGGCGGGCGTCGTCCAAAGCTTGACCAGGCGTGCGCGGTCGCGCGTAACAACCACAGTCATAAAGAGCAGGCCGGCGAGAATCTGCCGTATGCTCATAAGCCACAGCGTATCGACATGGTAGGTATCGAACAAAAAACTCGCGCTGGTACCCGAGAAACCCCAAAACGAACCGCCCACCAGCGTGGCTAAAACACCCGTGATCATCTTGCGCGTCTGGGCGTCGTTGAGACGGTCGCGCCAGGCGCGACGGGTGCTGCGGCTGAGCTCGTCGGTGCCCTCGGGCACATCAATGTTCGATATATCGGTCATCGGCACCGAAGCCCCTGTGCCTTCGACCTGCTCGACACACTCTTTGCTCATTCCACTCCCCCGAAACAGCCTGGAAACAATTCGGCTTACCTTACCACGGCGAAGGCACCGGCTGGAGGCTTGTCCGCTTATCGGTAGGACAATTCCGCAGGCGTCTTTCCATAGCTCGATACCGCAATGGCCTTGCATTATGCGACAGCCAAATCGCGGCAGCAGGCTCTTTTGAAATGGATACGACAAAGCCCCCGAATTCCACAATGTAAGCGATTTTTAAAAATGTTCTTGCCACCGAGTTCAGGCTCCGTTATATTATCCCTTGCGCACTTGCGCACCCTTGATCGGGCGTTTAGCTCAGGGGGAGAGCGCTTCCCTGACACGGAAGAGGTCAGAAGTTCAAATCTTCTAACGCCCACCAAATGTACGCAGCTCAGAGGCTATGCCCTCTGGGCTGTTTTGTTTTATGTCGCCAAATCCACTGGCAGCTCCAACCGTCATCGCAACGTAACATCAATTCACCTGACAAATAGCCGCCAAACAAATTCAATGCCCCAACATCAACAATAGCCAGGCACAAAACTGCGCCGCAAGCTGCTCCAACCGCCCAACTGGCCAAAAGCCGACCATCTACTTGCCGATCTATCCATCGGCATAACCAATCAGTCCGCACCGCAACTTCTCAGCAAAACGCCGCGATGTCTGCGCCCTGCGGTATCCTTGAGCCACTTGCACCTGCAGCACCAAGGAGCCGCCATGCGCACCGAGCTCGATGTCCCCTTTTCGCACAAAGAAGAAGCCAAGGCGCTGGGCGCCAAATGGGACCGGACCAAGAAGATCTGGTATGTACCCAGCGGCGTCAACCCCGAGCCCTTTGCCGAATGGCTGCCCGGTGTTGACCGATCCGACCCCTCAGCGCCGTATATATATCTAGTACTGGGCAAGCGCGAATGCTGGAAGTGCCACAAAGAGACCTCGGTCGCGGCCTTTGGCATTCCCTATCGAACCGATAACGACGAGAGCATCGCCATCGCGCACGCGCCCAACGAAGCCGGGCACATTGTCATCGACACGGCCAACGCCAACGCGCTCGCTATCGTGCCCGCTGTTGGCTGCGTGCCGGGCGAGATCCGCGACTATCTTTCTAAGCGCTGCGGCTACAAGCCCGTAGGCGCGCGAGCCTCCAAAGCCCCGTCGCTCGGCAACACGTGCACCAGTTGCGACGCGCTGCAAGGCAGCCGCTATCTGTTCGAGGAGCCCTCGTCCCCGTTTGCCCTCACTGCCATCAACAAGCTGCCGGCACTGGAGTTTGTGCGCGTCGAGGTTGCCGGCGTCTTTGGCGTCCCGGCCACGCGCACCGACTTTGACCAGGCGCTCTTTACCTGGGCACGCGACCATCACGCCGAGTTCCATAAGCAGCTTGGTGAGGGGATTTATTTGTAGGGGCAACATCGAGGTATCGAGGAGCAGGGGTTGATTGTTAAATAATCTCGAAACGCTACAGCCCCAGAATATGCTCCAGGTAGCCCTTGTTGAACCAGAACGATTGCTTCGTCATCCAGCGCCCGTCGGGCAGTTCGTAAGCATTCCTTGCGATGTCACCGATCTCTGTTCCATCGGCAAACTTGTAAGCCGCTTTTGACGTATGCGGGCGAACGTGAACAATTGGATTGTCCGCCATACCGGGCAGATTGTTAGTCACTTTGAGCTTTCCGCTCGCATCCCGATACGGATTGAGCTCAACGCCCTCACGTATTACCTTTCGCGTCTCATCCCAACAAGCTTTCGCTGGGCCTTCGATTTCGTTTTCTCCCATTGCCCAGAACAAACAACGGTCGAGACGCAGCACGCCATCGTGGTCCTCACGGAACACAACGAAGAAAAAGCGATTGGTCTCAAGGCACGCATGAAGAGGCGACGTCTCCCAGTCTTCTTCAATCAAACGCTTGAACTCAAACGGTGGGAACGACATAGCCTGTTCGATGTGCCCCCTGTTGTTAACTCGAACAGTTCGGACGGAAATGCCTGCCTTGACGAATTCCTCGGCAGCATTGTTTTTGATTCCGAGCATACGATAAACGAGCGTTGTCCACTGCGCCTTATTGCCCGTGTACTCCAGTCCATACTGTTCGGCAATTTGACGATCGGTCTCACCGTAATGGCGCTCGATAAGTCCAGTTACGTAACTTTCGAAATCGATAGACTTGCCATCGTCCTGAACAATGCTCTCCCCGACTCGCGGAGCACCGAGGACATAAGTATGGAGCACATAGTCCATATACGAGCGCTTGAGGGAAAAGGCGCGACGCTTTGCGCGATGGCGCTCAATCTCGCCCGTATCGGTATTGAAGTATTCATAATACTGGTCCGCCCACATTGTGGCCTCAGTTGCGCCCTTCGTGCAAGCACCCAGATAAGTCGTCATGCCTTCTGAAAGCTCGTCCGCACGGCCATCCTGAATATAGGAAATGATCTTCTCGTAGTCGGCGCGAATGATTTTCATGTCCTCTTCGGGCAGACGAACCATGACCGCACGCTCAATGCGTTGGTCGTATTTATCGATGGAACGATCTCGGCCGTAGTAAATCAACAGGATATTGCTGAGCTTGGTCTTGAGGTGAGAACTGTCGTAGTCGAGCGAAACAGGTCGGTCATAAGGAATCATGGTCAGGACAAGGCGCTCGCCAGCAGACTTCCGGCCGTTCTTGAGCACATCAAAACACGTTGCCTTGAGCTCAACGCCCGCCTCGGGAAAGTCGGGGCGATCGTCACTATTGGCCTTGTAGCCAAAGTAACGTTCTTCGATAAGAGTGCCCATACCGCCTTTGTACTTCTTGGAGCCAAAGTCCTTGGGCGCACTCTCCCCCTCCGGAGCAATACCGAGCTCGAGAATATCGCGGAACGTCATGCCATCGAGATTGGCAGCATAGCGCTCAATACTTGAGGGGTCAGAAAAATCAGTATCGTCAAGCATGCGCTTGAAATCGAGGCGCTTCTTAGACACGGGATACCTCCGAAACTCGCAACTAACCTCATGGTAGTTCAGAGCAACTACTAACGCCCAGAAAATTGAGGTCTTGATTGTCCCCTCGATCGGTTATTGTTGTGACCACCATAACCGGACACAGCAGCGATTGGAGAAACGTGTCTGAGATTAATATTGCCGAGCTTTTTGCTGGCGTCGGCGGATTCCGTTTGGGCCTCGAAGGCTACGCTGACCCTCGTTATCCAGATTTCTACATGAACCCCGCCGGCCCCTTCCGCACCATTTGGGCCAACCAGTGGGAACCGCCCGGAACCAAGGCGCGTCAGTTTGCGGCACGTTGTTACATGGACCGCTTTGGCGAAGATTCCGTTGTTAACGAAGATATCAATAAGGTCCTGGAGCAGGCTGAAGCCGGCGAAATTAAAATCCCCGACGTGCAAATGGTCGTCGGTGGCTTCCCTTGCCAGGACTACTCTGTTGCACGCCCGCTCAATCAGGCGCACGGCATCGAGGGCAAGAAGGGTGTCCTCTGGTGGGACATCTATCACTTCCTCGAGATGAAAGAACCCAAGTTCGGCCTCTTCGAAAACGTCGACCGCCTGCTCAAATCGCCCGCGTCTCAACGCGGTCGCGACTTCGCCATCATCCTAAGTTGTCTTGCCGACCTCGACTACACGGTCGAATGGCGCGTGGTCAACTCTGCCGAATACGGTTTCCCCCAGCGTCGCAAGCGTGTTTATATCTTCTGCGAAAAGGACGCTGGCAAGGTTGATCTCGTTGATCGCATGCACAACGGCGTCATGGCTAAAGCCTTCCCCGCCATCTATCCCGACGAGATGTCCGAGCTCGATGTTTTACCCGACCCCTACGAGAACTCAACTCGTTTTGGCGTCGGCCAAAAGACCTCTCAATTCAAGAATGCTGGCGTCATGCAGGGCTGTCATGTTCTGACCTGCGACTTTGCCGAGGACTATCACGGTGAGCGCCACGTGCTTGGCGACGTGCTTGTCGACGAGGCTTATGTCCCGGAGCAGTTCTACATCTCCGACGAAAAGCTTCCCGACTGGCGCTACCTTAAGGGCAGCAAGCGCGAAGAGCGCACTAACAAAAAGACAGGCTTTACGTACACGTATTCCGAAGGAGCCATGAGCTTCCCGGATGCCACCGACAAGCCGAGCCGCACCATCCTCACAGGAGAAGGCGGCACGGGAGCGAGCCGCTTCAAGCACGTCATCGAATGTCCCGATGGCCGTTTCCGCCGTCTTGTTCCCGACGAGCTCGATCAGCTTCAGGGATTCCCGAAAGGCTGGACCGATACGGGCATGACTGACGGCCATCGAGCCTTCTGCATGGGCAACGCACTCGTCACCGGCGTGCCCCATCGCATTGGCGAAGCTATGGTCGAAGTGTACAGCCTCTAAGGCAAGCAATCAGGAGCCGGCAGTTCACGCTGTCGACTCCGTTTTTTCCATCCCACTCCCCTGTATACTGATGTAGCACGTGTTTCATCCGGGCTTGTTGGGCCGGATTGTTCATGAGAGGGTCTTATGGCTGCTTCGAATCCGCCTAAGGGGAGCGTTTCTTCTTCGTCCATCAAGCCGGTTACGCGCAAGGCTGTGCGTTGCCAGCGCGAGGTCGCTTGGCTTGTCACGCAGGCGGCGGGCAGGCTTGTGGCGACCACTCAGGACGTCAATGCGCCTACGCCGAGCTTTGTGTTAGCGGCGGCGCTGGATTTTGTGCGCCAATTGGAGCTTGCCGCACAGGATGCCAGCGGCCACCTCGACTACCAGAATGTTATGGCGCCCGACCTGCAAACGTTCTGCCACATGGCCAAGTTGCCCGCCGCACCCAATGCGCTTTCGGACGCAGGCTACATGTTTACGCTTTCGGGCGCGGACCTTATCCGCGACATCTATGCATACTGCAGCGAGCTCGCCGAGCGCCACGTCTTTGACGCGGCTGAAGTCAAACCGGGATATGTCATCAAGCTGGTTCTTAGGCTGTTCTTGATGGACGGGTTCGGGGCCATGCCGGCGTAAGCCGAGTCTTTAGCATCACCGTCGACTGAGCAACAACCGCTTTACCTTAGTGGGCGCCAATTGAGGGTCGATTATTGGGTCGCCTCGTCCACTAACGCATTTATTCCACGCGCTCTGACAGTCGATACTTGCGGTTGCGGCTTGTCAACGGCGCCGTCGGCTCAAGCTCACCCTGCTCAATGAGCGCATTGACGCGTGCCCTAACCTGGGAAACCGTGAGTCCCGTGCGCTCCGCCAGTTCGCGCGTCCCCAATTCGCCGTAGCGCTTGAGTGCCGTCATAATCAAGTCCCCGCCATGATCGACCGGCTCAATCTTTGAACGGTAAAGTACGACCTTGAACCGATCGAACCCCGGGCAGAACAGGGGCTCGGCCAGACCATGCGCGCGCATGGCATCGATCATCATCGGGATGCCCGAGCCATTGCCCTCAGCCGGCGAACCTGCGCCATCCGGCAGCGGGACAATCGACATGAGTTTCACGAGCGTCGCGTTACGGCATCGGGAGCTGCCGTCAAACAAGCTCTCGCGAGTCTTCCCTCCATAAAGGCCGCCGGGATTCGTCACCTCGATACGGTCGTCAAAAACGTCGACGGCGATCGATTGCCCACAGAACCGATCCCCGTATTCCCTGTGGATAACCGCGTTGGCGACTGCCTCGCGCAGGACCTCCTCGGGAATCTCCAGCGAGTCGATACGCGAGATGCCTTGGACGGTCGAGGTGCGGCGCAGGTTTTTGGCGACAGCCGCGACAGTATCCGAAATCATCTCGCCCAGGGTGCCCTCGCAGACTGTGCGGTCCATAAATCTTAGCGGTCCCGCAGCGCCCTTTTGAGTTCCCGCATGGACAGCCACATCAATGAAGAGCTTGGGATAGAACTGCTGAGGGTAAACGCCCGCGGCAAGGAGGCCGGCCTTGGTAACATTGCCCTGGAAGTCGAGGAAATTCAGACGCTCCATCTTTGTCTTCTTGTCCGCCGCACCGCGCATCGCTCGAGGCGTCAACGAATAGGCACGCTCTATCGTGCGGTCGACCAGCGACTCGTCGAGATCGCCCGCACTCGTGCCGGGCACCGCATCGCGATCGCTAGGACTCGTCCGTTCATATGACGACAGTGCCAAAACCTCGGTCGACGAAAGGGGTACGTCTTTGTCATCGATGCGTTTGTAGCTGCCACCTTGAGCGCCCCGCTCTATGACATAGCAAGGCTTGCTCGACGGGTCGAGCTCCTCAATCGTGATGACCAGAACCACGGTGCCCTGGAGCTCCACGCGCTCAATGGTGTATTTGGGCGGATTGGCCAGCTTTCCGCGACCGCCGGCATCACCCATGCCCGCCACGAATTGGTTGAGCACTTTCTCGGTCTCAAAGTTTGCAACTGGGACAAAACCCGCGCGCTCGCTCACTCCGAGTACGATGATGCCGCCGGCGGTGTTTGCGAAAGCGCTGACCGTTTCCCATACGTCGCGGGAAAGCGTCGTGGCGCTCTCCTTGACCTCGACGTTAAGATCGTCCGAGCCCATGCGCCTTAAAGACTCGAGCAGACCGGTCAGTTCGTTTTCGTTCATCTGCACGTCCTTTCGCTCGGTTCTGCGAAGAATGCCGCGAATGGATTTCCTTCGTCTCTCAGTTATCTCTCGTAATTATCTCTCATCTTTCTGTTATCTCTCATATTAGAGATGAGTGAGAGATAAAAGATAAGATGTCTGCCATCTGTTTCATATAAACATGTTTTTGCTGGTAGAACAATCGATATTGAGATAATACCATGATTGCTTGTCTCTTTACTGCTCAGTTATCTCTCATATTTATCTCTCGTCTTTCTGTTATCTCTCGTATTCGTGACGAATGAGAGATGAGAGATGTGCGGGCGGCGGATGAGCGTGGATTTTGGACGGTCGGGAAATGAGGGTGGATATTTGGACGGCTTTTGGGCGTTTTGAGGCTGATTCCGTCCGAAAAACCACTCTCATTCGATAGGCGTCCAAGTTTCCACGCTCGCGCGGCGGGCACGCGGGGCCTTTACCCAATCCGTTGGCATCGTCTTCAGTTCGCCGCAGGGTCGCGGCCCCATATGGGTATACTCTCGAGGATTCGACTCGATTCGCCCCCGATGGGGCGTCAAAGGAGACTGCATATGCCCACCACCTCAACCGACCCGCGCGCCGTTGCCTCCGCGCTGCTGG
>URRJ01000055.1 GCA_900550205.1 uncultured Collinsella sp. | reverse complement strand
GTCCCGGGCTGACAATTTCGACTGTAATGGACGTTCTTAAAAGACTAGTCATTTAAGTCTGTCCCCAATGACTGCGGAAACCCGGCACTTGGGGACGTTCCTTTTCTGCTGGCAGCTTGGAACAGTCCTTAAAGCCCGCATCAATCAACTGCGGAAAGCGCATCCCAGAATGAGCGTCCAACATGGGACATAGTTTCCCTTGAGGGCCTCAACCGGAAAATGCATCCCGGAATGTTGCCGGAAAGTGGAACGTAGTTTCCCAAACGGGCCGCTAACGGAAAGTGCATCCCGCTATTGAGCTCCAAAATGGGATGCGCTTTCCGTGTCGGCAGTTCCTGGCAGCCTGGGGCTACTCATTTAAGTCTGTCCCCAATGATTATCCCCAATGACTAGTAGTAGGCCCACATGGCTTCGGCTTCATTGAGGACCTCTACGGCGCCCCAACGGCGGGCGCTGCGGCTGGCCGAGTTGGGGTCGTAGACGCCAATCTGGTCGGCGTCGTCAATACCGTAAAGCACAATGTAGTGGCCCACGTTGGTAAAGGTGCCCGGCCGAACGGCGGCGATGACGGGCGCTCCCGAACGCAGCGCCTGAGTCATAGAGTCGCGATCGTTATGGAGCTCCGTTCCGTTAAGTCCCAACTGCCATGCGCCGCTCGTCATAAACGACCATTCGGTTGCACCGGTGGGGGCGTAATTGCCCGCCTCAGAAAGCGCGCACATATCGACGGGGGTCATATCGGTGCGTCCCGTCTTAAAGATATAGACCATGGTGAGGCACGTAGGCCCGCAGGCATTTTGGCGGATGGTGCCGCCGGCGTAAGGCAGCTCCGACCACGCAGGGTCGATCTGATAGATATGGGGCATCGTGCCGGCTTGCCATTGCGAGCGTGGGGTCGAAAAGGCGAAAGAATAACCGGGTGCGACGGGGGCCTTGAGCAGCTTGTCCTCGGCGGTGGGCTCGAGACCGGCCGAACCGTGGGACATACAGGAGCTCATAAGCACAAAGACCAGACAGGTAAGGATAGAGCACAGTGCGAGGCGAAGTCGACGAGCCGGCAGGGCGGGGGCATTCGCGTGCGATGTCGAGCGGTAGGGCTTGCCGTCGCGTCCGCCTTGGGGATGCGAAAAGAAGCGGTTGATATGGATGCCGGGCTGACGTGCGCCGTTGCGGCGCAGTTGCGGAACCTCGGCCTGACGCTGTCGAGTGCGCGCGCCCAAGCGGCTATCTTGCTGCGCGCTTGTGCCCGTGCTCAGACGGCCACTCTGCCGCGTTCTGCTTGCCTGCTGCCGAGACGAAGGCCTGGGTTGCTCTTGAGGACGTTGCGGATTGCTGCTCGTGGCACTTCTGGGCGTCGGCGTGGTACGGCCAGCAAGGCGAACGCTTTGTCGCCGTTGATCACCGTCGTTGTATCCGTATGCCATTCGTACCGCCTTGTCTCATGTATAACCTGTCCATCCTACAAAAAAGATGTGCAACAAATGGGTCTGCGCGTCAAAAGCTCGGTAAACGGTACGAAAGGCGCAAAACACACGGCCTCAAAAACATCTCTATATGCGTCCGATGAGCGTACGCCCGTCGGACGGGCGGCAACAATGAGCGGCAAACCGTGCCGTTCGTCCCAAAAACGGCGCCGCTCGTTTTGCAGTTCTGCCTTCGGTCGAGCTACAAGCGGAGCTGCTGCGCCAAGGCCGTATCTTAAAGCCACGAAATAAAAGAGCGCGGCAAAACAGACCGCGCAAGGGGTGACGTCAAGGGGCGTCAAAAAGGAAAGGAGGGGAACAATGGCGGACAAGAACGCAGAAGTTGCAGTCGAGGATAACGGCGGCATGAAGAAAACGCTTTCGCTCTGGAACTTCTTCACCATCGGTTTCGGTGCCATCATCGGTACCGGTTGGGTTCTGCAGGTTGGCGACTGGATGGTCGTGGGCGGCGGTCCCGTTCCCGCTATGATCGCATTCCTCTTGGGTGCAATCTTCCTCGTGCCCGTCGGAGCTGTTTTCGGCGAGCTCACGGCTGCTATCCCCATCTCGGGCGGCATCGTCGAGTATGTTGATCGTAGCTTTGGCCGTACGCTGAGCTACATCACCGGTTGGCTTTTGGCCCTGGGCAACGGTATCCTGTGCCCGTGGGAGGCCATCGCCATCTCGACCCTCGTGTCCGAGATGTTCGGCAGCCTGCCCGGTCTTGAGTGGCTGCGCGCCGTCAAGCTCTACACCATCCTGGGCGCCGACGTTTACCTGTTCCCGACGCTGATCGCGCTCGGCTTTGCAGCCTACGTCATCTTCCTCAACTTCCGCGGTGCCAGTTCGGCCGCCAAGCTCCAGGCCTTCCTGACCAAGGCCCTGCTCTGCGGCATGCTGCTCGCCATGGGCGTCTCGCTGTTCACCGGCTCGCCGGACAACGCCATGCCCGTGTTCTCCCAGGTCACCGGCGCTGGCGGCGGCAAGGCCGCTACCGAGGGCGCCAGCCTGTTCGCCGGCATCGTGTCGGTCCTGGTTCTGACCCCGTTCTTCTACGCCGGTTTCGACACCATTCCTCAGCAGGCTGAGGAAGCAGCCGAGGGCCTCAACTGGAACAAGTTCGGCAAGATCATCTCCCTGGCCCTGCTGGCCGCCGGCGGCTTCTACATGGTCTGCATCTACTCGTTCGGCACCATCCTCGACTGGCATGAGTTTGTTAAGAGCCCGGTTCCCGCGCTTGCCTGCCTCAAGGGCATCAACATGCTTCTGTACCTGGCCATGCTCGTCATCGCCACGCTTGGACCCATGGGCCCGATGAACTCCTTCTACGGCGCCACGAGCCGCATCATGCTCGCCATGGGCCGCAAGGGCCAACTGCCCGAGAAGTTCGCCGAGGTCGACCCCAAGTCCGGCGCTCCCAAGCTCGCCTGCGTCGTTCTGGGCGTTATCACCGTCATCGGTCCGTTCCTGGGCAAGAACATGCTCATCCCTCTGACCAACGTGTCGGCTCTCGCCTTCATTTTCTCCTGCGGTATGGTTGCCCTCGCCTGCCTGCGCATGCGCTTCACCGAGCCCGACCTGCCTCGTCCCTACGAGGTGCCCGGCGGCAAGTTTGGCATCGGCCTCGCTATCGCTGCCTGCGCCATCATCATCGGCCTGCTCGTGATTCCGTTCTCTCCCGCCTCCCTCAACATGGTGGAGTGGAGCATCGTGATCGGCTGGTTGGCTATTGGCCTGGCCCTCATGGCTTTCACCAATTCCCGCAAAAAGTAACGCCTAGCCGGGGCGGATCGGGTGCGTGGGGCCCTCTCTCCCGCGCACCGAACCCGGCACCACTTGGGTAGCTTTGTGAGGCCTTAACCCAACACGGCCTCGCCCACTATATGGATCCATAAGGAGGAACCATGTCCACTAAGTATGCAATCGTTGGCGGCAAGCTCATCGACGGTACCGGTGCCGAGCCGGTCGAGAACTCCCTCGTTCTCGTCGACGACAACGGCAAGATCGAGTACGCCGGCACTATGCAGGACCTTCCCGAGGGCGTTGAGGTCATCGACGCCGCCGGCAAGACCGTCCTTCCCGGCCTGATCGACACCCATCTGCACTTCTCGGGCAACCTGACCGACGATGACACCGATTGGGTCATGCAGCCGCTCCTCGAGAAGCAGGCCGTCGCCGTCAAGCAGGCCTACGACTGCCTCACTCACGGCCTCACCACTGTCTGCGAGATCGGCCGCTTTGGTATCCAGATCCGTGACTGCATCGACAAGGGCGTCTTTAAGGGCCCGCGCGTTCTGGCCACCGGCCTCGGCTTCTGCCGCGTTGCCGGCCACGGTGACTCCCACCACTGCACCCAGGAGCTCAACAAGGAATCCCATCCCTGGGGCGACCAGGTCGACGGTCCTTGGGATCTGCGCAAGGCCGTCCGTCGTCGCCTGCGCGAGAACCCCGATGCCATCAAGATCTGGGCTACCGGTGGCGGCATCTGGCGCTGGGACTCCGGTCGCGACCAGCACTATTGCTCCGAGGAGATCCAGGCCGTAGTCGAAGAGGCAAAGATGGTCGGCATCCCCGTGTGGAGCCACTGCTACAACAACCACGCCGCTGCCTACGATTCCGTTCGCTTTGGCTGCGAGCAGCTGATTCACGGCTTCGATATCGATGAGCGCACCATGGACCTCATGGCCGAGCAGGGCACCTTCTTCACCCCGACGATCGCCTTCCTGCCCACCTGGTACGCCACCTATCCGCCCGTCTACGTCCCCGAGCTGCACGACAAGTACGAGGGCACCCTGGTCGAGAAGGAGCTGCAGCGCAACTACGACTGCCTGCGCGAGGCCAAGAAGCGCGGCGTTGTCATGACGATCGGCTCCGACTCCTTCTCCTTCGTCACCCCGTACGGCACCTGCTCCATCGAGGAGATGTACGAGTTCGTCGACAAGATCGGCTTCACCCCGGTCGAGACCATCACCTGCGCCACCCTCAACGGTGCCAAGATGTGCCACATCGAGGACGAGACCGGTTCCATCGAGGCCGGCAAGTGCGCCGACCTGCTGGTCGTCGACGGTGACGTCGCCGCCGACATCCACGTGCTCAACACCGACAACATGGACGTCATCATGAAGGATGGCTGGATCGTCGAGGCTGGCACCTTTGGCGAGGCCAACAAATACAGCGCCTAAGATACCGTTTGTCGATGGCTGGATGTAAAACACAGTATTTGATTGCATAATGCAATGGAGAGGGTCGCTTGCGGCCCTCTTTATTGCTATGGGTGCGATAGATAAAAGGGGATGACGGTGGATTTAAACAGGCTGATTCTGGGCAAGAGCTACAACTCTACCAAGGTCTTTCGTACGGCCCAGCATGTGGTCCAGGCCATCCTGCTCGGTGTTGTCGTTCCGGCGCTTATCCTGCTGCTTATCTGGGATTTAACCGATAACCCCAATCCCGTTCCGGGCGTTGTCGTTATTGCCGGCATGGTCATGCTGTGCTTCTTTTTCTCGTATGTCTTTGTGGTCCCCGACGACCTCACATCGAGCGCAACCGACCGTACGCTCGCCATCGCATCAAAAATATTCGCCTATACGTCGCGCGGCCTTACGCCCGAAGCGGCCCTGGGCGCCTCTAAAATTATCCTGTCCGAGACCATCGCCTCTGCCATCTGCTTTACCGATGGCAAACAGGTGTTGGCAAGCTGGGGCGAGGACTCGGCAAAGTGCCCTGCCGGCACCCCGGTCGTGCTCAAGACCACGCTCAGTGTGATTGAGACGGGCGAGCAGAGCGTGTTTTCGCGTGACACCTCCAATGAGACGGGCGGCTATTTTCCCCGCCTGCGCGCCGGCATTGTCGCGCCGCTTACCGTGCGCGGGCATTGCGTGGGTACGCTCGAGCTGTACTATCCCCGCCTGAGCAGCATTGATATGCGCCAGACGGCGTTGGCCTCGGGTTTTGCCGATCTCATTTCCACGCAGCTCGCCAGCTTTGAGCTCGAGCGCCAGGACGAGCTTACGGCCCGCGTGGAGCTGCGCGCCTTGCAATCGCAGGTCGACCCGCATTTTCTATTCAATACCATTAGCACGATCGTGTCGCTCGTTCGAACCGAGCCCGACAAGGCGCGATCGCTGCTGATCGACTTTTCCAACTACTATCGTCAGACGCTTTCTGATTCCGATACGCTCACCACGCTCGAGCACGAGGTGGAACAGGGCACTCGTTATATCAATCTTATGCAGGCCCGGTATGGCGACGGCCGTCTGCGCGTTTCGGTCGACATCGACTTTGAGGTGCGCGACAGCCTGGTGCCGCCGTTTATCTTGCAGCCGCTGCTCGAAAACTGCATCAAGCATGCGCAGCGCGAGATCGAGCCGCTTTCTATTCGTGTTAGGGCTTTTGAGACCGATGACGGCTTGGAGATCATCGTCGAAGATGACGGCATCGGGATGAGCGAAGAAGTCTGCGCGCATCTGTTTGAGCAGCATCGCCGAGAGGAACCCGAGAGCATTACCGCCGACGGCTCCGTCAAGCGAGGTTGCGGCCTGGCGCTCTTCAACGTGCTTCAGCGCATCCATTTCTTTTACGGAGAAGATTCTGGCATGCGCGTAAAGTCCCAGGAGGGCGTGGGAACGCAGGTCATCGTTGAGTTGAACGGCGAGCCGCATGAGCCGGCGCCGCTAACGGTGTAGCACGCGGTTGGATTGAGAGAAAAAGAGGGGAAGCGCATATGTCCGAAGGCTGGAACATCCTGGTGGTTGATGACGAGCCCCCAATTAGGGCTGAGCTACGCTATCTGTTGGAAAAGGATACGCGTGTGGGTCAGATTGCCGAGGCGGGCAATGTCACCGAAGCCGTGGAGTCGATTCTGTCGAACAAGCCCGACGTGCTGTTTTTAGACATTACCATGCCCGGTCGCTCGGGAATTGAGCTTGCCGAGACCCTGCAGAACCTAAAGACGCCGCCGGTCGTGGTGTTTGTGACGGCATTTGCCGAGTATGCGGCCGATGCCTATAACCTCGATGCTGTCGATTACGTCGTCAAGCCGGTCGAGGATGCCCGCTTGTCAAAGGCGCTCGACAAGATCGAGACTGCCCTGGGCGCTCGCCGTGTCGTCCATGCTCCGCGCCAGCCTTTGCGCCTGACGGTGGATCGCGGGGGCAAAAGGGTGTTCATTCCCGTGGCGGATGTCTGCTACTTTGAGGCGCGCGCCGATTTTTGTAACGCCGTCTGCGCCGAGGGGACATATCTGATCAATGAGTCGATTTCCTCGCTCGAGCGGCGCTTGGCCTCCGAGGGCTTTATCCGCGTCCACCGCAGCTATCTGGTCAATTTGGAAGACGTGCACAATGTCGAGATCGGCTCCACGGGCCTGATGGAGCTCAGGCTCGACCGTGTGAGCTCGACGGTGCCCGTTTCACGCCGTCGCGCTGCCGAGGTCAAATCGCACTTGGGGCTTGCGTAAGGGTCGGTGCGCCATCGTTTGCCGTTGCAGGTTTGGCATGACTGTGCGGTGGGCATAATGGATTGCATCGAATGAAATCGAAAGGATTATTATGCCCGCGCTCATTACGCATCATCTGTTTGGCGAGGAAAGCATCGACCGTCTTCCGCAGGGCGTTATCACGTCCGACGAGGAGCGCATCGCCTTTATCCTGGGAAACCAAGGTCCCGACCCGTTCTTCTTTCACATGCTCACGCCGCGCATTTCCGACTGCATGTCGCTTGCTCAGGTCATGCACCGCTCGCGCATGTCGCGCCAGTTCTCGTGCCTGCGCGACGGCGTGTCGCACCTGCAGCCGCGCGATGCCAATCTGGGTCGCGCCTTTGCGCTGGGCCTGTTGTCGCACTATGCGCTCGATCGCAATGCCCATCCCTTTGTCTACGAGCAGCAGTTTGGCATTGTCGAGTCCGATCCCGAGCTCGAGGCTTCGGGCAGTCAAGTTCATGCCGTGCTCGAAAGCGACCTGGACGTGCTGATGCTGCAGCTCAAGCGCGATGGGGCTACGGTCGAGGATTATCCGCCGGCGGGCGAGATCGTCACTACCGACCGCATCAATCGCGTTGCCGGTGTGCTGATGAGCTATGTTGCCGGACGCGTGTACGGCATCGATATCCCGGTGGGAGAGTACGGCGGCGCCGTAGCCGACATGCAGCTGCTCTACCGCACTATCGAGCCGGCCGGTTCGGCCAAGACGCGCGCGATTGCCCTGCTCGAGGGCTTGGTGCACGATTATTCGCTACTCGACGGCCTTGCGCACCGCGTGACGACCGAGTTGCCCGAGCGTACCGGCAACCTGGGCCACTTGGCATGGAAGAGCCCCTTTACCGATGAAGTCTCGACCGAGAGCTTCCCCGAGGTCTTTGATCGCGCACTGCTCGATTACGAGCTCACCGTCGCCCGCTTTATCGAGACCGGCGATATGGAAGCCGTGACCAACCACGTCAATTACAGCGGTCGCGTGCTCGGCGCCGACGAAGAGTTCGACCGCGAGGAGTAGGGCTCGTGCGTGCCCCTTTGCCGAATCCTTACCGGCGCCTCTGGACAATTGGGGTACGATGAACTAACTGCATATCGGGCGAATACGAAGGGGCCCTGTCCATGAAATACACCAAGCTCGAGCGTAACTGGGTTATGTACGATGTGGGCAACTCGGCCCTCGTGCTGCTCAATACCTCGGTGGTGCCCATCTACTTTAACGCCATCAATACCGGTGCTTCCTCGGCAGACCTGGTGGTCGCCTGGGGCAACGCGCAGACGATTGCCTCGCTGGTCATTGCCATGCTCATGCCCATTCTGGGCGCGCTTGCCGATTACGCCGGCAACAAGATCAAGTTCTTCTTGGGCTTCTTCCTCACGGGCCTGGTTCTTTGCCTGGCGCAGGCTATCCCCATGTCCGCCATGGCATTTTTGACCGTGTACGTGCTGTGCACCATCGGCCTTAACTCTTCTATGACGTTCTACGACGCCATGCTGCCCGACATTACCACCGACGAGCGCATGGACGCCGTGTCCAGCTCGGGCTATGCCTGGGGCTACATCGGTTCCACCGTGCCGTTCATCATCTGCCTGGCGCTTATCATGGGTGGCCCCGCCCTTGGCGTCCCCACCATGCTGGCAACGCGTCTGTCGTTTGTCATCACCGGTGCCTGGTGGCTCATCTTTACCCTGCCGCTCATTCGCACCTATAAGCAAAAGTACGGTCGCGAGCGCGGTCCCCAGGACACCATCGGCCACATCGTGGGCGGCGTGTTCTCCGAGGTCGGACACACCATGCGCGAGATCGCCCACAACAAGACCGTGCTGGTCTACATGATCGCGTTCTTCTTCTACATCGACGGTGTGCACACGGTTATTTCCATGGCAACCAGCTACGGATCGGCTCTTGGCATCGATTCGACCCAGCTGGTGCTGGCGCTGCTCGTCACGCAGTTTGTGGCCTTCCCGTCCGCCATCATCTACGGCAAGCTCGCCGGTCGCGTGGGCACACTCAACATGATCATGGTGGCCGTCGCCGCCTATATGGGCATCGTGCTCTTTGCCGCGTTTTTCTTAAAGACCGCCTTTGAGTTCTGGGTGCTCGCCATTTTGGTCGGCTTGTTCCAGGGTGGCGTGCAGGCGCTCAGCCGCAGCTATTTTGGCCGCATCATCCCCAAAGAAAAGTCCAACGAGTACTACGGCTTCTTCGATATCTTTGGCCGTTACGCAAGCGTTATGGGCACCTTCCTGGTGTCGGTTGTCACCTCGCTGACCGGCAACCCGTCGCTGGGCGTCCTTTCTATTGGCGTTCTGCTGGTTGTTGGCTTTGTGCTGCTGGTCCGTCTGTCCCGCATGGCTCAGGCGGCGGCGTAAGACAACCGGGCTCAGTATGGCAATTGTGCCTATCTGCAGTACTCTTTTGGAAGTGGCCGCATAAATCATTCTGACTTCCGAACAATGTTTAGCCCAAGTGGGTATGATGGAATCAGCTAGGTCGCGGGGCGTCGCCTGTGTTTGGCGGCGCCCCGTTTTTGTGTTGCAAGGAGGGCAAAGGTATGAACGCCACGGTTGTGATCCCAACATATTGGGCGGGCGATGATACCCAAGCAAACGCTCCCGGCACCTACGATCACTCGACGTCGCTCAATGCCGCCAACCCGGAACTCGATCGCTGCCTGACTTCGCTCGAACAGGTGCGCGACATTCCGCGCATCATTCTCTTGGTGGTCTGTCCGGTTTCTGCCACGGCCGACGTATCCCATCGCGTGCACGAAATCGTTAATGCTCATCCCACACTTAAGGTCACCATCGTTACCAATACTCAGGCTTCGCGTGTTGCCGACCGCGTGGCGCAGATTGCGCCCAAAGGCTCGGGCGAGTGCGTGAGCCTGCGCGGCTACGGCGCCATCCGCAACATGGGTCTTGCCTGCGCTGCGGTGCTGGGGCACGACGCGGTTGTGCTTTTGGATGACGACGAGACCGTCATCGATGCCGACTTTATGAAGCGTGCGACCTATGCACTGGGCCAACAGACGCGTCAGGGCCTGCCGATTTTAGTCAAGAGCGGATACTTTTACGATCGCGACGGGTCGCCGCTGGCTCCCACGGACAAAGTGGGCATTTGCCATCGCTGGTGGACCAAGCGTATCGAGTTCAATCGCTGGATGAAAAAGGCGCTCTCGGGCACCCGCATCTCGCGTTCCAATTACGTGTGCGGCGGCCTTGTGGCCCTGCACGCCCGCGCCTTTACGCGCGTGGCCTTCGACCCGTTTATCACCCGCGGCGAGGATCTGGACTACCTGTTTAACATGCGCATGTTCGGCTATGACGTGTGGTTCGATAACGAGTGGACCGTGCGCCACCTGCCGCCCGAGTCCGAGAAGCGCTCGCCGCGCTTTATGCAGGACGTGTACCGTTGGTACTACGAGCGGGCCAAGCTGACGTTCGCTGCGCACCAAAAGGAGCTCATTCCGGTTACGGCCGCATCACTCATGCCCTATCCGGGTCCGTGGATCTCGCGCGAGCTCGACGACCGCGTGCGCAAGACCGCCATGGTTCGCAGCATGTTTACCCGCGAGCACGAGGGGTATCTGCGCATCTGGCGTCATGGTATTGACGAGGCCAAGACCTATGCCCGCCAAAACGCCGCAAGCTACCTGCGTTTTCAGAGTTTCTGGCCCAAGATCATGGATGAACTTTGGCGCGACGCACAACTGATTAGCATCCTGGAGGGGGCTGAATGATCGACCGCCGCGCCCAGCGCGATAATTCAATTTCAATCTTTCGCATCATCGCCGTTGTCTGCGCCGTTTGCGTGTTGGTGTACTTTATCTTTGCCCTGGCGACTGGCATTGAGCCGATTGCCACGGTGATCGCCTGTGCGCTGCTGTGTATCTTCCTGTGCATCTTTATCTATTTGACGCTCAACCCCGATTCGGTACGCTCCCAGTACACCGAGGAGACGCTCTCGGTTGCCTCGGCCATGCTCGAGGACATTAAGGGCGGCCTGACGCAGGAATCGGCGCTTTTGGTGTGCCGGCGTATTCTGCCCGAGACACGTGCCATGACCGTTGCCATCACCGATGAGAGCAACGTGCTGGCCTGCGCGGGCGAGTTCGAGGAAAAGCTGCTGCCCGATTCGCCCATCCATACGCTTGCCACGCGCTACGTCATTGAGCACGGCATCGTGCAGTCGTTCGACCGCGTGGTGGACGTGGTGGGTTCGGATGGCTCGCACAACCATGTTCCCGCCGGCATCATCGCGCCCATCAAGGTGGGCGACCGCACCGTCGGCACGCTCAAGTTCTACTACAAGACCCCGCGTGCCGTCGACCGTACCCAGTATGCGCTCGCCTCGGGTTTTGCCGAGATCCTGTCCACGCAGCTCGCCATCCACGAGCTCGAGGTGCAAAAGGAACTGACGGCCCGTGCCGAGGTGCGTGCCCTGCAGGCGCAGATCAACCCGCACTTTCTGTTCAACACGCTCAACACCATCGCGTCGTTTACGCGTACCGACCCGCTGCGTGCCCGCGAGCTGCTGCGCGAGTTTTCCTCGTTCTATCGCGCCACGCTCGACAACTCGGGGTCGCTTATCCCGGTCTCGCGCGAGGTTGCCCAGACCAAGCGCTACCTGACGTTTGAGAAGGCGCGCTTTGGCGAGGACCGCGTGTTGGCGACCTTCGATGTCTCCGAGGATGTCGAGGACACATTGGTCCCGGCCTTTGTAATCCAGCCCATCGTCGAGAACGCCGTGCGGCATGGCATGGGCGATGGCGAAGCCCTGCAGATCGATGTGACCGTCCATCAAGACGGCGACGACGCAATCCTGATTGCCGTGGCCGACAACGGCGTGGGCGTGGTCATCGAGGTCAACTCCCAGACCGACTTTGTCGCCAAGAACGAGGTCTTCCAGAACTTCGTCAAG
>URRJ01000054.1 GCA_900550205.1 uncultured Collinsella sp. | reverse complement strand
CCCTACCGGGAGTAGCCCCGACGGTTGACAAAACTATAGGAACACCCAATGACTAGTCGATTAGGAGTATCATCGTCTGCGCAAATAAGCACGAAAGAGCATGTTAGAGATTGAGAGCGTATGGCTGATACCGCATCTAAGCACATTGACATGACAACCGGCTCGCTGTGGCGCAATATTCCCCTGTTCGCCTTCCCCGTGGCCGCCACGAGCATCTTGGAGCAGCTATCGAACCTCATCGCCACGGTCATCATCGGTAACTTCTCGGGCGACCAGGGAACCCTCGCCATGGCGGCGGTCGGCTCCAATGTTCCGCTTACCAGTCTTATGCTCAACCTGTTTATTGGCATATCGCTTGGCTCCAACGTGGTCATCGCCAACGCTATCGGCCGCAACGATCAGAACATGGTCAAACGCGCCGTCCATACCTCGATTTTAATGGCGCTCGTGGGCTTTGTCGTCATCGCTCTGGGCGAGATCTTTGCCGAGCCCATGCTCGCCGCGCTCAACGTTCCCGCCGAAACCATGCCGCTCGCCTCGCTCTACCTGCGCGTCTTTTTGCTCAGCCTGCCCTCAATCTTGCTCTACAACTTTGAGGCCGCGATCTTCCGCTCCGTCGGCATCACCCGCATGCCGTTGCAGGCGCTTGCCGTGTCCACCGTCCTCAACATTGGCCTGGACCTCATCTTTGTCCCCGTACTCCACTGGGGCGTCGCGGGCGTCGCCATCGCCACCGCCATCGCCTACACCGTCAGCGCCGCTACACTCTTTATCCGCCTGCTCAAGACCGACTCCGTCGTCCGCGTCACCCCACGCGACCTGGCTATCGACCCCGTCGCCCTCAAGCGCATCGTCAAGATCGGACTGCCCGCCGGCATCCAAAGCGCTGTCTTTGCCGTCGCCAACATCATCATCCAGTCCGCCATCAACAGCCTGGGCACCGAGGTCATGGCGGCATCGAGCGCCGCCATGAGCCTGGAGTACGTGTGCTACAACCTGCTCAACAGTTTTAGTCAGGCTTGCACCACCTTTGTGGGACAAAACCACGGTGCTCGCCAGATCGACCGCTGCACCAAAACGCTTAAGGTCTGCCTGGTCGAAGGCGGTATCGTTGCCCTCAACACGATTATCGTTATTGTCGGCCTCGGGCGCGAAATCCTATCGCTGTTCAACAGCGATCCCAACATCGTCTCGATCGGCTATATCCGCGTGTGCTCGATTTTCCCGGCGTACGCCTTTAGCATGTTCTACGAAAACATGTCCGGCTACCTGCGCGGCTTTGGTATCTCGCTCATGCCCGCCCTCATCACCATGATCTGTGTCTGCGGCATCCGCTTCTATTGGGTGTTCTGCGTGTTCCCGCACTTCCGCACCTTTGCGAACATCATGATGGTCTACCCCATCAGCCTGGGCACCACGGCGTTCTTTATGGTCGTGGCGGTATTACTCTGCCACCCGGCACGCACCTATCGCGCCGCCCAAGCCAAAGCGACAGCCCGCTAAACACCGCACTCAACGCCACGCCAGTCATTAATTGACAATATGCGAGCTCATATAGTCGATAAAGCGCCTCGTGGCGATGGGCATGGTGTCCCAGCTGCGCCAGGCGGCCACCACGTCGCGCGAGGGGGCATGCACGATGGGCCGCACACAAATATCGGCTCGCATGCCCTCCACAGTACGGCGGTAGAGCATGCTCACGCCCAGGCCTTCCTCCACCATCGCCATGATGGTGTAGTCGTCGGTCACCTCGCTCGTCACGTGCGGCGACAGCCCATGCGCCGCGAATGCATCGAGCACCAGGCTCTGTTCGCCTTCATCCAGCAGCACAAACGGCTCGGACGCTAGGTCAGCGAGTGTCACCTTTTCCTTTGCCGTCAGCGGATGCGCCGCCGGCAACAATGCCACCAACTCGTCGTGATAGACCACACGCTTCTCGAGCCCAGCGGTAAATCCGCGTGCCGTAAAACAAAAATCAACCACGCCATCGTGCACCCACTGGGCGTTGCGCGTGTAATCGCCCTGCTTGAGGGTAAAGTGTACGCCCGGGTGCAGGGCCCCAAAGTCGCGGATCACGCGCGGCAACACGGTTCGACTCACGTTGGTAAACGTCGCAATACGAATATCAGTCGAGGAAAGTCCCAGCAGCTCCTGGCGCTTGCCCTCGAGCTCGGCCTCGGCGGTCACGATCTGGCGCAGGTACGGCAGATACTGCTTGCCGTCGCGCGTAAGCGAAACGCCCTGCTTGCCGCGCTCGATAAGCGTGGTGCCTAACTCGCGCTCGAGCGCCTTGACGGCCTGGCTCACCGCACTTTGCGTATAGCCCAGCTCATCGGCCGCGCCCTTAAGACTGCCGCGATCGACCACCATACAAACAATCTGATACCGCGATGCCATTGTGCCTCCCCATCAATGCAGACGTAAAACGTTTTGCCAGGGCTTTTTCTGCCAACATTAGCATTTCTTAATCATACTGAAGATACATTCGCTTTACTACATCCACATCTGGGAGCAGAATCCTTTTTACGAAACCGTTCTGTAACAAAAGGAGCCCCATGGATCGCAAAAAAGCAATCGCGCTCTCATTTTCCGTTCCCGTCGCATGGGGCTTTTCGTATCCCCTCATGAAGATCGGCATGGACAGCATGAACGCCACGAGCATCGTTGCGCTGCGCTGCATCATCGCCTTTGCGGCCTGCCTGCTGCTCTTCCACAAGCGCGCTTTCCGCATCAATCGCGACCTTATGGTCCGCGCCGCTATCATCGGCGCCATCATGGCAACCGAGCTCACCTGCATGTGCCTGGGCTCCAGCCTCACCTCTGCCTCCACTGCCGGCTTTTTGCAGAGCCTGACGGTCGTGATCGTGCCGTTTGCCAACGCCGCCCTGCTGCGTCGTGCCCCCGAGCGCAAGGTGCTCGTCGGCACGGCTATCGTCACCTGCGGCATGCTGCTGCTCTCGGGCGCCGACTTCACCAGCCTGAACCCGGGCGCGCTCATCATGCTGCTCTCCGCCTTTATCTATGCCAGCCACATTATCGTGGCCAAGCGCTTTGTCGAAGAAGTCGATCCGCTTGCTCTGGGCGTTTGGCAGCTGGGCTTCGGCGGCTTGTTCTCGGGCATCGCTGCATTCACCTTTGGCGGCTTCACGCTTCCCGGCACGCCCAGCGAAATCGTCGTTGTCGTCGCGCTCGCACTCATCTGCTCCGCCTACGGCTTTATCACTCAGACACTCGTACAGCCCCACGTGCCCGCCGAGACCACCGGCTTCGCCTTCTCGCTCGAGCCGGTCTGCTCCGCCGTCTTCTCGTTCTTCCTGGTCGGCGAGGTTCTGAGCCCCATCACCTTCTTTGGCGCCGCACTCATCCTAACCGGCGTCATGGTGGCAACCGTCGAGCTTCCGCGCCTCCGCGCACATGAACAGGCTCGCATGGCAGGAGCGCCCGAGCACGTCTCGTAGACCCCGCTCTTCATACAGCCGCGGCATAAAGGCAACCGGTGCGCCTTTACAATAGATGTAAACAGAGCATCTGACGTAAAGGAGCCCCATGGACGCCGCGACCCGCGACCGCAACATAGCAACTTGGTTGGGCGATGCGCCGCAGCCGGTACGTGACACTACGAACCGGCTGCTCGAGCGCATCGCCTTTTTGCGTGCCGAGCAGACCATCTACCCGGCACAAGACGACATCCTCAATGCCCTCGCCTACACGCCGGCCGACCAGGTCAAGGTTGTCATCTTGGGTCAAGACCCCTATCACGGACCCAACCAGGCCATGGGGCTGTCGTTTTCGGTCCCCGCGACGCAAACCAAGTTGCCGCCGAGCCTGCGCAACATCTATAAGGAACTCAAAGCCGATTTGGGCTGCCCCATTCCCGCCACAGGAGACCTAACACCATGGGCACAGCAGGGCGTCCTGCTCCTCAACACTACGCTCACCGTGCGCGAGCATGCCGCCAACTCGCACGCCAAACTAGGCTGGAGCACCCTGACCGACTACGTTATCGAACGCTGCTGTCAGCTGCCCCAACCGGTCGTCTTTTTGGCATGGGGCCGCTTTGCCCAACAGATGGTCGAAGGCAAGCTCGCCGCGACCGGCGCGGGCAAGGCAACCGGCAAGTTCTGCCTGGCGTCCACGCACCCCTCGCCACTTTCGGCCAACCGTGCCACGGCAGAACTCCCCGCTTTTATGGGGTCGCGCCCCTTCTCGGCAGCCAATCGGCTACTCGAACAGCACGGCTCGACCCCCGTCAACTGGATTTGCCTCGGCTAAAAATCGATACATCAAAAACGCGCCCGACGGCTTTCCATCGGACGCGTTTCCTATTCGGGCCAAATAAATTGTGTGCGGCCGGCCTCGCCGCCATCGATCAGCAGGCTCTGCCCGGTCATAAACCGGTTGGTCACGCCCACAAAGTAGATCCACTCGGCGATCTCTTGGGCGGTGGCCCAGCGCTTAAGCGGCGTGAGCTCCATAATCTGGTTCCACAGGTGCTCGTCTTCCATCACACAACGGTTGAGCGGCGTGATAACGCCACCCGGGTCCACACTGTTGGCGATGGCCTGCGGCGCCAGGCGGTTTGCAAGGTTTTTGGTGTAGGCAATAACGCCGCCCTTGCTGGCAGCATAGGCGGGAAACTCCGATCCCGTATGCCCGCTCGCCGACCCCACATTGACCACGGATTTAATAGCCGGCGTCGGCTTGGCGGCAAGCCCCTCCCCCACAAAGGCGTAGCGCTCGGTCACGTTGATGGTGCCACACAGGTTGGCGGCGATGTCGTCGGCCGAATCCTGCGTACCGGCAACGTTCACGATTACCTGGGGTTCAAGATCGTCTGGAAACGCATCCGGCTTGCGGACATCAACGATCAGATGGCGGTAGCGCTCGTGTTCGATCGTCGATGGCAAAAGATCAAAGCCCACAACCTCGTGGCCCTCGTCCAAAAAGCGCTGCACGCACGCGGCTCCGATACCGCCCGAAGCGCCCGTGATCAAAACTCGCATACTTGCTCCTTAGGCGGTTGCGTGGCGCTCGAGGTACTCGGAGCCCACATTCTCGCGCTCCCAGCCGCGCACGACCTTGTAACCCACGGGGCTCAGGAAAACCTCGCACAGCAGCTCGGCAACAGCGCCGGTCAGCGAGCACATAAGGACCTGCACCCAGGTCCAACCAAAGAACGTGTGGCTCACCACAATGGCAAAGACCAAGTTGTCGATAAACTGGCCAACACCCGTGGACACATAGGAGCGGAAGGCAAAGCTCGCAAAGTTATTCTTTTTGAGCATGCGGCCGAGCGACTGGTTGAGCGTGGAGTTAACCACGGCAGAAACGAGCATTGCCAGCGAAGAGCCCAGCACCACGTACCAGGTGCCGCCGATGGTGGCGTTAAGGGCAGTGTTGACCTCGATCATGCCCGTGTCGTAGTAGGCGCCCCACATGCCGGGCGTGAGCGAGCATGCCCAAAAGCACAGACTCACGGCCAGGTTGACCAGCAGCGCGAGGATAGAGATTTTGATGGATGCCTTGGCGCCAAAGCGCTTGCAGATCATGTCCTGGCACAAAAACGAAACCCAGCTCACCACAAAGCCACAGTCGAGCGCCAGATATGGCAGGCTGATGAGCTCTTTGTTGGCCAGCAGGTTCATCATGATGACGCTCACGAAAAACAGCGAAACCGTTGCCGCGGGAATGCTCCGCAGCAGGACCTTGTAGTCCTCCATGACCTTCTTGATCATTATGTACTCCTTTGGTTTTAGGTTTAACGAGCAGGATATCGGACCCGAACTGCTCGGACGCCCCGGTCTTGAGACGACGGTGGGTATGATAGCCGCTCGCGCGGCATCAGGCAAGCAATCGGCGCGGCAGCCCCGCAGGGCCACCGCGCCGATGCGTTAAAACGCTACGTTGCCAAACTCCGACAGGATAAGGTCGGGGTTGTGGTCGGTTGCCCAATCCACGTTCCA
This sequence comes from uncultured Collinsella sp., assembly GCA_900550205.1. Lineage (GTDB taxonomy): Bacteria > Actinomycetota > Coriobacteriia > Coriobacteriales > Coriobacteriaceae > Collinsella. The sequence continues at coordinate 5,969 of URRJ01000054.1, read as the reverse complement.
CGGGCTCGTGAACAGCAGCAGCTTACCGCCGCGCATGTCCTCGACACGCAGGGTGTCGCGCGTGAGCGAAAGGCCCGGGATATCAATAGTGTCGGGGTCGTTCTGGATCCAGCGGATATCGGTATAGGGCAACGGCTGGCGACGAACCTCAACACGGTATTCGGCCTTGAGGCGGCGCTCGAGCACCTCAAACTGCAGCACGCCGACCACGCCCACGATGACGCTTTCCATGCCGGCACCCAGTTCGCGGAAGATCTGGATAGCACCCTCTTGGGCAAGCTCCTCCATGCCCTTGACGAACTGCTTGCGCTTGAGCGTGTCGACCTGCGTAATGCGAGCGAACATCTCGGGGGCAAACGTCGGGATCTGCGGATACTGCACGTGGCGCTTGCCAGAGCACACAGTGTCGCCGATGCTAAAGATACCCGGATCGAACAGGCCCACGATATCGCCCGCGTACGCCTCGTCAACAATCGCACGGTCATCGGCCATCATCGAGGTGCCAGTAGCAAGCTTAAGCTTGCGGTTGCCCTGCACGTGGAAGGCGTCCATGCCGCGCTCGAACTTGCCCGAGCAAATGCGCACAAAGGCGATGCGGTCGCGGTGGTTCTTGTCCATGTTGGCCTGGATCTTAAACACAAAGCCGCTAAAGTCGTCGCGGCAGGGATCGACCGGCTCGCTGGTGAGCGTATCGGTATAGGCGCGCGGCGTCGGGGCCAGACGCAGGAACTCCTTGAGGAAGGGCTCCACGCCAAAGTTGGTGAGCGCCGAGCCAAAGAACGCCGGGCTCAGCTTGCCGCAGGCCACAGCATCCAAGTCGAGCTCGTCGCCAGCGCCATCGAGCAGCTCGATGTCGTCCATCAGGTTCTTATGGTTCTCCTCGCCGATGAGCTCATCCATGGCAGGGTCGCCCAGCTCGGCCTCGACCTCGGCGACCTTCTTGGTGGCGTTGGCGTGGCCGTCGCCCTCGAAGGCAATGACGCGACGGGTCTGACGATCGAACACGCCGCGGAAGTTGCGGCCGCTGCCGATCGGCCAGTTCATGGGATACGTATTGATGCCCAGGACGTTCTCGATCTCTTCCATGAGCTCAAACGGATCGCGAGCCTCGTGGTCGAGCTTGTTCACAAAGGTGAAGATGGGAATGTGGCGCAGCGTACAGACCTTAAAGAGCTTTTTGGTCTGGGCCTCGACGCCCTTGGCGCCGTCGATGACCATAACAGCAGCGTCGGCGGCCATAAGGGTACGGTAGGTATCCTCCGAGAAGTCCTGGTGGCCGGGGGTATCGAGGATGTTGACGCAGGCGCCGTTGTAGGTGAACTGCAGCACCGAGGAAGTAACGGAAATACCGCGCTCCTTCTCGATGTCCATCCAGTCCGAGACGGCATGCTTGGCCGAGCTCTTGCCCTTGACCGAGCCGGCAGTCTGGATGCTGCCGGTATAGAGCAGCAGCTTCTCGGTAAGTGTGGTCTTACCGGCGTCCGGGTGGCTGATGATCGCGAATGTGCGGCGCGACGAGATTTCATCCGACAGGCTTGCCATGCGGATCCTTTCTTGCATTGAGTGCATTACGTCGTTGTAACGCGACTATTGTAGCCGCGAAATGCTGCGACAGGGCACCTATCAGGACAAATTCATCAGTCGAGGCTTTGACTGCCGGTCGGCGGCGGCGCTCCGCAGCAGTTTGTCTCGATCTGTAACATCTGGAGCGGTTTTTGAACCTCTACCTGTTACAGATCGAGACAAACGGATGGGCCTGCCGGCAAAATCTCGAACTGTAACATCTAGCCGCCCAAAACCGCTCCAGATGTTACAAATCGAGACAAAAGGACCGGCGGACAAACAGCATCTTAATCTGTAACAACTAGCTGGGATATTCGGGGCTTGTTGTTACAGATTTAGACAAACGGTGGCCAATCATTCCGATTTTCCTCTTGCGTAACTGTGCATAGTGTATATATACTGTGCTTACCGGTTATATACACGTGTAGCCCATCAGCTAAGGAGCCGCTGTGGACATTATCCTATCCAATTCGAGCGACAAGCCTATCTACGAGCAGATATCCTCGCAGGTCAAGGCTCAAATCCTTTCGGGCGTGCTCGCCGCGAGAGCCAAACTCCCCAGCATCCGCGCACTCGCAAGCGACCTCGGCGTGAGCGTCATCACCACCAAGCGCGCCTACGCCGACCTAGAGCAGCTCGGCTTTATCTGCACCGTGCAAGGCAAAGGCTGCTTTGTCGCCAAGGGCAACCAAGAGCTCTTGCGCGAAAACCAGCTCTGCCATGTCGAAGAGCTGCTTGCACAGGCAGCGACACAGGCAGAAGCCCTGGGCGTCACGCGCGATAAGTTGCACGAGATGCTCGACCTGGTAGCCCCCGAAACCATGCAGTAGCCATCTGCAAGAAAGGCTATACCATGCAAAACTTGCTAGAACTCAAAGGTGTCTCACGCCGCGTAAGTGATCGCTTTTCGCTGCGCGATGTCACACTCACCGTAGAACCCGGTCAGATTGTCGGCTTTGTGGGCGCAAACGGCGCCGGTAAAACAACGACCATCCGCGCCGCACTCGGACTCATAAAGCTCGATGCCGGCGAGGTGTACCTGTTTGGGCAGCGCTGCAATGCCAATGCGTCCGATGAACAACAACGCCGCATGCGCTCCCGCATCGGTCTCGTACTGGACACGTGCCCCCTTCCCTTCCACGCTCAAAGTGGCCGAGGTCGAGGCACTCGTAAGCCCGGCATACCCCACGTGGAGTCATGAAACGTTTGCTGGCCACATCAACCGGTTTGGCCTGGACCCCAAGGCAAAGGTCAAAGACCTCTCCCGCGGCATGGGTATGAAGCTGCAGCTCGCGTGTACGCTCAGCCACAAGGCCGAGCTGCTCATCCTGGATGAAGCCACGGCAGGTCTCGATCCCATGGCACGTGAGGAGCTGCTCGACGAGCTGCTCGCCTTTGTTGCCGACGGACAGCACGGCGTATTGTTCTCGAGCCACATTACATCCGATCTTGAACGCGCCGCCGACCGTGTCGCCTGCATCGATAGTGGCTCGATTGTGTTCGACCTGCCGCGCGAGGACATTACCGATCGCGCCGGCATTGCTCACTGTTCCCAGGCGCAAGCTGCCGAGCTTATGGCTTACGTCGAAGGCGCCCGCGCCACCCGTCACGCCTACAGCGTTGACGTACTCGTCCCCAATCGCCGCGAAACGCTCGAGGCCTTTCCCGCGATTCCCTGTGATCGGATTTCCATCGATGACTATCTGCGCCTCACGCTGAAAGGGGCATCCAAATGAAACGCGCCTTTATGTCCGAGACCGCCATCATGCGCTCGTTTCTCCCGAGCATCGCCGGCGTCGGCCTGTTCATATTCGTCGTGCTGACCCTTGCCAACGCGACGGATGGTGACTCCGGCATGAGCGCCGGCACCTGTGCAGTCAGCGCCATGTCGCCCATCATAATCATGAACTCGCTGGCTGGCTACGATAACCAAAACGGTTGGGAGCGCTATCGAGCAACGTTGCCGTTCTCGCGCAAAGACATCGTCTGCGCACGCTACCTGTGCATTATTGCCTCCTCGGCCGTCATGGCATGCGCGGCTACGCTCCTGAACATCCTCGCCCTTCCGTTCTTCGACCACATGGGCATCCCTTCGACAGGCCAGACGATCTTTGAAATCGCAACCGCCTCGGCGACGTCGATGCTCATCTCCCTCATGATGGTGTTTTTGGCACAGCCGATATTTTTCCGATTTGGACACATGGAGGCACTGCGCCTATCCGTCGGCCTGTTTGCCCTACTTGGCTGCGGCACTATGGCAATACTGAGCTCCTCCAACCCCATTAGCATCTGGCTTATGTCATTTGCCGGAGCAAATCCCGACCCCGCCGTCATCGGATGTCTGTGCGCCGGCATTGCCGTCCTGGCGTTCGTGCTATTTGCAATCAGCTGCACCGTCAGCACCAAGATCTATCGAGCACGCGACTTGTAGCCGCAAGCGGTATCATCGGACGAGCACCGTAGACCTGGCGTAGTCGTTCTTGAGGAGGCACCGCACCCGTGTCGTGGGTTGTTGCAGCGTTTGCATCGGCATTCTTTGCCGGCATCACATCTATTTTGGCCAAATGTGGCATCAAACATACCGACTCCGACATCGCGACTGCCATCCGCACCTGCATGGTGCTCATATTTGCCTGGGCAATGGCAGGTGTTTCCGGATCCGTCGGAACCATTGGCAGCATCGCGCCCAAGTCCTGGCTGTTCCTCGTTCTCTCGGGACTTGCCACCGGCGCCTCGTGGATCTGTTATTTCAAGGCGCTCAGCATCGGGAACGTCAACAAAGTCGTACCCGTCGACAAGATGAGCACCGTACTCGCCGCGCTTACCGCCATTGTTCTCTTTGGCGAGACAAGCAATCTTGCCGTAAAGCTTATCGGGACGGCCGCAATCACCCTCGGCACATTCCTGATGATTGAGAAGAGACAGTCAGCCGGCGTGGGCCAGAAGCAAGACCTGACTTGGCTCGTTTACGCCATCGGCGCCGCCGTTTTCGCGGCGCTCACATCCATCCTTGCCAAGGTTGGCATCGAGGGCGTCGAGTCCAATCTGGCAACGGCGATCCGCACCTGTGTGGTACTCGCCATGGCGTGGGCGATTGTGGCGGCCAAGGGAAAACTGGAGCAGGTCGCGTGCGTCGACCGACATGAACTCGCGTTTCTCGCAGCATCGGGCATTGCAACCGGCGCGTCATGGCTGTTCTACTACTACGCCATTGCCGCCGGGCAGGTAAGCGTCGTGGTACAGATCGACAAGCTCTCGATCCTTGTTTCGGTATTGTTCGCGCGCCTGACCTTCAACGAAAAACTCTCGCGCCGCAGCGGCATTGGCCTTGCCCTCATCGTTTTGGGCACCGCCGCACTCGCAATATGGAAGTAAGGCGCAGGGAACGCGAGTCTCGGCACGCCCGTGGCCATAATCGACTGTCCGCCAATACATGACAAATGGCATATCCCCCGCCAGCCCGTAACGTCCTACAATAGAGACGTCACGGGCCTTGGCCCAATCTCGATCATCCAAGGGGATGTCTTTTTGGTCATTGTTCTTTAGGGAACGGTCAATCGCATAGAACCATGAAGACGGCCGTCCAACGGCCGTGGTTTGTTGCGCCGTTCCGCCTCCGTCATCTGCCAATTTGCACCTGATAGGAAAGAACAATGCAATCCCAGGAATCTCAATCCTTCCCGAAAGCCACCAGCTTCGACGCGACACTCGTACGCTCTAAAATTATGGGGCCGAATCCCCTCAAGCTCTGCGAAGAGCTGCTTCGCGGCGCACGTATCCCCCGCGGCGCCCGCGTCTGCGACCTTGGGTCGGGCACCGGTATCACCAGCGCCCTGCTTGCCCGCGAATACGGGTTTGACACCTACGCCGTCGATCTGTGGAGCGACCCCGAGGAGAACCGCGCGTTCTTCGATTCACTCGGTATTCCCCGCAACACCATTCATCCTGTTAAAGCGGATGCCTCTCAGGGGCTGCCATTTGAGCATGACTTTTTTGATGCGGTCGTGAGCATCGACTCGTACAACTACTATGGGCGTGACCCGCATTATCTGGGCGGGCGCTTGCTCCCCTACGTAAAGCAAGGTGGAATGCTCTACCGGAGCATCCCTGGCATGGTCCGCGACTGCCACGACAATCTGCCCGATTGCCTGCTCAAATCTTGGACGCCTGAGCAGCTCGACTACATGCACGACATAGCCTGGTGGCGCGCCATGATCGAGCCGACCCCCGGCGTCGAGATTGTCTCGATGCAGCCTATGCTCTGCACGAACGAAGCATGGGAAGACTGGCTCGCCTGCGACAACGAGTACGCAGCAGGCGACCGCGCTGCCGTTGAAGCCGGCGCGCTCGAGTACCTCAACACCATCGCCATCGTACTGAGGAAGCTCTAAACATAGCTGCGCGAG
>URRJ01000053.1 GCA_900550205.1 uncultured Collinsella sp. | reverse complement strand
GAGCGTCCGGCTGATAACCGGGAGGTCACAAGTTCGAATCTTGTCAGGTCCACCACTTTCTTTCGCAATAAACACCCCAGCGAGAGCCGAGTCGCCGCTGGGGTGTTTATTACTGTCTCCGTGGGGGTTTAGCTCAGCTGGGAGAGCGCGGGCTTTGCAAGCCTGAGGTCAGGGGTTCGATCCCCCTAACCTCCACCATGATGGACCTGTAGCTCAGTTGGTTAGAGCGTCCGGCTGATAACCGGGAGGTCACAAGTTCGAATCTTGTCAGGTCCACCATCAAAACCGTGAAGAGCCTCGGGGCAATTGCCTCGAGGCTTTTTTCTTACCTACCGAAAGCGGTCAAAAAGCCCCGTCCCAAATTAACTACTTTGATTTTGTGTGCTGTGCGAAAGTTTGGGTAGTATAGCTATTCAATGCGGCGGGCTGCCGCGTGTTAACCGCTACGTACCGGAGGTGTTCCATGGTTCGTGTCGACATAGAGACTATCGTCATGGCCGCCGGTCCCGTGCCATCGCTTATCGTGCTTCGCGAGCGCTGCAGCAAGTCGGATTCCCCCGCGCCGCTGCGCTCCCTCTCCATCCAGACTGGCTCGTTTGAGGCTGCGGCAATCAGCCGCGGCATCGACAGCGGCCGCGCCGATCGCCCGATCACGCACGACCTGCTGCTCGACACCGTCGACGCCCTAGGTGCCAAGCTCGAGCGCGTCGAAATCGTCCGCGCCGAGCCGCCCGTGTTTTACGCGACGGTTGTCGTGTTGGCCGATGGCAACGAGCATAGGATCGATGCACGTCCGAGTGACGCCATCGCCCTCGCCGTACGCAGCAATGCCCCCATGTTCGTTGAAGACGACATCATGAATCGCTTGGGCACCGTCTCACCGCACGCCGAGGAAGTCGACGACGAGCAAGAGTTCGAAAAGTTCGATGAATTCGTCCAAACGCTCTCGCCCGATGATTTTTAAATGCCCGGCAAACACGCGACGGAGTGCGCGCTCATGAGCGCCGGAGTTTCTGCCGAGGCGGCTGCGATCGCCCGCGAGGCCCAGATGCGCTCGGAGGCTTCTGAGGCGGCACGCATTGCCTATGTGACGCAGGCCCGCACGCTTCGTGAACGCCGCGGCTCGTTTATCAAGATGGTTGTCATCTCCGCCCTTGTCGCGGCAATCTGCTCGCGCCTTCGTGGTACAGTTGGTGCGCTTGGGTTTTCGATCTCTACGGGCCTGGTGATTTGGGGCGTGGTCGATGCGGTCATGCTGACCAGCCAGATCAAGGTGCTCGACAAGCGCGCGTCGGACATGACGCGCGCCCGCGATGCCGCCGCTAAGATCGCCGCCGAGGCGCAAGAACTGTAACGACGCCAGACTCGATGGGAAGGTCTAAAGATGGCACAGGATATGCAGGACGCCGGTAACGTCTCCGCCGAGCTCGACGCCATGGTGTGCGATCTGATCGGCGCGTTCTTGGATGACCTTGCCGCCGGTGAAAACCCCGGCGTGGTCGTGGCAATTGAGGACGCCGCTTCCAACCGTTATCTGGCGGCGCTCGATGAGGATGGCGAAGAGGCGTGCCTCGAGGCGGCCACCAACTTTATCTCCGAGCACAAGATGGGTCTTAAGGACGAGGGCCTGGGCCGTATCGCCCGCTATGCCATCGGCTATACCGGCTGCGTCGAGATTGACGGCGGCTACCATGACGCTCTGCTCGTGAGTTTTTTTGAGACGACGCTCGAGAGCGGTTTTTCGGCATATGTACTGTATGAGGGCATGGGCGCCGGCGATGGTTTTATGTGGAGCGACCCTGAACCTGCAGGTGAGGAAACCCCTCTCATCTAAAATCGCTAAAATAAACGAGTTTTCGGTAAAAGGCTCAATATTCCCGCCGAGCGTTGTATCGCTGGGCGGGTCGCATACGCGTGCCGTTTGTATATGGATAGAAGATAGGGGAACTACATGCGCGTAGACAATCTGAGGAACATCGCCATCATCGCTCACGTCGACCACGGCAAGACGACGATGGTCGACAAGCTCCTGCGTGCCACGGACGCCTTCCGTGCCAACCAGCAGGTCGAGGACCGCGTCCTGGATTCCAACGACCAGGAGCGCGAGCGCGGCATTACGATTCTCGCCAAGAACATCTCTATCGAGTACAAGGACGTTAAGATCAACGTCATCGATACCCCGGGCCACGCCGACTTTGGCGGCGAGGTCGAGCGCGTGCTGCGTATGGCCGACGGCGCCCTGCTGCTGGTCGACGCTTTTGAGGGCCCCATGCCCCAGACCCGCTTCGTGCTGCGTCACGCTATCGACACCGGCCTTAAGATCATGATCGTCATCAACAAGATCGATCGTCCGGGCGCCAACCCCGAGAAGGCCTACAACGACTGCCTGGACCTCATGGCCGACCTGGGCGCAACCGACGACCAGCTCGAGTTCGCCATGGAGCACGTGGTCTACGCTAGCGCCATGAATGGCTTTGCTCGCCTTGACCCCAACGACGGCAACATGGACATGTATCCGCTGCTCGATATGATCATCGACGACATGCCCGCGCCCGAGGTTGACGAGAACGCCCCGCTGGCCATGCAGTGCGTGACCATCGACCACTCCAACTTCGTTGGCCGTATCGGCATCGGTCGCGTGTACTCCGGCACCATCCACCAGGGCGACCAGATTTTGGTTGTGAAGAACGACGGCTCCAGCGCCACCGCTACCGTCAAACAGCTCTTTACCTTCGACTACCTGGGCCGCACCGAGTGCCAGGAAGTCGGCGCCGGCGACATCGCTGCCGTCGTGGGCATCGACCGCACCGATATCGGCGATGTCTACACCGATCCCGAGAACCCCGTTGAGCTCGAGCCCATCGAGATCGACCCGCCGACCATGTCCATCGTCTTTGAGGCGTCGACCTCCCCGCTCGTCGGTCGCGACGGTGACATCGTGGGCGCCCGTCAGCTCAAGGAGCGCCTGTTCAACGAGGCAGAGAACAACGTGACCATGAAGATCGAGGAGCTCGAGGACAAGAGCGGCGTCGAGGTCTCGGGCCGCGGCATTCTGCACCTATCCGTTCTGATGGAGTCCATGCGCCGCGAGGGCTTTGAGTTCCAGGTCGGCCGTCCCCGCGTTCTGTTTAAGAAGGACGAGAACGGCAACAAGATGGAGCCCGTTGAGCAGGCCGTCGTCGAGTGCCCGGACGAGTACTCGGGCAAGGTCGTTGAGGTCTTCGGCACCTCCGGCGGCATCATGACGAGCATGGATACCTCGGGCATCGTGACGCACCTCGAGTTTAAGATCCCGACCCGCGGCATCATGGGTCTTAAGAACCGCATTATGAACGTTACCCACGGCGAGGGCGTGTTCTACCACACCTTCCTGGAGTATGGTCCTTACGCCGGCGAGATCGGTAACCGTCAGAACGGCGCCATGATCTCCATGACCACCGAGAAGGCCGTTGCCTATGCTCTGGGTACGCTGCAGGAGCGCGGCCAGCTGTTTGTTGAGCCGGGCACCGAGTGCTATGAGGGTATGATCGTGGGCGAGCGCAGCAAGGCCGGCGACATGGTCGTCAACATCGCTCGTACCAAGAACCTGGGCAACCAGCGTTCCTCGACCTCCGATATCTCTGTCCAGCTGGTGCCGCCCCGCACCTTCTCGCTGGAGGAGGCGCTGGAGTACATCGCCGACGACGAGCTGGTCGAGATTACTCCCAAGAACATCCGCCTGCGCAAGCGTCTGCTCAACGCCACCGACCGCAAGAAGGCTGCCGTCCGCGCCGGCCAGGTCAACAAATAAGCGCTGGGCTTTATAGCGACTAACGAGAAAGGGCGCCGACCGCAATGGTCGGCGCCCTTTTGTGCACGGGGATCGAGTTGGCCTGCACCACCACAAAGGTGCCTGGCCCCTTTGTGGTGGTTGGCGGCTAAGCGGTGGGGAGTCCCGGCGTGTTAGCCGGCTGCTGCGGCTTGAGGCGGGCGTTGCGCCAGATGATTTGAATGATGTAGCCGAGCGTAAAGACAAAGGCTACGCCGCTGATGAAGTCGCCTATGAGGGGGATTGCCGTAAGCGCGCCCGCGGCGATGCCGCCCACGGCCGCCATGGCGTAACGGTTCTGGCTGTGTCCGACCATGCGGGCGATTGCGCACCCCGCAAAGGCACTCGACACCAATGCGATGCCGATAACGCCGCACAAGAGGGTTCCGGCAAGCGACAGGCCAGCGATAGAGATGATCAGCAGCAGGACGGCGGGGACGACAGCAATCGTACCCAGAAGACCGCTCACCCACAGGGGCGTGGGGCGCTGGTGGAGCATGCCAGCGGCGCTGGCGGTTGCACGCGGAAAGACGAGCTCGAGCAGCAGGGCGACAAAGCAGGTCGAGAGCGCCGCGGCGACGATGCCGCCGATGATGTCATTGGCGGTCGTTGTCGCGTTCTCGTTCTCGGTGCGGTCGATCTTCAGTGCGCCGACCTCGGCTCCCGCGGCGCGCTCGGGGTCCTCGGAAATGTGCGCGTTTACGGTGCCGGTAATGCGGGCATTCTTGCCCAAGACGAGCTTATCGGCCCAAACCTCGACATCGCCCTCGACGGTGCCGTCGATGGTCACCGTATCGCCTGCAAGTGCCGCCGACTTGGTGGAGCCTCGCAGGGCAACCGTCTCGCCCATCGCGTAAAAACAGTTGGCGGCGCTGCCGGAATTGAGCACAACGTGCTGGCCGGCCACCGTGACGCTGCCATCAACCGTGGTCTTGGCAATGTCGATGGTGCGTGCCGCCAGACGGACGGCGCCACCCACCGTGCAGTCGCGGATCGAGAGGGTATCGCCCGCGGCGATGATATCGCGGTCGATGGAGGTGTCGTCCAGGTTGAGGGCCTGACCGGCCCAGTACAGGTCACCCTCGACGCCGGACGGATTGACGTCATTGTCGGTCGCAAGTACGTTTCCTGCGGTGTCTGTGCCGGCGAACGACGCCGTGGGAAGTGCGGTGAGCGCCAACGCGATGAGTGCGAATAGGATGGTGATGCGGCCCCACGCTTTACGGTGCTGGGTCGACGGGAATTGATTGCAGGGCATAGTGAATCCTTCGTCAGATGCTCGATATGCACCTAACAGGGTACCCAACGCATGGGCGCTCTAAAAGAACCTCTCGGTTACATTTCGAAGGATGAGCCCGCGCCACCTACTTTTTGCGGTGCAAAAAGCGTGCGATGTCTTCCTCGGTGGGGCTTTTGATGTCAAAACGCAGTGACAGCCAGCGCAGGCTCATAGTTATCGCAACGCATACGATCAACGCGGTGATGTTGTTGACGACGCCGCTCATGACAAGGCATACATAGCTTGCCGAGCCGGCGATGGCTGCGATGGCATAGAAGTTGGTGCGCTGGAAAATGCCCGGCACTACGCCCATAAAACTGTCGCGCAGCATGCCACCGCCCACCGCGGTGAAAAAGCCCATCATGATGCACACCGCCGGCGCAAAGCCGTAGACTAGCGCCTTGTCTGCTCCAGTGGCGGCGTAGATGCCGACCGAGATGATGTCGAGCAGGGGGATGAGTTTTTCGGGCTTGTCGACGATTGCCGGGAAAATGTAGATGATGGCTGCCGTGGCAATGGAAAGCGGGAGCGCCATCGGCTGGTTGAGGATGTAGACGTTGCCCACCTGCAGCGTCATATCGCGCAAAAGACCGCCGCCCAGGCCGCAAACCACGGCGAGCGCGACGGCACCCACCAGGTCGAGCTTGTGCTCGCGCGCGACCAGAACTCCTGAGATCGATGCCGCGACAACAGCGAACATCTCAAGCCAAAACGGAATAGCGACCATGGCATCCGAGGCGTGTGTGGTAACGGTCATAGCGGCGACGACGGGCAAGATGGGGTCCTTTGTGTTGCGGGTTTAGACAATGCCCGTACATAGTACATGGTTGGCGGGCGTGGCGACCCTGTTGCTCGGTAAACGGTTGGGACTGGATGCGGGCGTAGGCACCAAACGTGTGCGTCAGCCTCCAAAGATGTTAAAAATGTTGGGTTTGGAGGGTGATGTACGCGTTTGTGATTTTGGGCCGGGATCGAACGTGATGCGGGCGCGGGTTGGATAGGAGGGATGTCTAAATTTTGAGCTTTGCTCAAAATTTATCCGGTCGGCTTACGCCGACCGCGCTGCGCTAAAAACGCGCCAGCGGCGCGTTTTCTTTACGCTCCGCGCCCTGGCGGGTTCGAATCCCTCCTCCTACGCCGTATTTGCTTGTTAGGGACTCAAAACAAAAAAGCTCCCATTCTTGGGAGCTTTCTCAACCAAAATGGCGGAGGAGGAGGGATTCGAACCCTCGTGACCTTATACAGGCCAAACGGTTTTCGAGACCGCCGCATTCAACCACTCTGCCACCCCTCCGCGTGGGGTAAAAACAAAGCAGGCTCAAAGGCCTGCTTTGGAATTAACTGGCGGAGAGTCAGGGATTTGAACCCTGGAGACGCTTTTGACGCCTACACGATTTCCAATCGTGCTCCTTCGGCCACTCGGACAACTCTCCGTTAAATGCGAAAGTCAGTATACACGAGGAATCGCAAAGTGCAAACAGAAAACTTGGCATTTTTTTATTCGCGGTGTCGCATGCCACGCCTTACGTGCGCGATATAAGCAGCCTGACCAGCAAAATCGTGCGGAGCAAAATGTTCAAAAAAGGACGTAATAAGCCACGGGCGAACGAAGTTAAAAATTCTTTGGCAGTCGATTGAGCCACTGGTATGCATTTTGCGACCACAGCCTTGTGCCCGTTGACCTGCGGCTTGGCCCAGTTTGTCCCCGCGGCATCGTATCTTGTCCACAGATCCGTCAAGCTTTTGGTCAGCATTTGGTTGGAATGCGCATGAAACGCCGTGCGAGTATGGGCATATGTGGAGGTCATGAGGTTGTAGCTGCATATTCTTGCAGCCTAGGAGGTTGAAAGATATTATTACCAAGTCTTTTCCTGCTTCAGGCGCACCTTCACGACCTGAAGCCACATTTGCCCAGAGGAGGTGACAATATGAAGGCTTATGAACTGCTGTTCTTTGTTGACCCGTCGCTCGACCCCGAGACTCGTCTCGCTGTTATGAAGCGTATCGATACCACGATCGCTGAGGGCGCTGGCAAGGTCGACTCCGTTGACGAGTGGGGCAAGCGCAAGCTCGCCTACGAGATCAACGACCTCACCGATGGTGACTACACCCTCATCAACTTCCACGCAGATCCTACCCAGATCGCCGAGCTTGATCGCGTCCTGCGCATCACCGACGCTGTGGTCCGCCACATGATCGTCCGTCGCGACGATCAGGAGTAAGACTGTCGTTTTGGACTGGGCTTGTGCCCCAAGAGGAAGTAGTGAGTTATGAGCATCAATCGAGTGAACATCACCGGTAACCTCACCCGCGATCCCGAGCTGCGCGCCACCGCCGGCGGAACCCAGGTTCTGTCCTTTGGCGTCGCCGTCAACGATCGTCGCCGTAACGCGCAGACTGGCGAGTGGGAGGACTATCCCAACTTTGTCGACTGCACTATGTTCGGCACGCGCGCCGAGGCCGTGAGCCGTTTCCTGGCAAAGGGAAACAAGGTCGCGATCGAGGGCAAGCTGCGCTACAGCTCTTGGGAGCGCGACGGCCAGCGCCGGAGCAAGCTTGAGGTCATCGTCGATGAGATCGAGTTTATGAGCTCCCGTGGTGGCCAGGGTGGCTACGATCAGGGCGGTTACGCCCCCGCAGCTCCCGCGCCCGCAGCACGTCCTGCCGCACCGGTGGCCACGCCGCCCGCGGTCGACGTCTACGATGAGGACATCCCGTTCTAAGGGTTGTTCACCTATTTTTGAGTGAGAGGCGGCTTCGGAAGTTGCCAAATGAAAGGTATTTTGACATGGCTAATGATTATTCTGCACGTCAGCCGCGTCGTAAGTACTGCCAGTTCTGCAAGGAGAACACTGAGTTCATCGACTATAAGGACACTCAGCTTCTCCGTAAGTACATGACCGACCGTGGCAAGATCAAGCCCCGTCGCGTCACTGGCGCTTGCACGCAGCATCAGCATGACATCGCCAACGCCATCAAGCGCGCCCGCGAGATGGCTCTCCTGCCGTACACCGTCCCCGTGGTTTCCTCTCGTGGCAACCGCGACCGCGGCTAAGAAGGGAGACACATCATGAAGGTTATTCTTCTCGATGAGATCAAGGGCAAGGGCGGCGAGGGTGACGTCGTAGAGGTCGCTCAGGGTTACGCTGAGAACTTCCTGTTCCCCAAGAAGCTCGCTGTTGCCGCCACCAAGGGCAACCTCAAGCAGCTTGACGAGCGTCGCAACAACATCGCCAAGCGCGAGGCCGTCCGTCTGGCTACCGCCAACGAGACTAAGGCTGCCTTCGAGGGCAAGACGGTCACCGTTGACGTCAAGGTCGGCGACGAGGGCATCCTCTTTGGCTCCGTTACCGCCGCTATGATTGCTGACGCCATCAAGGCTCAGCTCGGTATGGACATCGACCGCAAGCGCGTCGAGCTCGGTAAGCCCATCAAGGTTGCCGGTGCCCACACCGTTGCCATCTCGCTGTACCGCGAGATCAAGGCCGAGGTTGTCGTCCTCGTCGGCATTACCGCCGAGGAGCTCGCTGCCGAGGCTGAGGCTGAGGAGGCCACTGAGGCCGCCGAGGCCGAGACCGCCGAGGTCGAGACTGAGGCTGCTGCCGAGTAGCATTTGCTGCAACGCAACAATCTTGTTCTAAGAAGGGCGCTCTGGGAGACCAGGGCGCCCTTTTATTTTCTACGCTCAGCGAGCGCCATGGCAGGCGTTGCGGTGAAGTCCCAAATGCGGAACCGTTCATCCGTTTCGTTCGGTGATGATTGCCGGGGCGCGGCCCGTTTTGGGACTGTGGCTGATACTATGGATGCTCGCAAGCGATATGAATGAGGATGCTCATGGCATATGACGAAAGGGAGACGGGGCTGACGGTCGAGGACCGTGGCTCCAAGTTGGGTCTCCCTCAAAACCAAGATGCAGAGGCCAACGTACTGGCCGCCATGCTGCTGTCACCCGAGGTGGTCGAAGAGGCCCAGGTCGAGTTGCAGCCCGATGACTTCTACCGGCCCATTCATAAGACCATCTATACCGCGATGGTCGATATGTACAACAGTCGCATCCCCATCGACTCCATCTCGCTCATCGATTACCTGCGAAGCATCAACAAACTCGATGCCGTGGGCGGCGAGGCGTACATTTTGGAGCTGATGGGTCAGACTCTGTCGCTCGTCAACTGGCAGCACCATGCCGCCATCGTGCGTCGCGACTCGATGCTGCGCGAGCTGATCGGCGCCACCAACGAGATCAACGCGCTGGCCTATAACGCCCCCACCGACACCAAAGAGGTCGTGGAGCTAGCCGAGAGCAAGCTGCTCAAGGTTACGGCGCGCGAGGTCAAGTCGAGCTACAAGACGCTGACTGAGTTTATGGTCGAGGCCTATAACGAGGCCGAGGAAGTGTGCCAGGCCGGCGGTCAGGCGGCGGGCGTGCCCACGGGCTTTCCGTCACTCGACCGTATGCTTATGGGCTTCCGCGAGGGCCAGCTCATCATCATCGGCGCTCGTCCTGCTGTAGGTAAGACGTCGTTCGCTCTGAACCTGGCGCTCAACGCTGCTGCCGCGGGTTATACGGTCGGCTTCTTCTCACTGGAGATGTCGGGCAAGGAAATTGCCCAGCGCCTGATTTGCGCCTATGCCATGATGTCGATCAGCGACTTCCGCACGGGCCGCATTAGTCCCGAGCAGTGGGCCAATATCAACGAGGCTACGCAGACGTTGTCCAAGCTCGATATCCTGATTGACGATACGCCCGGTACCACGGTGACCGAGATTCGCGCCAAGAGCCGCCGCATGCTCCATAACAAGGAGAAGGCAATCATCATCCTGGACTACCTGCAGCTGGTGAGTCCTCCGCCGGGCCGTCGTTCCGAGAGCCGTACCGTCGAGGTCTCCGAGATGTCGCGTGGTTTAAAGATCATGGCCAAGGAGCTCAAGATCCCGCTCATTGCACTGTCTCAGCTGTCACGTCAGGTCGAATCTCGTACCGGCAAGCGCCCGCAGCTTTCCGACCTGCGTGAATCGGGCTCCATCGAGCAAGACGCCGACATCGTCATGTTCTTGGACCGCTCTGCCGACGAGGCCGAGGCCTCGCGCGATGATCGACCCGACGAGGGCGTTACGCGTATCGTCGTGGCCAAGAACCGTTCGGGCCCGATTGGCGACGTCGACCTGATGTTCCTGCCGGCATCCACCAAGTTCTATGAGCTTGATGGGGCGCATGCCGAGGAGTAGGACAGGCGCCCGTTGCACGGGTATACTGGGAATGTTTTGTGCTTCTGCGCGCCATCGTGGCGCACGGACAGTCCATGAATGTAAGGAGTAAACATGCCGTCAACCGTTTTGGTCGGTGCCCAGTGGGGCGATGAGGGCAAAGGTAAGATCTGCGACCTGGTCGCCGGCGACTTCGATGCCGTCGTGCGCTACTCGGGCGGCAACAACGCCGGCCACACCATCGTCGTCAACGGCAAGAAGTACGGCCTGCACCAGGTGCCCTCCGGCATCATGTATTCCGATCATGTGTCGGTGATCGGTAACGGCTGCGTCGTCAACCCCAAGGTTGTCCTTGAGGAGATCGACATGTTCGAGGCCGACGGCATCACCACCAAGAATCTCAAGATCAGCGGCAACGCGCACGTGATCATGCCGTACCACATCGATCTGGATGGCGCCTTTGAGCAAAAGCTCGGCAAGAAGAACATCGGTACCACCAAGCGCGGCATCGGTCCGTGCTACCAGGATAAGATGGCCCGCATCGGCCTGCGCATGCAGGACATGCTGGATGAGGAGCTGTTCCGCGACAAGCTGGAGACCGCTCTTGCCCGCGTGAACCCCGAGCTGGAGCTCATCTACAATCTGCCCACCTATACCGTGGACCAGATCTGCGAAGAGTACCTGCCCATGGCCGAGCGCCTGCGTCCCTACATCACCGAGACGAGCCTGCTGCTCAACAATATGATCGATGAGGGCAAGGACTTGCTGTTTGAGGGCGCCCAGGCGACGCTGCTCGACATCGATCACGGTACCTATCCGTACGTGACGTCTTCCAATTGCACCGCCGGCGGCGCCATTACCGGTTCCGGCGTCGGCATGAAGAACGTCGACCGCGTGCTGGGCGTCATGAAGGCCTATATCACCCGCGTCGGTTCGGGCCCCATGCCTACCGAGCTTTCCTACGAGTCCGAGGCCGGTCACACGCTGACCGAGGAGGGCTACGAGTACGGCGTGACCACCGGTCGCCGTCGTCGCTGCGGCTGGTTTGACGGCCCTATCGCCAACTATGCCTCGCGCGTCAACGGTCTCACCGACATCGCCATGACCAAGCTCGACGTGCTTTCGGCCTTCGACATCATTAAGGTGTGCGTTGCCTATGACGTCGATGGCGAGCGCTACACGAGCGTGCCCGAGCACCAGGTGCGCTTTGAGCACGCCAAGCCCATCTACGAGGAGCTTCCTGGCTGGAAGTGCGATATCACCGGTTGCCGCAGCTTTGATGAGCTGCCGCAAGAGGCTCAGGACTACGTGGCGTTTATCGAAGATCTGGCACACACCCGCGTGACGTTCATTGGCGTCGGCGCCGGTCGCGAGCAGATCATCAACCGATTCTGGAAGTAATCGGTTTATACGGTTATTGCGATATACCCCTTTGCAGCCCGGACGGGCGGCCGAGGGGTATATTTGCTTGCAAAGGGCTCGCGCGGAGCGGGCCGTTCATCCATAGAGGAGGCACCCTTGAAGGCGGACACTCAAACCATCGACATCCTGTTGTTGGGCAGCGGCGGCCGTGAGCATGCTTTGGCAGCTAAACTCGCAGCATCACCGCGCGCCGGCAAGCTCTACATCGCGCCGGGTAACGGCGGCACCGCGAGCTGCGGCGAGAACGTTGTTCTCGACGAC
>URRJ01000052.1 GCA_900550205.1 uncultured Collinsella sp. | reverse complement strand
ATCGGCCACGCGGCGGGCGGCAAGTGCCAGGCCGCGAGCACCATCCGCGATAAACGTCGGCATCGAAGCCTTCTCGCGCAGGGCATCGAGCGCGGCGTCACCAAGCTCGGCCAGCCAAGCGTTAACGGCACGGCTGCGGATGTGTGTCTGTGCCACCGAGTCAATCGTCGAATCGGGAATGCGCTCGAGCATTGAGTCCGAGGCATCGGCAAGCGACTCGTTGATGCGGTCGGCAAGGTCGGCTCGGACGCGCTCCAGCTGATCGGACAGACGTCGCCAGCTCGCCAACGAGCACGCCGCGTCGACCATCATCGCGACCGCGACGATAAAGGCGGACAGCCGCACAATCAGCACCGGCAGATGGCCAAGCAGCCCCAGCAATGCCGGCTCCACTAAACGGCAGATGCACAACGCACCCAAGCCAAACGCGCATGCCCAGTACAGACAGATGCGTCCGTGCAGGTTAAACGGCAGGTGCGAATAGTCCCAAAAGCGAGCGCCCGTTGTTTTTTCCAACAGCACGCCTACGCTGTACTCAATCACGCTGCATACGAGCGCTGCAGCGACAAACTGGCTCGAGGCATTCGGAATCCCGCGCAGCAAAAGCCAGCAGGCTATTCCGCCCACACCATAGATAGGACAACACGGCCCCAGCAAAAAGCCACTGTTGGCAAATCGTCCGTGATTGAGCATGGCGCAGACCGTCGACTCCCATGCCCAGCCGCAAAAACCGTAGAAGGCAAACGAGAGCACCAGTGCCGAGAGCGGACAGGTGGCAAGCGTCGCGCCGCTAAACGCCATGTCGATCGCGGTTTCCACCGTCTACCCTCTCCTCTTTTCGCTCGATTCGCTACTCACGCTATCGACCGTCTCGTCTTTGCGCCGCAGACGACCGGCGACCGTCTCGCGCAGGGCACACCATTTATCGGCCAGGCACACAATCCATGCCTCACGACACGTCGGCGGCACCGGTACCAGCGGAAACATATGCCGCACGATAATATTCCGCTCGCGAGACGTCAGCTCAAAATCTTCCTCCGCACGCGCCAGGGCAAAAAACGGATGCCGAAAGCCATGCAGCCGATGGCTTGGGTCGGGATCGTGCCAGTCATAGAGAAAGTAATCGTGCAGCAGGGCCCCGCGCAGCAACGAGGCGCGGTCGACCGAGACACCGACGCGGCCCAGGCGCTCGGCAAAGGACAGGCTCGCCCGCGCCACCGAGGTCACATGCGTATACACCGTCACATCGCCATGCTGGATAAACTCGCGCGTCAGGTCCAAGCGGCCCGCTTGGGCCAGCTGGCGGGCAGCATGGTCTACTTCGCACGCGATTTTCTCGGCACGAACGACATCAGACATGCTGTCTCCTTCCAGCGACTCACGGCGACAAGCTACGGCCTGTGCACAATCGATAAAAACATCATGGAACACATTAGTATGGCATCGGACAAAACGTTTTGCCCCACCAGTTGGCGAATTACCGCGCCGCCGTCACATATCAAACGCCAAAATGTGCGAGACTGTCTTGTGCAATTGTGCCGGCCGAGGGAGTGCCGGCGCACGATTCGCATGGAGTAACCCACAACGATGCTGCTTACGCAAACGACAACGCCCGAGGACGTCAAGGCTCTCGACCGCACCGAGCTTCCGCTGCTCTGCGGCGAGATCCGTCAGGCAATCCTCGAAAGCTCCGCCGCCGTCGGCGGGCACGTTGCCCCCAACCTGGGCGTCGTTGAGCTTACGGTTGCGCTTCATCGCGTGTTTAACTCCCCCACCGACAAAATTGTCTTTGACGTGTCGCACCAGACCTACGCCCACAAGGCGCTGACCGGGCGTGCGTACACTTATATCGATCCGGAGCGTTATGGTGAGGCTTCTGGCTTTGCCAATCCCGACGAGTCCGAGCACGACCTGTTCGCCATGGGCCACACCTCCACGTCGGTAAGCCTGGGCTGCGGCCTGGCGCACGCTCGCGACCTGGCGGGTGACGCGTACAACGTCATCACCATCATTGGCGACGGCTCGCTTTCGGGCGGCCTGGCGTTTGAGGGCTTCAACAATGCCGCCGATCTCGACAGCAACCTGATCATCATCGTCAACGATAACGACCAGTCCATTGCCGAGAACCATGGCGGCCTGTATCGCAATCTGGCCGAGCTGCGCGCCAGCAACGGTACCTGTGAGCGCAACGTTTTCCGCGCGATGGGGCTCGACTACCGCTATCTGGACGCCGGTAACGATGTGTTGGCCCTCGTCGACGCGCTGCAGGAGCTGCGCGACATCGACCACCCCATCGTGCTGCACGTCTCCACCGCCAAGGGCAAGGGCTTTGAGCCAGCCCAAAACGACCCCGAGCGCTGGCATCACGTAGGCCCCTTTGACATGGCGACCGGCCGCAAGCTCTGCCCGGGCCATCCGAGCGAGCCTGCGCCGCGCACCTATGCCGACATTACGGGCGAGGCGCTCAGCGCCGCCATCGAGCGCGATCCGCAGGTCGTGGGCATCACGGCCGCCACGCCCTACATCATGGGCTTTACACCCGAGCTTCGCGCTGCCGCCGGCAAACAGTTCGTCGATGTGGGCATTGCCGAGGAGCACGCCGTGACCTTCGCCACCGCGCTTGCGCGCTCGGGCGCCAAGCCGGTCTTTGGCGTGTACGGCACGTTTTTGCAGCGTGCCTACGACGAGCTGTGGCACGACCTGTGCCTCAACGACGCCCCGGCGACCATCCTGGTATTTGGCGCGTCGATCTTTGGCACCACATCCGAGACGCATCTTTCGTTCTTTGATATTTCCATGCTGGGCGGTCTTCCCAACATGCACTATTTGGCGCCTTCCTGCATGGAAGAATACCTGTCCATGCTGAGCTGGTCGCTCGACCACCGCGAGCATCCCGTGGCGATTCGTGTGCCTGGTATTGGCCTGGTAAGCCGTCCCGATCTGGCGCCCGCCGAAGACGCCGACTACAGCACCGTTCGCTACAACGTGGTGCGCCAGGGTCGCGACGTTGCTGTGCTCGCGCTCGGCGATTTCTTTGAGCTGGGCGAGCGCGTGGCAAACCACCTGGCTGCCGAGTACGGTATCGAGGCCACGCTCGTCAACCCGCGCTTTGCAACCGAGCTTGACCGTGAGTTCCTCGACAGCCTTGCCGCCGAGCATCGCCTTGTCGTCACCCTCGAGGACGGCATCTTGGACGGCGGCTGGGGCGAGCGCGTGGCATGCTATCTGGCATGCACGCCGTTGCGCACGCGCACCTTCGGCATCGCCAAGGGCTTCCCCGACCGCTACGACCCCAACGAACTGCTTGCGCAGAACGGCATGACGGTCGAGAACATGGCCGCCGAAGCCGCAAGACTGCTCAACGAGTAGAAAAACCTCCGCAAGGGAAGCACCCCCTGCGGAGGTTTTTATTTTCCCAACTCAATTATCTCAATCTGTAACATCTAGGGCCCGAATTCCCGTCTAACTGTTACAGATTTAGACAAGACGTCTTAGTCCCTGACCTTTGTCTCAATCTGTAACAGATAGAGACCTTTTGTCCGTCCAGATGTTACAGATCGAGACATTCGAATTCCCCTGAAGAGAAAATCTCAATCTGTAACAGTTACTCGGCAAAAACGGCTGCAGATGTTACAGATCGAGACAAAACAGTAAGGCATGCCGCTGCATCGGCCAGAACCACCACAAAGGTGCCTGTCCCCTATGTGGTGGTTTTAAATCATGGTCGGTGCGAAAAACGAATAACCGTTCATAAGCGATCTCCTTACTTATATATGCGTCGTGTTGCCGCCATTATAGCGACCGCTGCGAGCGATCATGCCGTCTGCAAAGCGCTATCTCAGCTGCAATAATCGACGTTTGCCCAGATAAAACCTGCCAAAATAAACCTGTCCCTTTTTGGTAGGTAGAATAACCCATAAGGTAAGTATGTTTCTGAGTTATTTCGTGTTGACCCATTTGAGCGCGATAGGGTATAACTCTACTCAACCGCTAGGGATTTTATTGAGAAAGGTGTTCTACCATGAGCAAGAACCTCTCCCAGCAGGTCGTTCTCGACCGCCGCGGCTTTGTCGCCGCCACCTTCGCAACCGTCGCCGGCCTTGGTCTTGCCGGCTGCTCTGACAGCAGCGCCGAGGCCGACAAGGGTTCTGCCACCGGCTCCTCCAAGGGCTCCGAGGATACCGAGGCTTCCACCACGCTCGATGCCAAGGCATTCGACAAGCTCGTCAACGACGGCCCCAAGGCCGATGACGACGCCATTGCCGCCAGCACCTGGGCCACGGCCGTCAAGGACGCCGGCGTCTTTAAGATCGGTGGCGTTCAGACCTCCACGCTCTTCTCCCTCCTCAACGAGAAAGACGGTCAGACCCGCGGCTTCGACGCCGGTATCGCACAGCTTCTGTCCAACTACATTCTGGGCGAGAACAAAGTCGAGATCACCCAGGTGACCTCGGACACGCGCGAGTCCGTCCTGCAGAACGGCCAGGTCGACGCCGTCTTTGCCACCTACACCATCACTGACGAGCGCAAGAAGCTCGTCTCCTTTGCCGGCCCCTACTACTACACCCAGCAGGCCATCCTGGTACTCGCCGATAACGACGACATCAAGAGCGTCGACGACCTGGCCAACAAGAACGTCGCCGTCCAGTCCGGCTCCAACGGCCCCGCCATCCTGGAGGAGTTCGCCCCCAAGGCCAGCCAGCAGGAGTTCAAGACCGACGAGGAGGCCCGCCAGGCACTCCAGCAGGGTCGCGTTGATGCCTACGTCATCGATAACAACATGCAGCAGAGCGCCCTGGTTCGCGAGCCCGGCAAGTACAAGATCGCCGGCAAGCCCTTCGGCAGCAAGGAGCCTTACGGCATCGGCCTGCCGCTCGATTCCGACGGTGTCGCCTTTGTCAACGACTTCCTTAAGAAGATTGAGGACGATGGCACCTGGACCGAGCTGTGGCAGATCTGCATCGGCGACCGTACGGGCGACACCAATGTTCCCGAGCTGCCCGAGGTCGGCGCCTAAGCGGCGAGCCTAGTAACGGCCGCAACGAAACCATACGGAAACGCACGATGCGCTTTATTGCGATAAACTGTTTCCACACTGAGTTGTCGGGGCTTCCGTACACACGGGAGCCCCTTTCCTTATCGGCAGGAGGTCCGCATGAGTCTCTCCGAGCTCTGGTCGCTCTATGGCCAGAACTATATCGACGCGCTGCTAGCAACCTGGGGCATGACGCTTGAGTCGTTTGCCATCGCCATGGTGCTGGCCGTCGCCGTCACCGTGATGCGCGTGTCGCCGCTCAAGCCGCTGCGCGTCTTTGGCGACCTGTATGTTCAGGTCTTCCGTAACATCCCCGGCATCGCACTGCTCATCATCGTCGTCTATGCGCTGCCGCCGCTCAAGGTCGTCCTGCCCTACCGCACCTGCGTTATCGTCGCCACGGTCCTTTTGGGCTCGGCCTTTGGCTCCGAGAACTTTATGAGCGGCATCAACACCGTCGGCGTCGGTCAGGTGGAAGCCGCCCGCTCGCTCGGCATGAGCTTCAGCCGTATCCTCGCCAAGATCGTGATTCCGCAGGCGCTGCGCTCGAGCGTGCTGCCCATGACCAACCTCTTTATCGCCGTCATGCTCACTACCGCCTTGGGCAGCCAGGTGCCGCTTAAGCCGCAAGAGCTTACCGGCGTGGTGAGCTATATCAACACGCGCTCACTTGGCGGCGTCGCCGCGTTCTTTATCTCGGCACTCGGCTACCTGGGTACGGCCTTTGTGGTGAGCCACATTGGCAACTATATCGATAAGAAGGTGAGGATCCTCCGATGAGCAAGCATTCCTCCCCTGCACTCACCATGCGCGATGCGCTCTACGAGGCTCCCGGCCCCAAGATGCGCGCCAAGATTCGCATCGGCACCGCCATCTCACTCGTCGCCGTGGCCGCGCTCGTCGCCCTGGTGCTGCAGCGTTTCTATGTGACCGGCCAGCTTTCGGTCCACTATTGGTATTTCTTTACGCACCTCACCACCTGGAAGTTCTTGCTTGCCGGCTTTGAGGGCACCGTTAAAGTCGCACTCACCGCTGGTGCCATCGCGCTGGTGCTGGGCTTAGCCCTTATGCTCGGCCGCACCAGCGACATTAAGCCGCTGCAGCTGGTCTGCCGCGTGCTCACCGACTTTTTCCGCGGCGTGCCGAGCCTGCTGTTCATCTACTTCTTCTTTTTGGTGCTGCCCCAGTACAAGATCGCGCTGCCGTCGTTTTGGATGCTCACGCTTCCCGTCGCGCTCGCTGCCGCCGGCGTACTCGCCGAAATCTTCCGCGCCGGCGTCAACGCCGTGCCGCGCGGCCAGGTCGAAGCCGCTCAGGCGCTCGGTCTCTCCAAGGCTAAAATCACCTTTAAAATCGTGTTACCGCAGGCGATTCGGTTTATCATTCCGTCGTTGATTTCGCAGCTTGTGGTCGTAGTCAAAGACACCACCGTCGCCTATGTGGTGAGCTACCCCGACCTCATGCAAAATGCCCGCGTGCTCATTACTAACTACGACGCCCTCGTGTCGGTCTACCTGGTAATCGCGGTCATCTATATCCTCATCAACGTCGCGATCAACAAGGCCGCTGTCTACGTTTCGCACAAGACCGGCGCGACCATCATCCGCTAACGCTTTACCATTTCAAGTCATAAGGAGCCGAGCACCATGGCACAGAGCACTTCTACTTCTGGCAACCAGCCGCTTATCGAGCTCAAGCACGTCGATAAGCACTATGGTGACCTGCACGTCCTCAACGACATCAATCTCTCGGTCGACCGCGGCGAGGTCGTCGTGGTGATTGGCCCCTCGGGGTCGGGCAAGTCGACCATGTGCCGCACCATCAACCGCTTGGAGACCATTGACTCGGGCGAAATCCTCATCGAGGGCGAGCCCCTGCCGCAGGAAGGCAAGGATCTTGCCCGCATGCGCGCCGAGTTGGGCATGGTGTTCCAACAGTTCAACCTGTTCGCACATATGACGGTGCTGCAGAACGTCATGCTGGGACCGGTCGACGTGCTGGGCGTGTCCAAGGAGGAGGCTCGTGAGCGCGCCATGGACCTGCTGAGCCGCGTGGGCGTGGCCGAGCAGGCCGACAAGGTGCCCACACAGCTTTCGGGCGGCCAGCAGCAGCGCGTGGCCATCGCCCGTTCACTTGCTATGCAGCCCAAGGCCATGCTCTTTGACGAGCCCACGAGCGCCCTTGACCCCGAAATGATCAACGAGGTGCTCGAGGTCATGGTCCGTCTGGCCCAGCAGGGCATGACGATGATCGTCATTACGCACGAGATGAACTTTGCCCGCCGCGTGGCCGATCGCGTCGTCTTTATGGCCGACGGCCAGATCGTGGAAACCGGCACGCCCGACGAGTTCTTCGACCATCCCCAGACCAAGCGTGCCCAGGACTTCCTCAACTCCATCAAGGGCCACTAAACCAATTGCCACGCGGGCGAATTCATCAGTAACGTTTGTCCCGCGCCACCCCTGTGCCATGTCCACCCGGATTCGAAAGCCACACCCATGATCGGAACCCGTACCTCATCGTCCTACACCCCGCACGTCGACGTTGCCCCCGCCGACCGTCCGCTCATCCTGGTGGCGCCGCGTTGGGAAGAGGCAAAGCCGTTTTTAAGCGAGACGCTCTCCCCCAACGAGGAAATCGCAAGCGTCTTTGTCGATGCCATCCTTGCCGCCGGCGGCCTGCCGCTGCAGATGTCCATCACCGAGGACATTGAGGTCATTCGCCATTACGTCGATATCGCCGACGGTATCGCTATTCCCGGCGGCCCGGACGTCAACCCCAAGCGCTGGGGCGATGATCGACCCTACGACCCCACCCTCTGCTGCGAGATCCGCGATAGCTTTGAGTTTAAGCTGGTCGACGAGGCACTCCGCGCCAAAAAGCCGCTCTTTACCACCTGTCGCGGCACGCAGCTGCTCAATGTCGCCACTGGCGGCACCCTGTGCATGGATGTGCCGAGCCTGGGTGCTCGCGAGGGCCGCACGCAGTGGCGCCACACCCACGTGCTCAACGACCCCGTGCATCCCGTCGAGGTCGTGCCGGGCTCGCTGCTGGAGCGCGCGGTTGGCGGGCACAGGCTGATCCAGACCAACTCTGCACATCACTGCTGCGTCGATCGTCTGGGCAAAAGCACGCGTTTGGTCGCCAAGGCAACCGACGGCGTTCCCGAGTGCATCGAGGTCGAAGGCCAACCCTTCTGCCTGGGCGTGCAATGGCACCCTGAGTACACGTGGAAGACGCTCGAGACCGACTTTAACCTGTGGAAGTCGTTTGTCGAGGCAGCGACAAAGGTTAAGCAGGCCCGTTAGTTCACGGACAGCACAACAGATAAGGGCGCCCCGCCGGCCACATGGTCCGACGGGGCGCCCTTTTACCTATATGTGGCCGGGGCACACAGCCCAAGGCTCGCAAGCCCTTATTCAGCCGCCTCGCGCAGGGCCGACATCGTAGCCGCATATTGCTGCTGCAGCGCATGCATTCCCTCACGAGCGCCGTCAACGGCATCGGCGCCGCGCAGCGCCTCGGTCACCACGACCGCTGGCTCGTACAGATTATCGAATCCCAGGTTCTGGCTCACGCCCTTGAGCGTGTGCGCTGCCATAAACGCACCTTCGGCGTCTCCTGCCGCCATGGCGGCCTCCAGCTTGTCCATGCTCTCGTCATCCAAAAACTTGAGGGCAAAGCGGGTAAGCATTTCCTCGCCCATCAGCCGAGCGCACGCGTCATCATAATTGGCGCCGATCTTCTCATACGCCTCACGCATGGAAATCATGGATTAAAACTCCTTTGGTCAAACTAAATCGTGGGAAACGCAACGACGTCGGCGGGGCGTGCCAACGTCTCGGCAATACGGTCTTGCACCTCGAGCAGGCAGTCGAGCAACAGCGGGTTAAAGGTGCCACACTTACCGTCCAGGATCATCTGGATCGCCTCCTTATGCGGGATGGCGTCCTTGTACACACGCACGCTCGTCAGCGCATCGTACACGTCGGCCACCGAAACCACCTGTGCGGCAATGGGAATTTCGTCGCCCTTAAGGCCATCGGGATAACCCCTGCCATCCCAGCGCTCGTGATGCCAACGCGCAATCTGGTACGCATATTCCATAAGCGCATTGCCGACGTGATGGCGGCTCAACTCAAGCAACATATCAGCGCCGATCGTGGTATGCGTCTTCATAATCTCGAACTCCTCGGGCGTAAGGCGCCCGGGTTTGTTGAGGATCGCATCGTCAATCGACATCTTGCCGATATCGTGCAGCGCCGAAGCCAGGGCAATCGTGGAGCGTTCCTCGTTGTCGAGGGAGATGGTGTCGCTACGCCGGACCAGACAGTCAAGCAGCAGCTCGGTCAGCTTTTCGATATTCGTAACGTGCCTGCCGCTCTCGCCATTGCGAAGTTCCATGACGCCGGCAAGCATGTCGATGAGCATGCGACTGTTCTTGACGCGCTCGTTGTACTGCTGGGACAGCAGGTTCGTCAGGCGGCGCTGTTTGGCATATAGGCGGATCGTGTTGCTTACACGGCGGCGCACGACACGGGAGTCAAACGGGCGGTTGATATAGTCCGAGGCGCCCAGCTCGTACGCGCGCAGAACCATATCATCGGAATCTTCGCTCGAAATCATGATGACAGGCAGATTGTCGATACCCGATCGGCGCGACAGATCGGCCAGCACCTCAAAGCCGCTTATGCCCGGCATGACAATATCCAGCAGCACGAGCGACAACTCATCGCCATAGCGGTCGACCATGTCGAGCGCCGTACGACCGTTATCGGCCTCGAGGATGCAATACTCGTCCTTGAGCATCTCGTTGAGAATGGCTCGGTTCATCTCGGAGTCATCGGCAATAAGCACCAAAGGCTTTTCGCTTTGGAAGGCCTCGATGGAATCGGCATCGGTCACGACCGTACCGGCTTTTGTCTTAGCGCGGCTCAGTAACTGGACAGCGCGGCCAACGCCCTCATCGACCGTCTCGCCATGAATGCGAACGCCACCAACACATGCCGTCAAGCTCACGTACTCATGGCCCGGAATAATCGTGGCATGAACGGCATCGGATACCTGATGCAGGCGACGGGTGAAGTCATCGGAGGGAATATTGGGCATGACGACCACAAACTTGTCGCAGCCATAGCGCACAAGCTCGTCAGTCGAACGAATTCCGCTGCGTATGGCTGTCGCCACAGCACCGAGCGCAAGGTCACCGGCATGACGGCCACACGTATCGTTGAAGACCTTAAAATCATCAAGGTCAATCACCGCAACGCCGGCCTTCATGCGGGCGCTACGGAGCTTTTCCTCGTAATATCGGCGATTGTGCACATTCGTCAGCACGTCGGTGTAGACAAGGTCCTCTTCTGCAGCCTCTTGCTCATCAATCGGACGCACCATCAACAAGACGTGAGGCTCGCCCTCGACCTTCAGAGGGCGCAGGCGAGCGCGGTACTCGGTACCATCATTGAGTAGCTGCTCCGACACCTCATCCGAATCTGCCAAGGCCTCAAGACTCGACTGACGCAGACAAGGGCAGCGATTGCCGGCGAGCAGGCAGTTAGGCTCGCTCTTAATCTGATCGGCCGACAGCAAACGCACCACGGGGTAGGTCTTCGCGACGCGGGCGACCTCGGCGGCAGCCTCCTCGTCGGTTAGATTGACCTCGTGATTATTGAGCATATGGGGCCCTTTCTATCGTTACGCACGGCAACGGTGCATATCAAATGGTACAAGGGTAACATCTAACAACTGCAGGCAAACGCGCGATTATCGTTACATTTTTATGACCTGGCAAACGGCGGTAATGGAGCCGCGGGCGCGCGGTTATGGGCGCATTCGTTAACAATGACGAAACGCTAACAGTCCCCCTCCCCGCAGGTCATCGAGCGTGCTAACGCTCCAAGATATCGCGAACGGCGTTTGCCGCCGTAACGGGACGATCGCGCAGACCGTTATGCGCGCCCGGGATCATCACAAGGGGGCAATTGAGATATTCGGCAGCCGCGCACGTGCCGGCCTCGCGGGGCGTATCGACCGAAAGCTCGCCCAAAAACACAGCCGACACCGCCTTTGACGCGCAGGCGCGCTCCCAGTCGGGAGCATATGTCATATTTGTTCCGTATTCATTGGCCATGAAGCAACGACCATTGCGCAGGGCATGTTTGGCTTCCGCCTTAGTCGTCCCAGGAGCCTCGGGGTCCAAGTCGCCGAGAGCTCCCAAGAAAAGCCGGAGCGCCCTTGAAACCTTTCCAGCCGCAATCATATCGAGCAAAACCGGAGCTGCGCCCATGCCGACGCCTTCGGCCGACACAGCCGGCTCGTGCAGAATCGCACGGGCGACGAGATGGGGTTCGGCGCGAAGAAGCTCCAGCGCCACCAACGTACCGGCGCTGTGCGCAAGCACATTTGTCGGAGCGCCGACGTGTTCGATCACGGCCTGCAGGTCGGCGGCCTGAGCGGCAAGATCATAGCTGCCGTCTGCCGCTTCGCTGCTGCTACCACAGCCGCGGCGGTCGTAGGCAATTACGCGGTAGTTGCGGCTGAGCTCACAAGCGATGCCGTCGAAAAATGTGCCGTCGACACAAGCGCCGTGCACGCACACCAAAGCAGGGGTATCAGGCGACACATCCGGGCCGGCATATTCGCGACAGGCAATCGTGGTGCCCGCATTCTCGACCGTAAAATCCATGTTGTGCCCCCATCATCAATGCCTATCCAGCTGCACGTCAGTACGGTTGGATGGACCCGCATTGCCTTACGACTTGTTAGCAGATTAACTGTACCCGACCCGAGACTTTCTATGGCACGGCATAATGAGCGACGTGAAAAAACGAAACTTGTAAAGCAAGAGCCCATACCTTGCTTTGGAGCCGATGCTATGCTTAGGCACAATTGTCTTGAGGAGCATAAGCCTATGTCTACGTTTTTGAATGCCAGCCCCATCTTTGGGCCCGTTCGCAGCCGTCGCCTTGGTCTCTCGCTCGGCGTCAACATGATGCCGGCCAGCGGTAAAATCTGCACGTTCGACTGCATTTACTGCGAAAACGGCCTCA
>URRJ01000051.1 GCA_900550205.1 uncultured Collinsella sp. | reverse complement strand
CGCGAGGGCGCTCGTTCTAAGGATTCTGCTAAGCCTGGCATCAAGGAAGTTGCAGCGGTGGCGGGGGTTTCGCCTACTACGGTATCTCGCGTGCTTAATAATCGCGGCTATATTAGCCAAGAGACCCGCGATAAGGTCCATGCCGCGATGGAGCGCATCAACTATACGCCCAACGATATCGCCCGTGCCATGCTCAACGGTCGCCTGAATCTTATCGGTATGATCGTTCCCTTTGTGAGCAGCCCGTTCCATGCTCAGGTTGTGCAGGCGGTCGAGCGCACGTTAGCGGAAAACGGCTTTAAGATGTTGCTGTGCAACAGCGCCAATCGACCCGATCTTGAGCGTTCCTATATTGACATGCTCCGCCGCAATATGGT
This sequence comes from uncultured Collinsella sp., assembly GCA_900550205.1. Classification (GTDB taxonomy): domain Bacteria; phylum Actinomycetota; class Coriobacteriia; order Coriobacteriales; family Coriobacteriaceae; genus Collinsella. The sequence goes on along the minus strand of URRJ01000051.1, from coordinate 11,726 downwards.
CGACGGTGTCATCGTCAACTCCCTCAATATCGGTGCCGAGGCATATGCCGAGATGGGCTTGAGCCTGGTTGGCATCGACTGCGATCTCGGCGAGGGCTCTGTCCAGATTGCAAGTGACAGCTATGGCATCGGCGAGCTCGCCACGCGCCGTCTGATTGATGACGGCTGCAGGCGTATCCTGTGCCTGCGCAGCAATAGCCGCATGCGCATGCCTGCCAATAAGCGTACCGATGCCTACCTCGATGTTGTTGAGCAGGCCGGTTTGTCCGCGCTTGTCCGTGAGGTTGAGTTCGTTAAGCCCGACGACGAAAAGGGCGCGGTCGTTGCGAAGATCCTCGATGAGAACCCCGATATTGACGGCATCTTTGCGGGAGACGATACGATGGCGGCCATCTGTCTCAACGTGATGAAGCAGCGCGGCTTGAGCGCTCCAGACGATATTAAGGTCGTGGGCGCGGATGGTGCCCGCCGAACTATGACGTTTATGCCTGACTTAACAACCGTACGTCAAGATATCGATCGCATCGGAGAGCTCGCGGCGCAATCCATCATCGCTCTTATTAACGGCGATAATCCCGAATCAAATATCAAGCTCCCCGTTGAACTCATTGAGGGCAAAACCGCGTAGTTCATCCCGTGCCAAAAGAATTCCTCAAACGCCTCTGATGACCGTTCACCGGCATATGTCAACCGTTTGCCGACGACTGGAACTGCGAAAAGACGTATTGGTGTGAAAACGTTTGACATATGAAAACGATTGACATATCTTGCCATTGTACCGAGTTAGTATGTCGTGGAAAGGAAGTCTCGGATGCACAAGGTGTATTACCAGCCTGAGGGAATTTGGGTAGGCGACATCATGCCGTACGGCGAGGACGGCACGTTCTATCTCTATCATCAGCGTGACACGCGTAACCCCGAACCTTTCGGAGAGCCGTTTGGCTGGGCACTCGCTACGACCAAGGATTTCGTCAACTACAAGGACTTTGGCGAGAGCCTTGAGCGCGGCGGCGACGAGGAAGTCGACCAGTACATTTATGCCGGCACGGTGTTTAAGGTGGGCGACAAGTACCATGCGCTCTACACTGGTTGCAATCGCGATAAGGTCCGCGCACGTTTGATGAAGCAGGTTCTTCTTCACGCGACGAGCGACGACGCCGTCAAGTGGGAGAAGAACATCGCCGAGACGCTGCTTCCGCCCCAGGAGGGTTACGATGACCGCAACTGGCGCGATCCCTTTGTGCTTTGGGATGAGGAGAACGAAGAGTACATGCTCATCCTCGGCACGCGTGTGGGCGAGGACAAGCGTCTGATGACCGGCCGCCTGGTCAAGTTCACCTCCAAGGATCTGACCAACTGGGAGTTCCAGGGCGACTGGTGGAACCCGGGCCTGTACACCATGTTTGAGATGCCTGATCTCTTTAAGATGGGCGACTGGTGGTACCTCGTCTTTTCCGAGTACAGCGACGGCAACAAGACCCGTTACCGCATGTCCAAGTCCATCAACGGTCCTTGGATTACCCCCGCTGACGACTCCTTCGACGGCCGCGCGTACTACGCCGCTCGCACCGCATTCGATGGCGAGCGCCGCGTTCTCTTTGGTTGGGTCCCGACGCGCGACGAGGGCGGCGACCCCAGCTCTTACCTGTGGGGTGGCACTTTTATGCCCCTCGAGATCGTTCAGCGTGCCGACGGAACGCTCGGCACCAAGCTCCCCGACAGCATGCTTGGCGCCTTTGGCGAGGCTAAGGCAGTCGAGACCTTTGAGCTTTCCTGCGAGTCGGGCAAGGTCGAGCAGGTGCTCGCCGCGGATGCCGGCTCCACCTACTTGCTCGATGCCAACATTGAGCTCGGCGGTAACGCTGCCGGCTTCTCGGTCAAGTTCGCCGAGGACGCCGAGACTGGTCTTGCCTATGAGTTCCGCGCCAACCTGCGCGAGGGCAAGCTCGAGTTCACGCCGGCTCCCCAGTACCCGTGGTTCCAGGTCAACAACATGGGCCTCGAGCGTCCGTTGTTCTTTAAGGGCGAGGGCACTCACCATGTGCGTCTGGTCGTCGACGACGACATCGCGACCATCTTTGTCGATGATGTTGCGCTCAACGCTCGCTTCTGCAACAAGCAGGGCCAGGGTGTGGCGCTTACCGTCACCGACGGTGCGCTCAAGTGCGCAAACGCAACGATCGCGTCTCTGTAGCGGCAACGAACCGTTTTATGATTTAGAAAAGGAATGGAGAGGAACATGGACTACAAGGCAGTGTCCCAGCAAGTCGTCGACAACGTCGGCGGACTGGAGAACATCGAGGGCGCCACGCATTGCGTGACCCGTCTGCGTCTGGTGCTCAAGGATACGAGCAAATACAACAAGGCCGAGCTCGAGAACATCGATGGCGTCAAGGGCGTGCTGTACAACAGCGGCCAGCTCATGATCATCTTCGGTACCGGTACCGTCAACAAGGTTTACGATGAGTTTATGGCTCTGACGGGCGTTAAGGAGATCAGCGCTTCCGAGGTCAAGGGCGCCGAGGCGGACAAGAAGGGCAAGTTCTTCTCGGTCCTCAAGGTATTCTCGGACATCTTTATCCCCATCATTCCCGCCTTCGTCGGCGCTGCAATCATCATCGGCCTTAAGTCGCTGATCGTTGCCAACGGCCTCTTTGGCATGGAGGGCAGCCTCGCCGATCACAGCGAGTTCCTCAAGAACCTCGCAAGCTTCTTTGCCATTATCGCCACCACGTTCGACTACCTGCCTGTCCTGGTTATGTACAGCGCAGTCAAGCGTTTTGGCGGTAACCCGATCCTGGGCATCCTCGTCGGTATCGTCATGGTTCACCCGAGCCTTATGAACCGCAACACGTTCGTTATGGACCCGACGGGTGCTGAGTACTGGAACTTTGGTCCGCTCTCCATTCCCATGGTTGCTTTCCAGGGCGGCGTGTTCCCTGCAATTCTGACCGCCTGGTTTATGGCCAAGGTCGAAAAGATTGCCCAGAAGTACATCCCCGAGGTCGTTTCGTTCGTCTTTGTCCCGACCGTTACCCTGATTCTTGCTAACGTCGCCCTGTTCACCGTGTTCGGCCCGCTCGGTAACCTGATCGGTGACGTCCTCGCCGGCGTAATCGATATCCTGTACAACAGGATGGGCGTCTTTGGTGCCTTTGTCTTCGCCGCTTTCCTGCAGCCGCTCGTCGTTACCGGTACGCATCAGTTCATCCAGGGTATCGAGGCAAACCTTGTTGCCACGACTGGCTTCAACTACATCCAGGCCATCTGGTCGGTTTCCATCATCGCCCAGGGCGGCGGCGCCATCGGTATGTACCTCATTCACAAGAAGCACTCCAAAGAGCGCAACATCTGCATGTCGTCCTTTATCCCGACGCTGGTCGGAATCTCCGAGCCCGCTATCTTTGCTGCAAACATGCGCTATTCGATCATTCCGTTCATCTGCGCATGCATCGGTGCAGGCTGCGGCGGTGCCTTCGTCAAGCTCTTTGAGGTGCGCGCTATCGGTCAGGGTCTGACCGGCGTGCTTGGCCTGCTCATCGTCACGCCCGAGACCCTCGTGTGGTATGTGGCTGGCAATCTCATCGCCTTTATCGTGCCGATCGTCTTGATCTTTGCCTACAACAAGGCAAAGGGCGTGCCGACCACCGATGAAGAGGGCGCTGGCGCTGGCTTCGATGTCAGCTTCTAGTTGAGCCATTCAGTGCAATGTGCGGATAAGTCCATTTGAGGAAGGGCGTTCGACTCGTGTGAGTCGAGCGTCCTTCCCCATAGACGAGAAAGTCAACGGCGATGTTAAATCAAAAAAACAAGGTGACACGCGCGGACTATGAGCAGTGGCGTGCCGGACAGGATGAGACGGCGGCTCGCATCGCGTCCGACCCCGATAGGCTTCTGTTCCATGTGGAGCCTGAGCTTGGCTGGCTCAACGACCCCAACGGTTTGGTTCAGATTGGTGATACGTATCACATCTATCATCAATACGATCCTTTCGATGCTGCGCATGGCGGTCCAGTGCTTTGGAACCATCTGACGACAAAGGATTTTGTGACGTACGAGAATCACGGCCCCGTGCTGTTCCCCGATTCCGATTTGGATTCGAGCGGAGCGTATTCTGGTTCTGCCTTTGTACGTGATGGCAAGATTCACTACTTCTATACCGGCAACGTCAAGCATTTTGACCGCGATGATTACGACTACGTGTTGACGGGCCGTGAGCAAAACCAGATTCATATGGTTGCCGAGAATCCCGACGAATTGGGCGAGAAGCGCATGGCTGTTGGACCAGTCGATTACCCCGACGATATCGGTACGCACGTGCGCGACCCCAAGATCCTTGAGCACGATGGTATCTACTACATGGTTCTGGGCGCTCGTACGAAAGACGACCGTGGCTGCGTGCTTGTCTATACTTCGCGTGATTTAGGGGTCTGGAGCTATGCGACGCGCATTGAGCTGGACGAGAACTTTGGCTTTATGTGGGAGTGCCCCGATCTGTTTGAGCTCGATGGCGAGCTTATTCTCGTTTGCTGTCCGCAGGGTGTGCCTGCCGATGGTTGGCGTTACCGCAATCCGCATCAGTGCGTGTGGTTCCCTATCGAGGCCGATTGGGAGGCGCCGAGCTTTAAAATCGTCGGGCAGGGCATGCCCCCGATGGTCGATGCCGGTTTTGATTTCTATGCTCCGCAGTCCTTTGAGGATGCTGCAGGCCGGCGTTTGATGATCGGATGGTCGGGTTGCCCCGATGCGACGGCAGAAAACCCGACGGTGGCGCGCGGGTGGCAGTGCGCGTTGACGGTGCCGCGAGAGCTGAGCATGCGCGATGGTAAGCTCTGCCAGCAGCCGGCGCACGAGATTGAGAGGATGCGCGGCGACTGCGTTCGCGCGACAGGCGGTGAAACCGTTGAGGAGCCGGGCCGCCTGTTTGATCTTGTGGTTTCCTGTGAGGGCGCCAAGATGGTCGAGCTCGAGATTCGCAAGGGTGTCTTTGTGCGCTATGCAGACGGGATGCTTACCCTCGACATGGGTGACGAAGGCTATGGGCGCGACCAGAGGTCGATCGAGCTCAGCGAGCTTCGCGACCTGCGCGTGCTTTCGGACACTACGATGGTCGAGATTTTTGCAAATGGCGGCGAGGCGGCACTTACGAGCCGTACCTATTCGCCGGCGGTTTCGGCGATGGGGTTGCATGCCGAGGGTGCGGCATCGATGAATTTCTACCGCCTCGTGCATTAACCGTGCATGGGGCACGATTGGACTTGCTGGGCGAAATGAATCGCAGTTGCCGCGGCCAACTACCGTTTATCGCGTATAGCGACCGTTTGCGGAGTAAGTAACACTTAGTAATAAACCGTGTAGAATCTCAGGTTAGCACGGAGTTTTCCAGGGAGACGCTGTCCTTTGTTGTGCGCAAGGGGCGGCGTCTCTTTGGCGCTTGGACGCCGTTGTGCAACAGTGCGGCGGCGCGTGCCATGTATTGAAAAGCCAATGTCGAGATGGGTCGTGATAATAATGGGCAAGTACGTAATCGTGGTTGAGTCTGGGTCGGATGTGACGCCGGAGCTCTGCGAGCGCTACGGCATCGTGCGCGTGCCCATGCATGTCACGATTGGTGACGAGACCGTCGAGGACGGCTCCATCGATCCGCTCGAGATTTACTCGCGCTGCAACGAGTTTGGCGTAATGCCCAAGACCAGCGGCTGCGCGCCTGCAGATTTTGCGCACGTATATGACCGTATCCATGCCGAGCAGCCCGATGCGACCATTCTGCATCTTGCGTACTCCGAAGTCACGACTTGCTCGCATCAGTCCTCCAAGATTGCGGCTAAGGGCCGCGACTACGTATTCTCCATGGATACGCGTTTTGTCTCGGTGGGCCAGTCGCTCGTTGCCGTCGAGACCGCCAAATACATCGAGGCTCACCCCGATGCCACCGTCGACGAAATTTTCGCCTTCACCAATTCGGTGATGGACCGTGTGCTGCTGGGCTTTGTTCCTACCGACCTAGCCTTCCTTAAGGCGGGAGGTCGTCTGTCCAACGTGGCATTCCTTGGCGCCCACCTGCTCAAGATTAAGCCCTGCATTGAGGTGACGGGCGGTAAGTTTGTGGCGACCAAGAAGTTCCGCGGCTCTATGCTCAAGTGCGCCCGCGCCTTTATTGACCACATGGTTGCGAAGGGCGAGATTGACTACTCGCACATTGGCCTGGCGTATTCGGTAGGCCTTTCCCAGGAGCTGCGCGACGACATGGAAGTCTATGCGCACGACCTGGGCTTTAAAGACGTTACCTGGACTCAGGTCGGCGGTGTCATCTCGAGCCATTGCGGCCCGACCGCCTTCGGTGCGGTGCTCACGCTCAAGGCGTAAAGGCTGTAGGCGAGCATTCTTCGCCTTCACATCTCGACATGGGCTCCCGTCACGGTAATGGGGGATAGATTAAAACGTGCCATTCTAGCCCGAGACGTTTAAACGCAAACGTATAGGCTAGAATGACTCTGGCATTTATGTAGCTAAAACCAATGAGAGGCAAGGTAGCGGGAATGGCTGAGATGACGCTCGAGGGTGTGGACGCTCGTCCTGAGGACTCCGCGTTTGCCCTGGGCCGCGTGCATTCGATCGAGACGATGGGAACGGTCGATGGACCTGGCATTCGCTTTGTGGTGTTTGTTCAGGGCTGCCCCATGCGCTGTGCGTATTGCCACAACCCCGATACCTGGTCGGTTAACGGCGGCACGATGGTGACCGTCGAGCACCTGATGGACGAGTTCCAGAGCAACCATGAGTTTTACCGCAGCGGTGGTATTACGGTATCCGGCGGCGAGCCGCTCCTGCAGCCTGAGTTTTTGGCCGACCTGTTCCGCGCAATGCACAACAACCCCGATGGCCGCGTGCATACCTGCTTGGATAGCTGCGGCTATGCGTTCGATCCCGCGCATCCCGAGAAGTTCGATGCCGTACTCAACGAGACCGATATGGTGCTGCTCGACATTAAGCACGCCGATCCCGTCGAGCATAAAAAGCTGACCGGTTGCGATCCCGCACGCATTCTGGCGTTTGGTGTTGAGCTTGCGCGCCGCAAGATTAAGGTCGTTATCCGCCACGTGGTGGTGCCGGGCATTACCGATACGGTTGAGGAGTGCGAGAAGCTCGGTCGTCTGATCGCTCCATGGCACAACGTGGTGGGCCTGGAAATGCTGCCGTATCACACGATGGGCGTTGTCAAGTATGAGCAGCTGGGCATTCCCTATAAGCTCGAGGGCGTGCCCCAGATGGATACCGCGCGCATGCCCGAGCTGCGCAACGCCGTCATGACGGGCATGAAAAAGCGCCGCGCGGAACTCAAAAACGCCATCGGCTAGCGAGCCATTTTCGCTCCCCAAGGGCACTCATTGGGGACAGACTTAAATGAGTGCCTCTGGGCACCAAGTTGATTGCCAAAGAGTCCCGTCAAGTTGTGGTGGAATAGTTCTTGTTTTTCGGCTTATGCCGCCCAAATAGGAACTATTCCACTGCAACTGCGTTTTGGGCGGAGATGCGCAACAGAATCATGCCATTTGGATAAATACGCTTGTGGTTTCTTTAAAGACACCTTAAACGCCGCTGAATATCTTTGGAAAGAAATGCCTGCTCGGTATTATGCTGATCGTATATAAACGGTAGCAGTCAGGAGACCACGTGCGAAAAAACGCATCGCGGGACGAGTATGTGCCGCAGCATAGCAGCAGATATGAGACGAAGGGCACGTCTTCGCGTGGCCTTGCTGACGCTCGCACCCGCGTGGCGAAGATTGCCGCCATTGGGATGCTGACGTTGGCGGTTATTATCCTCGGAATTACCGCCAAAACCTACGCGTCGGAGCGAATGGCACACTCAGATGCGTCAACGGTACAGACGCAAAACAAAAAGGTCTCTGAATCTAAAGCCACCGCAAGCCAAACCCTGTCGACAGCGAGCCTCAAGACGAGGCTTTCGAAGGCGGACTTTAACGATATTCCCTCAGGCGATACCGTGCAGACCTTCTCACTAGTTGATGACCAGATCCCCGCCCTGGAGGATGAGAGCCTCGCCGCGCTCCAAGATGCCCTGAGTCAGGCGCAGGAGCTGGGCGATGTGGGCGTGGTGTTTTACGATCTGACGAGCGGCAAGGGCGTGACGTATAACGCGGATGCCGAGGTGTACGGTGCGAGCAGTTATAAGGCGCTCTATGTACTCTACGTCTGCGAGTCACTGGTCGAGACGGGCCAGGTCTCACTCGATGAATCCCTTGGCACCTATGGCGGCTACAGTATGGGCTGGCAGACGGTGCGCGACCTGATCGAGGCCGCGGTCGTTAATTCGGACAACGATTCGTTTATTGCGTTACGCGCGGCGTTTGACCGTGTCGGTTACGAGGATTGGATTGTCAGTCTTGGCGTCGATTACGATACCGCACTCGATCCGATGAGTGATTTTCCCACCTATTGCCCGCGAACCTCGGCCAAGTTGTGGCGCGAGATGAGCGAGTATCTGAGCTGTGGCAGTGAGACCTCCCAGTGGTTATCTGAACTGCTGTCATCAACATCGCGCTCATTTATCCGTGATGGCATTGCGGACGACCAAGCCTTGGTGCGCAACAAGGCAGGCTGGATTAGCGAGGATGGTTGCTATTCGACATGCGATGCGGGCCTTATCGACATCGATGGCCGTACCTATGTCATGAGCATCATGACATCGATGCCGTGGAGCGACCACTCGAGCGAGGTTACGACAGCGATTGCAAAGGCTCTGTTTGATACGCGAGCCGCACTGGCCTAGCGTGTTCGTTTGACGAGGTCAAACGAAATGCTGGTACCATACCGTGGTTGAGAATTTCGTATAGGTTTGGGGAATGGCATGGCTACCATCGCGATTATCGGTGCGCTCGAAAAAGAGATCATGCAGATTAAGGAAGAGTTGAGTAACGTTTGCATGGTACAGGAGGCGGGCTTGAACGTTGTGACCGGCGGGCTCGACGGCCTGACAGTTGTTGCCACAACGGCGGGTATGGGCACGGTGAATGCCGCCGCCGCAACACAGCATCTCATTAGTAAATATGCCCCGCAGGCCGTTGTGCTCTCGGGTATCGCGGGCGGTTTGAACCCTAAGCTCCATATCGACGACGTGGTTATCGGCAAATGCCTACGCTATCTGGATACCGATACCGCGCTTATCGCCGAGTCTGCACCGGGGCTCGAGGAGTTTGGCTCGACGCCTGCGCTGGTCGATATTGCTGCCGATGTGCTTGCTGAGCGTGGCTTTGTCAACGCTTCGACAAATGCAGCCGCCTCGAACGAGGGCACAAAGCAGTTCCTGGTCGGCACGATTGCCACGGGTAACCGCTTTGTGACGGGCGCCGCCATGCGCAACGACGCTATCGAGGCGACGCATGCCGATTGTGTTGGCATGGAGGGCGCGGCAATTGCCCATGTCGCAACCAAAAATGGTGTCGATTGCCTGGTGCTGCGCGCTATCAGCGATAATTGTGACGAGGCGTACGATGCGATTTGCGACCGCGAGTTCGATCTGTTCGAGTATGCTCGTACCGCGAGTGGCATTACGCTCGATATCGTTCGCCGTATCGCTGCTACCTATTAGCGCGCTCTTTTGTAAGAACCTACGACCAAGGAGTGTCCATGGCCGATTCAATTAACTACCAGCTTGCCAAGTTCGTTGCCAGCTATGGCAAGGTTTCGCAGATTCCCGAGTCCACCTGCCCCGAGGTGAGCTTCGTCGGCCGCTCCAACGTGGGCAAGTCGTCGATCATGAACAAGCTTTTTGGCCGCAAGAATCTCGTCAAGGTTTCGAGCACGCCGGGCAAGACGAGCAACATCAACTTCTTTGAGGCTGACGACGTGCACTTCGTCGACCTGCCGGGCTATGGTTTCGCCCGTCGTTCCAAGGCCGAGCGCGACCGTTGGGCAGAACTTATCGGCGACTTCTTCGACTCGGAGCGCAGCTTTAACCTGGTTGTATCGCTGGTGGACATTCGCCACGATCCCAGTAAGCTCGACCATGACATGATTGACTACCTGCAGGGCAACGAGTTCAACTTTATCGTCTGCCTCACCAAGGCCGACAAGCTCAGCCGCACCCAGCAGGCCCGCCAGGCAGCGGCCATCAAAAAGCAACTCAACGTTCCGGCCGAGAACGTGATCATCACAAGCTCCCAGACCGGCACCGGCATCGACGAACTCAAGCGCCGCATTGCCGAGGCCTGCCTCTAGTAAGGGCTCTTGGCAGGCAATAGTTTGCATCTATCTATATCACCCCAGTGATAGTTATTGGTACACTATCGCTGGGGTGATATTTTTGTTTGGAGGTCGATATGGAGCTTTGGCACGGGTCGGAGGTTGTTGTCGAGCATCCGTCGTTGGGTAAATGCAGACAATTCAATGACTATGGGTGTGGGTTTTATTGCACGCCACATGAGGAAATGGCAATGGAGTGGGCATGTCGGACCGAGTCCGATGGTATCGCGAATCGATATGAGCTCGATATGGATGGCCTTGCGGTCTTAGACTTGGAGTCCGGGGAGTTTTCAATTCTCAATTGGCTTGCGATTTTGGCTAACAATAGGGAGTTCAATGTTTCGACACCGCTGGCGCGCGAAGGACTTCGCTATCTGCTGGATAACTGCCTGATTGATATTTCTCCCTATGACGTAATTCGAGGTTATCGCGCCGACGATTCCTACTTTTCGTTTGCAAGACAGTTCGTTAACGGCATGATCTCGCTTAGGCAGCTGCAACTCATTATGCGTTTGGGCGATTTGGGCATCCAATACGCTCTTATGAGTGAGCGTGCGTTTTCAGCAATCAGATTCCACGAATGGAGGCAGGCGTTGGGATCTGAGTATTATCCCAAGCGCTTTAAGCGAGAGCAGAACGCGCGGCGCAAGTACCTGGAAACTGTGAATGGATTCGACTCTGAGGGTGTCTACATTAGGGATTTAATGACAGGGAGGATTGATTTAGATGATCCAAGAGTTGACGAATTGTGGACCGAGTAGAACATATCCCATCTATTACCTTGAGGATGCAATGAGCAACCTCGGCGACTGCTTTGACTATGCCGTGAACGACTATGGAGCGGAAGGGTCCGAGGTCGCTGAACTCTTTTGCCTGTGCGGCGTAGCCCGTGAGTTTGAGCGTGGCAACGCATGGGTCGTATCGGGAAAATCGGGCGTTGAGCTATTCGCGCTTATCGCCGAAAGGTCGGGCTACCAATCAAGGCCGATGCCAAATCGAACCTACCGATTCGAAAAGACACCGGAATATTGGACAGGCTGGATATTGGCATACCTTCAGTGGCGCCTAGGAGAGTCTTTCGAAGACCTGCTGCATATCGTTCCGTTTGACGCACTGCGCAGTCTGTACTGTCCCTGGCACGAAGCCTCGGAGGAACGCGTGGCTCGCCTCGTCTGCGATATGGCGAAAAAAGCGTCCAGGCAAACCAAACTTGCGTTAGCAAGAAAGAAGCTTAAGAAAACCCAACAAGACCTAGCATACGAATCGGGTGTGTCACTCCGCTCAATCCAAATGTACGAGCAGCGCCAGAGAAACATCAATGAAGCTTCGGTAACAAGCGTAAGAGCCATAGCAAAAGCCCTCCACTGCAACATCGAAGATCTCCTAGAGCCAGTCTTCGAATACAAAGAAACCAGTGCAGCCTAAACCAAGCACACAGCCGATGCCCGCCTCTAGGAAGTG
>URRJ01000050.1 GCA_900550205.1 uncultured Collinsella sp. | reverse complement strand
GCAACCACCTGCTACTGGAGCCACACCGAGACCCAGCACGATCCGGCTCTGTTCAAAAAGAACCGTCATCGTATCAACATCATCGACACCCCGGGCCACGTTGACTTTACTGTTGAAGTTCAGCGTTCTCTGCGTGTTCTGGACGGTTCTGTTACCGTTCTGGCCGCAAAGGGTGGCGTTGAGCCTCAGTCTGAAACCGTTTGGCGTCAGGCTGACGAGTACAAGGTTCCCCGCATGGTTTACGTCAACAAGATGGATACCATGGGTGCTGACTTCTTCCGCTGCGTACAGATGATGCATGATCGTCTGCATGCCAACGGTGTGCCTATCCAGCTGCCTGTCGGCCAGGAAGACACTTTCCGCGGCATCATCGATCTGATCGACATGAAAGCCGATATCTACTATGATGATATGGGCAATGATGTGCGCGTTGAGGAAATTCCTGAAGACCTGAAAGAACAGGCTCAGGAATATCATGACAAGCTGATCGAAGCTGTTGCTGAGACCGACGAAGAGCTGATGATGAAGTACCTGGACGGCGAAGAGCTGACCAAGGGAGAAATCAAGGCTGCTCTGCGTAAGGCTACTATTTCCAACGAGATCGTTCCTGTTGTCTGCGGCTCTTCTTACAAGAACCGTGGCGTTCAGAAACTGTTGGATGCAATCGTTGATTATATGCCCGCTCCGACCGACGTTGCGGCCATCAAGGGCACCAACCCGGAGACTGGCGAGGAAGAAGATCGCACTTCTTCCGATGATCAGCCGTTCTCTGCACTGGCATTCAAGATTATGACTGACCCGTATGTCGGTAAGCTGTGCTTCTTCCGCGTGTACTCTGGTACCGTTGAGGCTGGCACCACTGTTTACAACTCTGTTAAGGATCAGGACGAGCGTATCGGCCGTATCCTGCAGATGCATGCAAACAACCGTAAGGATATCGACATCTGCTACGCTGGCGATATCGCCGCTGCTGTTGGTCTGAAGAACACCACCACTGGTGATACCCTGTGCGATGAGAAGCATCCCATCATCCTCGAGTCCATGAACTTCCCCGAGCCGGTTATCCGCGTTGCCATCGAGCCCAAGACCAAGGCTGGCAGCGAGAAGATGGGTATTGCCCTGTCTAAGCTGGCTGAAGAAGACCCGACTTTCCGTACCTGGACCGATGAAGAAACCGGTCAGACCATCATCGCCGGCATGGGCGAGCTCCACCTGGAAATCATCGTGGACCGTCTGCTCCGCGAGTTTAAGGTCGAAGCTAACGTTGGCGCACCTCAGGTTGCCTACCGTGAAACCATCCGCAAGGATGCTAACCAGGAAACCAAGTACGCACGTCAGTCCGGTGGTAAGGGCCAGTATGGTCACGTTAAGATCAAGATTGAGCCCAACCCGGGTAAGGGTTATGAGTTTGTCAACGGTATTGTTGGCGGCGCTATCCCGAAGGAATACATCCCCGCTGTTGACAACGGTATCCAGGGCGCGATGAAGTCCGGCATTCTGGCTGGCTATCCCGTCGTGGATGTCAAGGTCACTCTGTGGGACGGCTCCTATCATGAAGTTGACTCCTCTGAAATGGCGTTCTCCATCGCCGGCTCCATGGCATTCAAGGATGCTATGAAGAAGGCTGATCCCGTCATTATGGAGCCCATCATGAAGGTTGACGTTGTTGTTCCTGACGAGTATATGGGCAACGTCATTGGCGACTTGAACAGCCGCCGCGGCGCGATCCAGAACCAGGAATCCACCGATGGCACTGCCCGTGTCACCGCTATGGTTCCTCTGTCCGAGATGTTCGGTTACGCTACTGACCTGCGTTCCAAGACTCAGGGCCGTGGCCAGTACTCCATGGAGCCGGCTGATTACCAGCAGGTTCCCAAGAGTGTTGCAGATAAGATCATGACCGAGCGCAATAAGGGCTGATTCTGCACAAATTCGCGCAAAATACTTGATTTTTCTTGAAAAATCTAGTATGATAGCCTTACAACAGGCTATTTTATCTGTTTGAATTAAAGGAGGATACTTCCAATGGCTGAAAAGGAAAAATTTGACCGCTCTTTGGAGCATGTCAACATCGGTACCATCGGTCACGTTGACCACGGCAAGACCACTCTGACTGCCGCTATCACCAAGGTTCTGGCTCTGAAGGGCGACGCCGATTTCATGGATTACTCCAGCATCGATAAGGCTCCTGAAGAGAAGGCTCGTGGTATCACGATCAACACCGCTCACGTTGAGTACCACACCGCGAAGCGTCACTATGCCCACGTTGACTGCCCGGGCCATGCTGACTACATCAAGAACATGATCACCGGTGCTGCTCAGATGGACGGCGCTATCCTGGTCATCGCCGCTACCGACGGCCCCATGGCTCAGACCCGCGAGCACATCCTGCTCGCCCGTCAGGTCGGCGTTCCCTACATCGTCGTCTTCCTGAACAAGTGCGACATGGTCGACGATGACGAGCTCATCGACCTCGTCGAGATGGAGACCCGTGAGCTCCTCTCCGAGTACGATTTCCCCGGCGACGACATCCCCGTCATCCGTGGTTCCGCTCTGGGCGCTCTCGAGGGCGACGCCAAGTGGATGGACGCTATCCGCGAGCTCATGAAGGCTGTCGACGAGTACATCCCGACGCCTGCTCGTAACAACGACCTCCCCTTCCTGATGGCCGTTGAGGACGTTATGACCATCTCCGGCCGTGGTACCGTTGCTACCGGCCGTGTCGAGCGCGGTGAGCTCAAGCTCAACGAGCCCGTCGAGATCGTCGGCATCAAGGATACCCAGAACACCGTCGTTACCGGTATCGAGATGTTCCGTAAGTCCATGGACTTCTGCGAGGCTGGCGACAACGTCGGTCTGCTGCTCCGTGGCATCAAGCGCGAGGACATCGAGCGCGGCCAGGTTCTCTGCAAGCCCGGTTCGGTTACCCCGCACACCAAGTTCACCGGTGAGATCTACGTTCTGACCAAGGAGGAGGGCGGCCGTCACACCCCGTTCTTCGATGGTTATCGTCCTCAGTTCTACTTCCGTACCACCGACGTTACCGGTACGGTCAAGCTCCCCGAGGGCACCGAGATGGCTATGCCTGGTGACCACATCACCATCGAGGGCGACCTCATTCACCCAATCGCTATGGAGGAGGGCCTGCGCTTCGCTATCCGCGAGGGTGGCCACACCGTCGGTTCGGGCATCGTCTCCACGATCATTGAGTAAATTAGCTCTTTGATATAGCTGACTTAGAGAACCCGGCACTTATATGGGTGCCGGGTTCTTTTTACGCGGGACTTTAAGCCACTCAAAGTGTTTGGGCGGTCTATGCGTAAGGCTCGGAGGATCGATTAGATCTCGACGGCTCCATTGATGTGTTCCAAATATGAATGGATCCACCGAGAACCAATTGACTCGAGGTTTTCGTTGACAGCACTTACGTAGAGCTGATAAAGTAACAACTCGTGCCCGTACGGGGCGGAAATGAAAGGTTCAGGATAAATGCGTACTCTAGTTACTCTTGCGTGCACTGAGTGCAAGCGCCGCAACTATACGACCACCAAGAACAAGTCGAACATGCCTGATCGTATGGAGATCAAGAAGTATTGCCCCTGGTGCCGTCACCACACGCTGCACAAAGAGACTCGCTAGTCTCTAGTCACATACGCCAGTAGTTCAATTGGTAGAGCATCGGTCTCCAAAACCGAGTGTTGAGGGTTCGAGTCCTTCCTGGCGTGCCAGTCATTATTCCGTAAGCTCCCAATTGGGGGCTTACGGTTTACTCATGTATAAGCGCATTGCGCGGAGGTAACCCAAATGGCCAACAAGAAGAACAAGAAGAAGGCTCAGCAGCCGGCACCTGCCAACAACGCTGCCGCCAACTCCAAGGTTGAGGCCAAGAAGGCCGTTGCCAAGAAGAACGAGAAGGCTGCGAAGTCCAAGAAGAACGAGAAGCCTGGTTTCTTCGCCCGCACCAAGAAGTATTTCGCTTCGGTGAAGTCCGAGATGAAGCGTGTCACGTGGCCCGATAAGAAGGAGCTCGTGAACTACTCGGTCGTCGTTTGCGCTTCTCTGATCGTCGTCGGCGTCGTCATCGCTCTGCTCGATGCTGGCTTTGGCGAGGCTCTTGCTCTGTTCTCTGGATTGAGGGGCTAAACCATGTCTAAGCGTTGGTACGTCGTTCACACTTACTCTGGATACGAGAACCGCGTTAAGTCCGATCTCGAGCATCGCATCGAGACTATGGGCATGCAGGACCGTATCTTCGATATCGAGATTCCTATGGAGCGTGTCACCGAGATTAAAGAGGGTGGCAAGCGTGAGACCAAGGATTCCAAGATCTTCCCGGGTTATGTTCTGGTCCGCATGGAGATGGATGACGATGCTTGGACGTGCGTTCGTAACACGCCTGGCGTCACCGGTTTCCTGGGCGGCAACGGCAAGCCCGCTCCGCTTTCCCGCGACGAGTACAACAAGATGACTCGTCGTCCCGGTAAGGGCGATTCGCCCAAGCGCACCTCGGTTGATATTGAGGTCGGCACGTCCGTCCGCGTCACCGATGGCCCGCTTACTGACTTTGATGGCAAGGTCTCCGAGGTTAACACCGAGGCTGGCAAGCTCAAGGTCACGCTGATGATCTTTGGCCGCGAGACGCCGGTCGAGCTCGACTTTAACCAGGTCGCTGTCATCGCTTAAGTTTTCGTCCGTTCGCGCGAGCGTGCTTCTTCTGTGACTGCTCATCTCAGGAGTGCTTCTAACACGTGCGTGCTTACGATATAGCAAGTACTTCACACTCGTGATTCGAAAGGAATGACCATGGCTGAGAAGAAGGTTGCCAACGTCATTAAGCTCCAGATTCCTGCTGGTGCAGCTAACCCCGCTCCTCCCGTCGGCCCCGCCCTGGGCGCTGCTGGCGTGAACATCATGCAGTTCTGCCAGGCCTTTAACGCCGAGACGCAGGACAAGAAGGGCGACATCATCCCCGTTGAGATTACTGTCTACGAGGATAAGTCCTTCTCCTTCATCACCAAGACCCCGCCGGCGGCTCACCTCATCAAGAAGGAGCTGAACCTCAAGTCTGGTTCCGCTAAGCCCCAGGCCGATAAGGTTGGTCAGCTCTCCCAGGAGCAGCTCACCAAGATCGCCGAGATCAAGATGCCGGACCTCAATGCCAACGACATTGACGCCGCCAAGAAGATCATCGCCGGTACCGCCCGTTCCATGGGCGTCACCATCGCTGAGTAGCGATTTCTTTAGGTAACGACGGGTGCTCCGACCGGGGCGCTCGTTGAATGTGTGCAATAGGGCACACGATACGATGTGGGAGGGCTTACGCCCGTTTAACCACAGGAGGTAATGCACATGGCTAAGCATGGTAAGAGCTATAACGCCGCTGCCGAGAAGATCGACCGCGCCACGCTCTACACCCCCCTTCAGGCTGCCAAGCTCATCAAGGAGCTCGACACCGCCAAGTTCGACGAGACCGTTGAGGCCCACTTCCGTCTGGGCATCGATACTCGTAAGGCTGACCAGAACATCCGTGGTTCCATCTCCCTGCCCCACGGCACCGGCAAGACCGTTCGTGTTGCCGTCTTCGCCGAGGGCGAGAAGGCCCGCGAGGCCGAGGCTGCCGGCGCCGATATCATCGGTTCCGACGAGCTCGTCGCCCAGATCCAGAAGGGCGAGATCAACTTCGACGCCGCTATCGCTACGCCGAACATGATGGCCAAGGTTGGCCGCATCGGTAAGATCCTTGGTCCCCGTGGCCTCATGCCGAACCCCAAGCTCGGTACCGTGACCATGGACGTCGCCAAGATGGTCTCTGAGCTCAAGGCCGGCCGCGTTGAGTATCGTGCCGACCGCTACGGCATCTGCCACGTGCCCCTGGGCAAGAAGTCTTTCTCCGAGCAGCAGCTCGTCGAGAACTACGCTGCCCTGTACACCGAGATCCTGCGCGTCAAGCCCTCTTCTGCCAAGGGCAAGTTCGTCAAGTCCATCTCCGTGTCTTCCACCATGGGCCCTGGCGTCAAGGTCGATCCCGCTATCCAGCGTGACTTCCTGGCTGAGTAACTAACAGTTACTGCCTGAGCAAAGCAAGCATTGCTAAAGAAACCCGGTTCTGTCTCGTGCAGGACCGGGTTTCTTGCTATCTCGGGCCAAAACCAATACGAAGGGGACAGCCACCTTCGTGGCGGTTACCAGGGGGTTCTGGCGGTTGAGGACTCGATGGCCTCGTGGCGCTTGAGCTCGCGGCGCATTGTTTGTGAATTGAGCCAGGCTGCCTGCCAGCCACGGATGGGGTAGCGCGTCTCGTCGAGCTCAAACTGCGTATAGCCGCAGGCGTTGATGATCGTTGTCCCGCAAGCGTGCTGACGCTCGCGCTGAAAGTCGCGACCATAGCATTGGTGCACATGCCCGTGCACCATGTAGTCGGGATTCCAGGACTCGAGCGCTGTGTTAAAGCATTCGAATCCTCGATGTGGCAGATCATCCAGATCGCCCATGCCGGCGGCGGGCGCATGGGTCAGCAGGATGTCGCAGCCGCCGACCATCCTCACTTTGCGTGATAGCTTGCGCACGCGCTTGGCCATCTCGCGCTCGGTGTACATATTGGCGCCATCTCGGTAGCGCATGGAGCCGCCAAGCCCCGCAATGCGGACGCCGCGATACACGTACACGGTGTCTTCGACACAGATGCAGCCGCCCGGTGCGTGACGCGCGTAGCGGTCATCGTGATTGCCGCGCACGTAGATGAGCGGTTTGTTGATGACTGTGACCAAAAACTCAAGATAGTCCGGGTCCAAATCGCCAGCGGACAAAATCAGGTCGACACCCTCAAAGCGCTCCTTGCTAAAGCACTCCCATAGGCATCGTTCTTCGGTATCGGCTATGGCAAGGATTTTCATAGGGCGCGGACCTTCGGTTCATCGTTGGGCTGCGGAATGGTGCCCACCACGTTGTCGGCCAGCCAGTCCATCTCGACGATTTGCGTGCTCGGCAGTGGGGGAAAGCCCTCGATCTGCACCACGCCGTCTTGGCTATGGAGCTCGCCGCCAAATGGATTGATGGAGCCCTCGACGATGCCATTGCGGAGGAGCTGAACAAGCTTGCGCGTCTGATAGGGCAGGCCTGGAGCGTAGCGAATGTCGATAACGCCCGAGCTCATGCCGTACCAGTAGTTGACGGCGCGAACCTGGCTGGCGTCACTGGTCTCATCCCAGGTGCCATGCAGCAGGCTTCGCACGATAAGTTCGTAGTATCGGCCCCAGTTCCATACCGGCATGGCAATGCCGGTAACCTTGCCATCGACCAGGCGGTGAAGTCCGTAGGCCGTGGGGTCTTCGAGCGACTTTGACATGTCGGCGCCGGTCATGACGCTTACACCTTCGCGGCACATGGCCTCGGCAAGGCCTCCGGCGGGCACATCGCCCCAAGTCAGGATAATTTGCGCACGGGGGTCGAGCAGCGAGGCGCCAATCGCAAAGGCGTTGATCTCGCTGAGTGCGCCCGAGGCGAAGACCGACGCGTGGTAACCGATACGGTGGTTGTCCGCCATGCTGGCGGCAAGGGCGCCCAGGAGAAACTTGGCCTCGTACATCTTGCCAAAGTACGAACGGACGCTTTGGTGGGGAAGGCCGATAGAGCAGTTGAGGAACCGAACCCGGGGATACTCAACGGCAGCCCTGAGCGTGTATTCCATCAGGCGGTGCGAGGTCGAGAAGATGACGTTAGCTCCATGTTTGACAGCCGTTTCCACGGCGGCGTAGAACACGTCCGGATCATGGCAGTCCTCGAACGCCTCGGTGCGCACGATACCGCCAAAGTGCTCATCGAGATACTGACGCCCTTGGTCGTGCAGGCTGTCCCAGCTCGATGTCGCACAGGTGAACTCATGGATAAAGGCGATGCGCAGGGGATTGGCCGCCGAATAGACGGTCTTGCCCATAAAGAAGTTGAGCACGCCGGAGGTGGATTTGGCGGGCGACTCCTCCTCATCGACGCTCGGTGCTTCGACAAGATCGACCTTGTCCTCGTCACTTTTCCCGGCGATGACCAGCTCGCGCCAGATCTTGCACAGGCGGTTTACGACGATGTCCGTCGGCGTATCTAGCAGGCGGTCCTGGTTGTACACATTGAGGTATACGAGCATGGCGTCGGCGGGCGTAATGTCCAGGTGGTCGCCGCCTGCGCGAAGGTAGGCGCGCTTAAAGAGCAGGAAGGTGTGGCGCAGGTAGTCGACCTTTTTCTGCGGCCATTTTTCGATAAGGTTCTGACCGAGCATCTTGGCGAGCGTTTCGTAGCTTCCCTCACGCGAGAACTCGATCTCGTATAGGGGACAGACACGCCAAAACGCGCAGAACTCACCGTACAGGCGGCTTTCGACGGAATCCCATTTGCCAGGGTAGAGACGGGTGACCTTAGCCGAAACCGTTGGAGCGTCCAGGAATTTGAGGACACTGACGCGCTTGTTGCCTTCCTGGACATAGAACCGATGCATGAACTCGGTGACGATGATGGGGTCGCGATAGCCCTCGGTTACCTGGATGTCGTAGAGGTTGGACCACTTGCGGGCGAACTCGGTGTTAAACGGCAGCAGGGGCATGAAGTTGCATGAAAAGGCGGACTGACGGCCCTTGGTGACCGTGCCGACGACCATTTCGAGCGGAATATCCCTTAGGCCGACGCTCTCTCGCTGACCTAAGGGGAGCTGAGCAACCAAACTGTCGAGGTCTGTAAGGTATGGATGCTCGCTTTGGCTAATGGCGCGTCGACGTCCTTGCTCGCCGCGCTTGCGTGCTTGACGGTAGGCCTCTTCCATGATGTTGCTCCCTTAGTCGTTTAAACAACTATATAAACCATGGTACCACGAATGAAAACCACCACAAAGGTGCCTGTCCCCTTTGTGGTGGTTTAGGCGATGATGGGGGCGATGGCGCGGATGCAGGCGTCAGCTGCCGTGAAGGTGGTGCTGTCGTCACTGACGATAAAGATGATCTTGCCCTTGATGCCAAAGTCGCCGATCTCGCTAAAGAGCACGTAGGGCTCCTTGTCAAAGCCCGAGATGGGAAGCACGGCGGCCTTGGTGGCGCTGGTCAGCTCGTCTGCCAGTGCGTCGAGTGAGGCCCACTTGGACGTGTTCTTTACGGCAACGGGCACAGCCACACGCCCAAAGGGCATGAGGTGCACGAGCGTGTTCTTGGAGATATTTGAGTTGGGGACGATGATGGTCTGCCCGCAGGCGTCCTCGATGGTCGTATGACGCCAGGTGATGTCTTGGACCACGCCCGATACGCCACCGACCTCGATATTGTCGCCGGGCTTGATGATGCCCATAAAGGTCACCTGCATGCCGCCGATGAGGTTTGAAAGCGTGTCCTGAAAGCCGAGCGAGATGGCGATGCCGCCGACGCCAAGAGCGGCGACGAGGGCGTTTGCGTTAATGCCAAAGCAGTTGTCGAGGATAAAGCTGCCGCCGATCATCCAGATGACGGCGCGCGCGATGTTGATGAAGATGCTCGATGCCGGAAGCGGGTTGTCGTCGCGGTTGAGCAGGTGGCGCAGGGTCTTGGATACGACCTTGGTGGCGATGGCGGTGCCTATTACCAAGATGCCGGCCCAGATGATGTTGTGGACCCATCGTTGCGCAAAGAAATGAAGAATCGGCTCAAACAATTCCATGTAGGGAAAACCTCCTCATGATCGTCCAACCATGATACCCACCAAAAGCCCGTCCGATCACATTCGGACGGGCTTCTGCGCTCGAAATAAGGTTTGTACGGCGGGGCTGCAGGGCCCGGAGATATAGCTTAGCGGTGGCGCTTCCAGATTAACGCGGTGGCTAACGCAAGGTGGGGGAGTCTTTTCATGGCGGTCTCCTTAGTCCTTAACAAAAACCACCACAAAGGTGCCTGTCCCCTTTGTGGTGGTTTTCTAAGTCGTTAGCTCAGCAGCATGCGGTCGTTGGCGAGCTCGCCGCCCGAGACCTCCTCGAACTTCTGCAGTAGGTCGGCGACGGTGAGCGACTTTTTCTCGTCGCCTGCCACGTCGTAGATCACGTGGCCCTCGTGCATCATGATCAGACGGTTGCCCAGACGGATGGCGTCGTTCATGTTGTGCGTGACCATGAGTGTGGTCAGGTGGTTCTCGTCGACGATCTCCTCGGTCAGGTTGAGTACCTTCGATGCCGTCTTGGGGTCGAGGGCCGCCGTGTGCTCGTCGAGCAGCAGCAGGCGCGGCTTGGTGAGCGTGGCCATCAGCAGGGTGAGTGCTTGGCGCTGGCCGCCCGAGAGCAGGCCGACCTTAGCGTTGAGGCGCGTATCCAGACCAAGGTCCAGACGCTTGAGCAGCTCAACGTACTCGTCCTTCTCGGCCTTGGTGACGCCCCATGAAAGGCCGCGACGCTGGCCGCGGCGCTTGGCGAGGGCCAGGTTCTCGGCGATCTGCATATCGGCAGCGGTGCCGCGCATGGGATCCTGGAACACGCGGCCCAGGTACTTGGCGCGCTGCGACTCGCTCAGACGCGAGATATCGGTGCCGTCGAGCTCGATGACACCCGAATCGAGCGGATACACGCCGGCGATCATGTTGAGCAGCGTGGATTTGCCGGCGCCGTTGCCGCCAATCACGGTTACAAAGTCGCCGTCATTCAGGGTGAGGTCGACACCGGTGAGCGCGCGCTTCTCGGTGACGGTGCCCTTGTTAAAGGTCTTCTTGACGTGCGAGAGCTTAAGCATCTGCCTCATCTCCCCTCGTGTAGGAGCTGCGGAGCTTGTAACGCTCCCAAACCACAGGTACGCACAGGGCAACGGCGACGATCACGGCGGAGAGCAGCTTCATGTCGTTGGCGTCCATGCCCAGCTGCAGCACGATGGCGCGGATGAGGAAGTAGACCATGGAGCCAAAGACGGCGGAGGCCAGACGGACGGAGAACTGCGTGAGTCCGCCGGGCAGCAGGCGACCGAGCACCTCGCCGATGACGATGGCGGCAAGGCCGATGACGATGGCGCCGGTGCCCATACCAATGTCGGCATACTTTTGGCTCTGGCAGATAAGCGCGCCAGAGAGGCCGATGAGGGCGTTGGAGAGCACGAGGGCGATCATCTTGGTGGAGTTGGTGTTGACGCCCAGGGCGCGAATCATGTACTCGTTGTTGCCGGTGGCGCGCAGTGCCGAGCCGATCTCGGTACCAAAGAACCAGTACAGGATGGCGACGATGGCCACGGCCAGCACAATACCCAGGATGATGGCGACGGTGGACTGCGGCAGACCCGTCATGTTGCTGACGGCCGAGAACACGGTGCCCTTGGCGAGGATGGGCGTGTTGGACTTGCCCATGATGCGCAGGTTGATGGACCACAGGCTGATCTGCGTCAGGATTCCGGCAAGGATTGCGGGGATCTCGAAGACGGTGGTCAGAATGCCCGTGACGGCACCCGCGATGGCACCGGCACACATGCCGGCAAGCACGGCGAGCAGCGGGTCGACGTTATTGTTGACGATGAGTACGGCGCAGACACAGCCGCCGAGGGCAAAGCTGCCGTCGCAGGTCATATCGGGGATGTCGAGCAGGCGGAACGTGATAAACACGCCAAGCACCATAATGCCCCAGAGGACGCCCTGCGAAATGGCGCCCTGCAATGCAATGAGCATGCTTCATACCTCCTAGGATAGAGTGGACATGTGAGTCACCATGATAGCGGTAACAATGCATGAAAGAGCTGCGGCCGGATGTTTTGTCTCATCCGTAACAAGCAGGGCGAACGCCGGTCTTTGGCGTTCGCCCCTGTGGCTCAGATATTGAATAACACGGCAACGGCGCGAGTATGGGCCCTAGGCACATCGCCGCGCATGCCGCTACTCGTCCAGAGCGGAGAGGTCGATGCCCAGCGCCTCGGCCATCTCGTCGTTCTTGACGACGACCAGGTCCTTGCTCGAGAGGTGCTTGATCGGCATATCCTCGGGCTTGGCCTCGCCCTTCAGAATCTTGACGGCCATCTCGCCCGCGGCGTAGCCCAGGTCCTCATAGTTGATGGAGAGGGTGAACAGGCCGCCGGCCTTGCACATGCCCTCCTCGCCGGTCACGAAGGGAAGCTTGTTCTCCTTGCAGATCTGGCCCACCTGCGAGGCGCCTGCGGCGATGGTGTTATCGGTGGGGGAGTACAGCGCGTCGACCTTGCCCACGGCGGACTCGACGACGGACTGGATCTCGTTGGAGCTCGAGACGGTGAAGTCGGTGTACTCCAGGCCCAGCTTGTCGAGCTCCTTTTTGGCGGCCTTGATCTGGACGTCGGAGTTGGACTCGGCGGTGCAGTAGAGCAAGCCGACCTTCTTAACGTCGGGCAGAACCTTCTGCATCATCTCGAGCTGCTCGGCGACCGGGGTGAGGTCGGAGGCGCCGGTGACGTTGGTGCCGGGCTTGTCGTTGTCCTGGACCAGGCCCGAGGCGGCGTAGTCGGTGATGGCGCAGCCCACGATGGGGATGTCGGCCGTG
>URRJ01000049.1 GCA_900550205.1 uncultured Collinsella sp. | reverse complement strand
AGCTCGCCGGCTTCGAGATGAGCGCCCACGACATTCCCGACCTGGTGCCCGTAATCTCCGTTGTGGCATCGCTGGCCCAGGGCCGCACGTTCATCCGCGACTGCGCCCGCCTGCGCATCAAGGAATCCGATCGCCTGGTCACCACCACCCGCGAGCTCACCGCGCTGGGCGCACAGGTGCGCATTGCCGGCGACGACCTCATCATCAAGGGCGTCGATGCCTTTACCGGCGGCGAGGTCGATTCGCACAACGACCATCGCATCGCCATGATGGCCGCCATCGCCGCGAGCCGCGCCACCGGCGAGGTTGTGATCCACGGCGCCGAGGCCGTCAACAAGTCCTATCCCGATTTCTTCGACCACTACCGCCTGCTGGGCGGCAAAGTCACGCTCGAGGAGGAATAGCATGTCCTCGACCTTTGGCAACGTATTGCACCTGAGCATCTTCGGCCAGTCGCACTCCCCCGCCATCGGCTGCTCGCTTGATGGCATACCCGCTGGCATTGCCGTTGACCAGGAGCAGCTACAGGCCTTTTTGGATCGTCGCGCCCCCGGTCGCGACGAGACCGCAACCAAGCGCCGCGAGGCCGACGCCGCACACATCATCGCCGGCGTGGTCGATGGACACACCACCGGCGCACCCATCGCAGCGATCATTGAGAACACCAACACGCGCTCCAAGGACTATTCCGAGCTGCGCCGCAAGCCCCGTCCGGGACATGCCGATTACCCGGCGCGCGTGAAGTACCACAACATGCACGATGTCGCCGGCGGCGGGCACTTCTCCGGCCGCCTGACGGCCCCCCTGTGCATCGCCGGCGGTATTGCGCTGCAGGCACTCGAGGCCCGTGGCATCAAGGTCATGGCGCACGTCGCGCAGATCGGTGGCATCTCCGACCTGCCCATGGATGATATGGTCTATCGCGAGGCTGACCGCAAGGCGATCCTTACAAATGACCTGCCCTGCATTGACGCCGCTGCTGCCGGCCGCATGCGCGAGGAGATTCTGGCCGCGCGC
This sequence comes from uncultured Collinsella sp., assembly GCA_900550205.1. Classification (GTDB taxonomy): domain Bacteria; phylum Actinomycetota; class Coriobacteriia; order Coriobacteriales; family Coriobacteriaceae; genus Collinsella. The sequence goes on along the minus strand of URRJ01000049.1, from coordinate 11,645 downwards.
GACGAGCTCGACAGCATCGGTGGCATCGTGGAGTGCGGCATCTACGGTCTGCCTGCAGGCATCGGCGACCCCATGTTCGACGGCATCGAGAACCGCATCGCGCACATCGCGTTTGGCATTCCCGCCGTAAAGGGCGTGGAGTTTGGTATGGGCTTTGCCGTGGCCGCCATGCGCGGCAGCGAGAACAACGATCCGTATCGTATCGATGCCGAGAACGGCAAGATCGAAGTCGAGTCCAATAACGCCGGCGGCATATTGGGCGGCATCTCCACCGGCGCACCCATCATGTGGCGCATGGCCGTAAAGCCGACGCCTTCCATCGGCCGCGAGCAGCAGACCGTGGACATGGACACCATGGAAAATGCCGAGCTCTCGGTCCACGGCCGCCACGACCCCTGCATCGTCCCACGAGCTGTCCCCGTAGCCGAAGCAGCCGCGGCGCTCGCCATCTGGGACGCCCTCCTCGAGGACGCCGCCCAGCGCTAACCCACCCACCCAAGGCAACGATTCACGAAAGGGGTCCCAATGGACCTTGCCGATATTCGCCAGGCCATCGACGGCATCGATACCACGCTCCTCAATAGCTTTGTCGAGCGCATGGATATTGCCACCGAGGTCGCCAAGTCAAAAATCGAGATGGGCAAGGCCATCTTCGACCCCGCCCGCGAGCGCTCCAAACTCAACAACCTCGCCGGCCGCGCGCCCGAGCGCTACGAGGCCCAGACCATCGCCCTGTTCCGCCTCCTCATGAGTATGAGCAAGGCCGAGCAGCAGCGCTACATCAACGAGCTCAGGGGCATCACGGTGTCGCAAAAGGCCCACGCCACGGCCACGGCCTTCGATACGCCCTTCCCCCAGACGGCCTCCGTTGCCTGCCAGGGCGTGGAAGGCGCCTACAGCCAGATCGCCGCGTGCAAGCTCTTCGACGTGCCCGAAATCGCCTTCTTTGAGACCTTTGAGGGCGTTATGCGCGCCGTGCGCGACGGCTTCTGCGAGTTTGGCGTGCTGCCCATCGAAAACTCCACCGCCGGCTCGGTCAACGCCGTCTACGACTTGCTCGCCCAGTTCGACTTCCATATCGTGCGCTCGCTGCGCCTCAAGATCGATCACAACCTGCTCGTCAAGCCCGGCACCAAGCTCGCAGACGTGCGCGAGGTCTACAGCCATGGCCAGGCCATCGCCCAGTGCGCCGGCTTTATCGAGGCCCACGGCCTGCACGCCACCAAGTACCCCAACACCGCCATGTCGGCCGAGATGGTCGCCAACTCCGAACGCGCCGACGTCGCCGCCATCGCCTCGCGCAGCTGTGCGACGCTCTACGGCTTGGAGGTGGCGGAACCCAACATCCAGGACTCGGACAACAACTACACGCGCTTCGTCGTCATCAGCCGCGAGCCGCGTGTCTATCCCGGTGCCAACCGCACCTCGCTCATGATCACCACGGCCAATGAGCCGGGCGCCCTCTACCGCGTGCTCGAGCGCTTCTATGCGCTCAACATCAACCTCATCAAGCTCGAGAGCCGTCCCATCCCAGGGCACGACTTTGAGTTTATGTTCTACTTTGACCTGGACTGCCCCTTTGGCAGCAAGGCCCTCGACGACCTGCTCGATTCCATCGACGACGTGTGCGAGAGCTTTACCTACTTTGGCAGCTACACGGAGGTGCTCTAGATGACAGATACCGCCACAACCCGTCCCTACGGCGTGCTGGGCCGCGTGCTGGGCCACAGCTACACCCCGACCATCTACAAAGAACTCGCGGGGCTCGAGTACGTGCGCTTTGAGCGCGAGCCCGAGGATCTTACGGCCTTTATGACGGGCGACGAGTGGGAGGGGACCAACGTGACAATCCCCTACAAGCGCGCCGTCATGGAATACCTAGACGAGCTGAGTCCGCTGGCCGAGCGCATGGGCAACGTCAACACCATCACACGCCTACCTGACGGTCGTCTGCGCGGCGACAACACCGACTACTTTGGTTTTCAGTGTCTGGTCGAGGAGTTAGGCGTAGAGGTTGCCGGCAAGAAGGCCCTTGTGCTCGGTGCCACCGGTGGTGCCGGCACTACAGCGAGCATGGTACTCGGCGACCTGGGCGCCATCGTCGTGCCCGTAGGCCGCAAAAGCGAGGTCAACTACGAGAACATCTCCCAGCAATCCGATGCGGCACTGCTCGTCAACTGCACGCCCGCCGGCATGTTCCCCCACTGCCCCGACGCCCCCTGCACACTCGAAGGGCTTGACGCGCTCGAGGGCGTCATCGACATTGTCTACAACCCTGCCCGCACGGGACTGATGCTCGAGGCCGAGCGCCGCAATATCCCCTGCATCGGCGGCCTGCTCATGCTCGTGGCCCAGGCAGCGCAGGCTGTCGAGCGCTACACCGGCCAAGCCACCCCGCGCGAGCGCATCCTGGACGTAACGGAACGCCTGTCTCGCCGCGAGCAGAACATCGCCCTGATCGGCATGCCGGGTTCGGGCAAGACCCGCGTAGGTGAGCAGATCGCCCAGCTCACGGGCCACGAGCACATCGACTTGGACCGCGCGCTTGAGAAGCGTCTGGGCATGCCCTGTGCCGACTTTATCATCGAGCGCGGCGAGGCGGCCTTCCGCGAGCAGGAGACGGCGACGCTGGCCGACATCTCCAAGCGCAGCGGCCTGGTGCTTTCCACGGGTGGCGGCGTGGTCACGCGCGACGAGAACTACCCGCTGCTGCACCAGAACAGCCAGATCGTGATGCTCAACCGTAAGCTTGACGAGCTCGCCCACAAGGGACGCCCCATCACCGCCCGCGAAGGCATCGATAAGCTTGCTGAGCAGCGTATGCCGCGCTACCGCGCCTGGGCCGACTACATCATCGACTCACGCGACTGCGCCGCCAACACCGCGGCCGCCGTCCTCGACACCCTCCCGCCCGCTCTCTAACAAAAGCCACCACAAAGGGGACAGGCACCTTTGTGGTGGCTTTTCATTCCTCCTCTCCAAGTCGACCAACCGCAAAGGAAGCAACCATGAAAGCACTCGTCATCAACGGCCCCAACCTCAACATGCTCGGTATTCGCGAGCCGGGCATCTACGGCAGCGACAACTACGACCGTCTGGTCCAGATCTGCCAGGAGGCAGGTGCCGCACAGGGCTTTGACGAGATCGAAGTCTTCCAGTCCAACCACGAGGGCAGCATCGTCGACAAGATCCAGGAGGCCTATGGGAAGGTCGACGGCATCGTCATCAACCCGGCAGCCTACACGCATACGAGCGTGGCCATCCTGGACGCGCTCAAAGCCGTCGCCATCCCGGCTGTGGAGGTCCACATCAGCGCCGTCGAGACCCGCGAAGACTTCCGCCAGGTGAGCTACGCGCGCCTTGCCTGCTTCGCCACCATCACCGGCGAGGGCCTGCAGGGCTACGCTCAAGCGCTGGAGCTGCTGAGGGAACGTCTCGAAAAGTAAAATGCCAACCCCAACGAACAGTAGCGGCTTGCTCGCACTCGGCTCCAGCAGCATACAAAACGAAAAAGCCCAGACCAACAAGCGGTCTGGGCTTAATAAACGATGGTGCTCCATGGCGGATTCGAACCGTCGACCTTGGGATTAGAAGTCCCCTGCTCTATCCAACTGAGCTAATGGAGCAAATAACTGCACGCCCAAGCAAGCGCAAGCCTGTCAGGCGCAAGTAATTATAACCTAGTTGAACTGCTCACGGTACGCCTTGCAGACCTTATCGACCGGGCCGTCCATGCGAAGGTCACCCTTCTCAATCCAAACGGCACGCTGGCAGATGCGCTCAACCTGCTCCATGGAGTGCGAAACAAACAGAACCGTCACGTCGCCGCTCTGGATAAAGTGCTGGATACGGGCCTCGCACTTCTGCTGGAAGAACACATCACCGACGGAAAGTGTCTCGTCAACGATCAGGATGTCAGGCTCAGTGATCGTTGCGATTGCAAAGGCAATGCGCGCAACCATGCCCGAGGAGAAATTCTTAAGCGGCATGTCGACAAAGTTCTGCAGCTCAGCGAACTCAATAATGCCGTCAAAGTTGGCATCGATGAACTCCTTGGTATAGCCGAGCAGGGCACCGTTCAGATAGATGTTCTCGCGGGCGGTCAACTCGGGGTCAAAGCCGGCACCAAGCTCAATCAGCGGCGCGATGTTACCGTGCACCTTAACGCTGCCTTCGCTAGGCTCAAGCACGCCAGCGATAATCTTGAGCATCGTGGACTTGCCGGAGCCATTGGTGCCGACCAGGCCCACGACCTCGCCACGATGAATATCGAACGAGATATGCTTGAGCGCCCTAAACTCCTCAAAGAACAGCTCGTGCTTGGCAAGCTTGATGAAGTACTCCTTGAGGTTGGTCAGCGACTCGGACGCCATGTTAAAGATCATGGTGACGTCGTCGACCTCGACAGCCAGAGGCTGCTCGCTGTAATCAACAACAGATTCAGTCATCACAGCACTCCTTAGATGTAGAGGATGAACTTGCGCTCGGACTTATGGAACACGGTGTAGCCAATAACAAGCGCAAGAACCGCCCAAGCGACGCACATGCCAAACGTCAAAAGCGAGGGCGTGGTCTGGAACAGGAAGATATCGCGCATAAACTGCAGGTAGTTATACATGGGGTTCGCATAGACCAGAATGCGCACGAGATGCGGCATTTGCGCAACGAAGTCGGTCGTCCAGAAAATAGGCGTGATGTAAGTCCACGCCGTGATGACGACGCTCCACAGATGCATGACATCGCGGAAAAAGACCGTAAGGGCAGAGAGCATCATGCCCAGGCCCATGCAGAAGCACATAAGCAGCAGCAGGCAAACCGGCAGCAGAATCAGGTGCCAAGAAGGCATAACGCGGAACCACAGCATAACGATGGCGACGGCGACCAGCGAGAAGGCAAAGTTGACCAGCGAGAAGAGCACCTTCTGCACCGGGAAAACCCAACGGTGCACTTTAACTTTCTTAAGCAGCGGAGCCGCACCCACGATGGACGTCAGAGCCTGGTTCGTAGACTCGGACATGACGGCAAAGGTGACATTACCCACGATCAAATACAACGGGTACATCTCGGGCGTAATCGAGCCATTGCGGCCCTGGGCGAAAATCGTCGAGAACACGATTGCCATGACAACCATCATCAGCAGAGGGTTGAGCACCGACCATGCGACGCCCAGAACGCTACGGCGATACTTGATCTTAAAATCCTTGGTAACCAGCTGACGAAGGATAAACGCATCCTTCTCAAATTCGTTCTTAGCAAACGTCGCAGGCAGACTGCGAGTTTCTTGTTGCTTTGTCTGATCCGACACGGATGCAACTCCTTTACTCGTAATCGTTGACAAACGAACAGTATAGACCCGCTCCTAGCACCGGAAGGCGGCATTGCGAAACTGGAAAACTATCCCACAACATCGTTTTCGGGACGTCTTCCATCAGACAGCAGGCCGCGAGCGACCACCACAAGCACGGCAGGAAGACCAAATTGAGCAGCCACGATATAACGAGGCCAGTACCAAATAGGACTGGCAATAAAGAGCGTCCCGTACAACAACAAAAATGGCAAAAGCGGCAAAGCAAACCTTGCGCGACCACAAGACACCAACAGTGCTGTCGAAAACATGAGCAACCAAAAGACAACGGCGCCAGGAATAGACCAAGCGCTCAGGCCAATCGCCACATCAACATCATCGCCGAGGGGCGCAAGTAAGTTGCGAAATGTAACTCCCGTAGAAGCCTTTGCGTCGGCCACAAGATTATACGGAACGCCCATGAGAAAGTTTTCAGGCAGACCGTCAGCACCCTTTACATTTGGGGCCCAAAAACCAAACGTCTGCAGTTCCCACGCCTCAAAGTATATCGAAGGGTTACGCGAAAGCATCGAGGCCCAATGGGTCCAAAATTCATCTTTTAAACGCTCCGCATTAAAGTCTTCATTCCATTTAAGCGGATCGATAATACTGGGGTGGTAAACCTCCTTGTAACGATCGAGCGGCAGCAGCTCGTTCATATAAGAACGGTCGGACTCGGACATATCACCATCGAGCGCGGCAACGCGAGCCATCTGAGCAAGCGGAATACCCACTGACTCAACATCCTCCGATGGAACAACGCCCATAGCCGAGTACACGGGCCCCGTAATAACCAAGCATGTGACAAGCGCAAATCCAAGAGATACGGCCAAACGAGAGGCAGGTTTCATCGGGGCAATGCAGCCGAGTCGGTCCAAAACTACAACGATCGCAAGTACCACGAATAGCGCGACGCAAATATACAAACCGTTATTCCGTAGAAGCATAACGCCCAACGCCAGGGCACCAAAAACGAGCAAACGCAACGCGCTCGACCGGGAATCCTTTACCGTGACGGCATCGGCAAGCATGGTCACCATCAAGACAAGACAGCAGGAAAACAACGGGTCTTTCCAGAGCGCCACAGAATATAGAGCGCAATACCGCGACAAGCCAAAATAGACTACAAGCAGCCAAGACCAGCGAGAGGAGACCCCCAAGCGGGAAGTCACCCAAATTGAAAGATAACCAAACGTGCAGGCAACACAGGCCATCTGAAGCACCGTTAGCAAGGCAACGCCCACCGAAGGACTCATCCCCATGAGGCCTGCAATTTTGATACAAGCAGCCATCATCATGGTGAATGCAACCGGATGATGGTTGCTCAAAGGGCTCCACCCCATAATCTGAGCAAACGACGAGAAGGTGTCCCCAAAAAACAGACCGGGACAATACCTCAGGAAGAACGGGAGATACAAAAGAAATATCACTAGAGCACGGACCGCAACAGATAGGAGTCGAATGGACGAGTCGCCATCATTAGCCCGCAGCGAATCTTTGCAGAAAACACAGCAGCGGTAACGACAAGACAGCTGAACAAGCACTGACAAGACCCAAAAGACCAGCGCCGACATCACCCAAAAAGCAACAAAATCAATCGCGGAATACGGCTCAATATAGTTCTCGTAAATCCCGCCGGCAATTACCGGGTCAGTCACGCGAATATGCGCTCCCAGCACAAGAACAAACGAAAATACAAGGGAAATCACTAAGCAGCAAGCTCTACCAACAACAGACGGAAATGCAAAATCCCTGCACGCAAACTTATTGAAATAAACCAATGATGCGATTATCGCAACACATGCCAAGACAGATGGAAACAGGTCGAAGGAACCACTACAATACGTCACCGTAGCGATGCTTGCTGCAAACAGCAAAACAGCACGTGTCACATCTAATAACCTGAACTCTCGAATCAATGCGCCCATCCTAACCACGAAACAAACGATTCGATTGTACGCGACCAAAGGAACCTTCATGGCCGAGCAAACGATTGCCGTTATTATCCCCTGTTACAACGAGGCAGTCACCATCGGAAAAGTCATCGACGACTTTCACCGCGAACTTCCGCAAGCGACGGTCTACGTATACGACAACAACTCGTCAGATAACACCTCTCACATTGCTGCAGAGCACGGTGCCACGGTGCGTTTTGAGCCGCGTCAGGGAAAAGGCAACGTCTGCCGTCAGATGTTTCGCGACATCGACGCCGATTGTTACCTGATGGTCGACGGCGACGACACCTACCCTGCCGAAGCGGCAAAGGCCCTCTGCGAGCCCATCCTTAACGGCACGGCCGACATGACCGTAGGCGACCGCCTTTCCAATGGAACCTATGCCGAGGAAAACAAGCGAGCCTTCCATGGTTTTGGCAACAACCTAGTTCGCGCCATGATTAAGTGGATCTATGGCTTCAGCTTCGATGACGTTATGACGGGCTATCGCGCAATGAGTCGCCCGTTTGTCAAAACGTTCCCCGTACTTTCCGAGGGATTTCAAATCGAAACCGAGCTCTCAATCCATGCCGTCGATCACCGCTGGCGCATCAAGGACGTGCCCATTGAGTACCGCGATCGCCCCGAAGGATCCGAGTCTAAGCTCAATACCGTCAGTGACGGCATCAAGGTCGTCGCTATGATCGGCACGCTGTTCAAGGACTACCGTCCGCTCAAATTCTTCAGCCTGGTCGCGCTTCTGTTTGCGATTATTGGCCTCGCCCTGGGCATCCCCATCGTCGTCGAATATTTCCAGACCGGCCTCGTCCCCCGCTTTCCCACCGCAATGCTCGCCGCATCTTTCATGTTCCTTTGTGGCCTGAGTCTCGCGACGGGGCTTATCCTTGATTCCGTTGCAAAGGTTGAGCGTAAGCAGTGGGAGGTCAACGTGTATAACACATATGGCTGCAGCATTCCCTCCAGCGCAAATAAAAACGAGAGGTAAGTCGCATGCCGCTCATTTCCATTGTCGTGCCGTGCTACAACGAGCAAGAATCACTTCCGATCTTTCTCAAAGAGCTCGATGGCGTCGTTCGCATCATGGCTCAGCAAGACCCCAGCATCTCCTTTGAAGCCGTCCTCATCGACGATGGCTCAGCGGACAAAACGCTCACCGTCATGAAGGCGGAAGCCGCGGCGGCGCATCCATACGTCATCCACTGGCACTCTTTCTCACGCAACTTTGGCAAGGAGGCGGCACTGTTTGCCGGACTCCAGCATGCAAAGGGTGACTATGTCACCACCATGGACGCCGACATGCAGGACCCGCCCTCGCTGCTGCCGCAGATGTACGAGGTCTTGCAAACCGAAGACTACGACAACGTCGCTACGCGCAGGACCACCCGCAAAGGCGAGCCTCCCATCAGGTCGTTCTTCGCCCGCATGTTCTACAAGATCATCAACCGCATTTCCAACGCGGACATCGTCGACGGTGCACGCGACTTTAGGCTCATGAAGCGCCCCATGGTCAACGCTATCGTCTCCATGGGCGAATATAACCGATTCTCCAAGGGCATTTACGGCTGGGTGGGCTTCAAGACCAAATGGCTCCCCTATGTAAACGTCAACCGCGTGGCCGGCGAGACCAAGTGGAGCTTTTGGTCGCTGCTCCTCTATTCCATCGACGGCATCGTCGCTTTTTCCACGGCGCCGCTCTCCCTCGCCGCCCTCACGGGTATCGTCTTCTGTCTCATCGCCATTCTGGGATTCGTCATCATCCTGGTCAAAACACTCGTTTGGGGTGACCCCGTCGGCGGATGGCCGTCGCTCGCCTGCCTCATAACGCTGTTTGGCGGCATGCAGCTTCTGTGCCTTGGAATCATCGGTGAATACTTGGCAAAGGCCTACTTGGAAACCAAGCAACGTCCTATCTATATCATTCGAGAATCCAGCGAGGAATCTGATGACACGGATCAATAAATGCACGTTCAAGAAGAATGTAGCATTCTATGCTGCTTGCTTTGCGTTTACCGTCACGCTCTTTGTCGCACTTGCCGTGACAGGACACGTCTACCCCTTTGGGGACAACTCGTTTCTCGCTGGCGACCTCAAGTACCAGTACATCGACTTCTTCGCTTGGTTCCGACGCGTCCTTTTGGGCGAGGAGAATCTTCGCTACTCCTTTTCTCAGGGTCTGGGCATGAACACGTGGGGGCTCTATAGCTACTATCTCGCCAGCCCCTTTAACCTGCTCTGCGTACTGTTTCCCCAAGACAAGCTGACGCTCTTTGTGTTTGTTATCGCTGCGCTCAAGCTCGGCTGCATCCACATCAGCAGCGCCTGGTACTTGCAAAAGCGCTTTGGCCTACCCAAGCCCGCAGCATTCCTACTTTCCCTCTCGTTCACATTTTGCAGCTGGACCATCAGCAACCTGCGCAACCCGCTCTGGATCGATTGCCTCATCCTGCTGCCCATCTGCGCGTACGGATGCTACGAGCTCATCCGCAAGCAGCGAATGATCCGCCTCGTCATCGCAACGGCGCTCAATGTCATGTTCTGCTGGTATACGGCCTACATCAGCATCCTGTTCCTCTGTATCCTCGTATTGGTCGAATTTATCGATTATGTTACAGAAGAAGGATTTAGCCGGAAGCTCATGCTCGATCGGGCCCTACGATTCGCCGGGGCTATCGCGCTTGGACTGCTTCTGTCCGCCTGGACCTTTTTGCCGACCATCCTTGCCATGTCCAAGGGCGGTCCCGCTCTGACACTCGGCCCCCTACTTAAAACCAGCCTCAAATCGCTCATCAGGGGCTTTATGCCCGGCATGTGGGTGAATAACGAGAACACGCCGCAGTTCTATTGCGGTGCCATCATGATGTTGCTTGCCGCGAGCTTGCTGTTTAATCGAAAGGTTTCGATCAAGACGCGTATCGCGACGTTCGTCATGGCAGCTGTCCTAATCGCCAGCTCCGTTTTGAGCCCACTCGAATACATCTGGTGCGGCATGCGCGTTCCCAACGGATTCTATTCGCGCACGGCTTTTTTGCTGAGCTTCTTTGCGCTGTGGGCCGCAGGATACGCGTTGCAGAAACTCAATGAGCGGCCAACATTACGTCGAGCCCATCGTCCGGCCATCATCATGCCGCTCTTGGCACTCACGGCAATTGAACTATTTGCCAACGCCCATGTTATGTGGAACCAGCTGTACACAGGCTATTCCGAAGAAGCCAACAGCACCTATGTCGCCACCGCAACCAATACGATCACAGCCATTCGAGGCCAGGATTCGGCGTCTTTCTGCCGCATCGACCGTACGACTACGCGCGCCGATAGCGCCGCCCTCAACGAAGGCCTGGCACTTGGATACAACCAACTGTCTTCATATTCGTCGGCAAACAACCCGCAGGCAATTGCACTGCTCAACTCCCTTGGATACAGCAGTGTCGGCGAATTTTCAACCCGTTATGCCGAGCCCATTCTTGCCGTCGATGCCCTACTGGGAGTCAAGTATGCTATTCCCGAGAACGCACCTGCGGGATACGTTTCGGCCAAGACGAATCAGGCGGACTCCACAAGCGCGGTGTACGAGAACCCCTATGCGCTCAGCATTGGCGTCGCAGCCTCAAGCGATATCCAAAACAGCACGCTGAAGATCGGGAACCCATTCGAAAAGCAGAACGACCTCTACAGCAAAATCCTAGGCCGCAAGGTAAAGCTCTATACCAAAATCAAGGCCACGAACACGGAGAATAGCGATAGCTTAAAGCAATGGAGCGTTACTGTACCGGCAAGCTCCATCGGGTATCTCTACATCAACAAAGATGCGACTGCCGGCAGCTATTGGCCCGTCGCCCTTACCATCGACCAGCGAACGATCGAAAACGAGGCCTGGAGATTCGACAATAATATCCGCCAGATTGCGGATGCATCGGACGCCCCGAGCCAGCATACGGTGTCAATCGGAGTCGCAAAGGGCTATACAGACATGCCGCAAGACAATGAGCCGGTCTTTTACGCCCTCAATCTGGACGTTTTCAAACAGATCATTAACGAGCTTAAGACGAGCGAGTTTATTCCGACGGGTTTTGAGGACGGAAGGATCGAAGGCGAGTATACCGCCAAGGATGACGGCAACCTGCTGCTGAGCGTTCCGTACGATGAGGGCTGGAACGTAACGGTAAACGGCACCGCCGCAGAGCTGGCGCCCGCCGCCGATAAGGGCCTGTCATGCTTGAGCGTACAGAAAGGCACGAATAAAATCGTAATGAGCTATAGGACCCCGGGCGCATTTTCGGGGCTTGCGGTGAGTTTGGCGACCGCCGTTGCCCTTATTACAGCGGGGCTATTCGCCAGACACAAGAAAA
>URRJ01000048.1 GCA_900550205.1 uncultured Collinsella sp. | reverse complement strand
CGGATGAATGTGGGAGGTGTTCGGATAAAGTCGATAATCAAGGGTATTTATGCTCGCAATTAGGCTCGAGGTTGGCTACACTATCACTTGACCATTAAAGGGGTACGAGATACCCACATGGAATTACATAGCTGCCAATGAGCAGCCCTTCCTGTGGGTGTCTGGTCCGCTTTGAGCGGTCGGGCATCTATTTTTTTGACTGTGTCAGCAGTCAAGACATGTGAGGAAGGAGATCGATGGGCACGACTTCCCCCAAGGCGGTCATCATGGACGAGACCGCCGTCAATCGAGCGATGACCCGCATCGCGCACGAGATTCTCGAGCGCAACGAGGGCTGTGAAGACCTCGCTCTGGTCGGCATCGTCACGCGCGGCGACCTTCTGGCAAAGAAGCTCGCCGAGGAGATCAAGGAGATCGAGGGCGTCGAGGTTCCGCTCGGCAGCCTCGACATCAGCTTCTACCGTGATGACTATGCGACCAATTTCGCTCCCGCGATCCACGCCACCAACATTCCCTTTAGCGTCGACGGCAAGCGCGTCGTGCTGGTGGATGACATCCTGTACACGGGCCGTACCATTCGCGCCGCTCTGGACGCCGTCATGGATCTGGGCCGTCCGAGCCGCATTGAGTTGGCAGTTCTCGTTGACCGCGGTCACCGCGAGCTCCCCATCTCGCCGGACTTTGTCGGCAAGAACGTTCCCTCGTCGCACGAGGAGAACGTGCACCTATATATGAAGGAAGTCGACGGCCGTACCGCTGTCGAGATCAACGACGTCGCGCCGGGCTCCCACGTGGGTTCTGCGCCGCTGGGAGGTGAGTAGTACCGTGGCGTTCAACCATAAGCACCTGATCGACATTACCGAGTACTCCGAAGAGGACATCAAGCTCATCCTCGAGACCGCCAAGGCGTTCTCCGAGGTCAACGAGCGTGCGATTAAGAAGGTCCCCACGCTCAAGGGCAAGACCATCGTCAACATGTTCAACGAGCCCTCGACGCGCACCCGCAGCTCCTTCGAGCTCGCCGAGAAGCGTCTTTCGGCCGACAGCCTCAACTTTGGCGGCTCCTCGACCTCCACGGTCAAGGGCGAGAGCCTTGTCGACACCGTCGAGACCCTCAACGCCTACAAGATCGACTGCATCGTCGTGCGCGACAAGCACGCCGGCGCGCCCTACATCGTCACGCAGAACTCGCCCGCGAGCGTTATCTGCGCCGGCGACGGCAAGCACAACCACCCCACGCAGGCCCTGCTGGACCTGTATACCATCTGGGAGCACAAGGGTGACTTCCACGGTCTGAAGGTCGCCGTCGTCGGCGATATCGCGCACTCCCGCGTGTGCGGCTCGCTGATCCCCGCCCTTAAGATCATGGGCTGCGAGACCTACGCCGTCGCCCCCGGCACGCTACTGCCGCCGGCGCCCGAGGTCCTGGGCTGCGACCACGTGACGAGCGACCTCGATTCCGTCCTGCCCGAGCTGGACGTCGTCTATATGCTGCGCGTGCAGCAGGAGCGCCTCGAGGGCGCACCGTTCCCCACGATTCGTGAGTACCACAAGCTCTTCGGTCTGACCAAGGACCGCGAGAAGCTCATGAAGCCCGATGCGATCATCTGCCACCCGGGCCCCATCAACCGCGGCGTCGAGTTCGACTCCTACATGGCCGACCACCCGCAACGCTCCGTCATCCTGGAGCAGGTCTACGCCGGCATCTGCGTGCGTATGGCTATCCTGTATCTGCTGCTTGGAGGTGCCGATAATGGCCTTGCTTCTTAAGAACGCCCACGTCGTCGATCCGTCCGTCGAGCTTGACGGTGTCGTCGACGTCCTGATTGACGGCGACAAGATCGCCGAGGTCGGCGAGAACCTCGCCGTCGAGGGAGCCGAGGTCCGCGACCTTTCCGGCAAGTATCTCGTCCCCGGCCTGGTGGATATGCACGTGCACCTGCGCGAGCCCGGCTACGAGGTCAAAGAGGATATCGAGAGTGGCACCCGTGCTGCTGCCAAGGGCGGCTTCACCGGCGTGTGCGCCATGCCCAACACCGATCCCGTCACCGATAACGGCACTGTCGTGGAGTTCGTCAAGGCCCGCGCTGCCGAGGTCGGCCACTGCCGCGTCTATCCGTCGGGCGCCATGACCCGCGGTCTTAAGGGCGAGGCCATGTCCGAGATGGGCGATATGGTCGCCCACGGCGCCGTCGCCTTCACCGACGACGGCCGCGGCGTGCAGGGCGCGGGCATGCTCCGTCGCTGCATGGACTACGGCAAGATGTTCGGCAAGGTCTTTATGAGCCACTGCCAGGACGAGGATCTGGTCGGCCACGGTCAGATCAACGAGGGCAAGGTCTCGACCCGTCTGGCCCTCGAGGGCTGGCCGGCGGCAGGCGAGGGGCTGCAGATCGCTCGCGATATCGAGATCGCCAAGCTGACCGGTGCCAAGCTTCACATCCAGCACATCTCCACCGCCCATGGCCTGGAACTCGTGCGAGCCGGTAAGGCCGCCGGTGTCCAGGTGACCTGCGAGGCTACCCCGCACCACATGTTCCTGACCGAGAACGACCTGGACGAGACCTACAACACCTCGCTCAAGGTCAATCCGCCGCTGCGCACCGACGAGGACGCCGAGGCCATCCGTCAGGGTGTCATCGACGGTACCGTCGACGTTATCGCCACCGACCACGCTCCGCACACCCCGTGGGAGAAGGCTCGCGAGTTCGAGCTCGCGCCCTTTGGCATGATCGGCCTCGAGACATCGCTGTCGCTTGTGCTTACCGAGCTGGTCAACACGGGCAAGATGAGCATGGGCCGCATGGTCGAGCTCATGGCCATCAAGCCGCGTGAGATCCTGGGCCTCGACCAGGTTCAGGTCAAGGCGGGCTCCGTTGCCGACCTGACCGTGTTTGACCCCGCTGCCACCTGGACAGTTGGCGAGGACGGTTACGAGTCGCGCGCCGAGAACTCCGGTTTTGCCGGCCGCACGCTCACCGGTCGTGCCACCGATGTATTTGTCGGCGGTAAACAGACGCTTGCCGACGGCTGCATCTGCTAGCATAGCCTTATCGCTTTTGTGCGCGGCGCCCTTGCGGTGCCGCGCTTTCTATTCGTTTGGACCATGCAACCGCATGGGGGATTGGAGCATCTATGCCCACACCTTCCACTGCACGCATGCACGACTTCGAGGTCGTCTCGAACCGGGAGATCGCCGACGGCATCTTCTCGCTCGTCATCTCGGCCCCCAAGCTTGCAAGTGCGCTCAAGCCCGGTCAGTTTGTGAACATCGCCGTACCCGGCGATGCGTCCTCGCTGCTTCGCGTGCCTCTGAGCTACTACCGCGCCGACGCCGAGGCCGGCACCGTCGAGCTGTGGTACGCCGTCGTGGGCGACGATACCCGTCGTTTGTCCCAGATGGGCCCTGGCTCCACCTCTAACCTGCTGGGCCCCGGTGGCCGTGGCTGGATGGTACCCGAGGGCACCAGGAAGGCTTTGCTCGTCGCCGGTGGCATCGGCGTTCCGCCTGTGCTGTGCCTGGCCGGTATGCTTGCCGAGCAGGGTGTTGATGTGGACGTGTGCTTGGGCTTTGGCACCGCGTCCAAGGCCGTGGGTGTCGATGAGTTCCGCGCGCTGGGCGCCACGGTTAACGTGTGCACCGACGACGGTACGCTGGGTACGCACGGTTTTTGCACCGATCCGGCAGCCGAGCTGCTCGGCGAGGGCGGCTACGACTACGTGGCCAGCTGCGGGCCCGCCGTCATGATGAAGAAAGTCGCCGCCGCTGCCGCCGAGGCCGGTGCGTACTGCGAGGTGTCTCTCGAGCGCATGATGAGCTGCGGCTTTGGCGCCTGCAACACCTGCAATGTCGAGACGGTCGACGGTATGAAGGGCGCCTGCATGTGCGGCCCCGTGTTCGATGCTTCCAAGGTGGTGGTCTTCTAGTGGGTACCGTGAACATGGCCGTCGATTTCGGCGGCGTCAAGATGCAGAACCCCATCAACACCGCAGCCGGCACCTTCGGCTACGGTTGGCAGTTCCAGAATTTCTTCGATGTTTCCCAGCTGGGTGCCATTACCACCAAGGGCTGCGCCGCCGAGCCCTGGCCGGGCAACCCTGCGCCCCGCATGGCCGAGATTCCCGGCGGTATGATCAACTCCGTGGGCCTGCAGAACCCCGGTGTTGCCGCCTTTGCCCGTGAGTCCGGCCCGTGGCTCGAGCAGCTTTCCAAGGACGGTTGTCAGGTCATTTGCCAGGTTGCCGGGCACTCCGTTGACGAGTTTGTGCGCGCGCTCGAGATGTATGTCGAGCTGTGCCCCTGGGCTGCCGGCTACGAGATCAACGTCAGCTGCCCCAACATCGCCGCCGGCGGTGCCGCCATGGGCTCCACGCCCGAGGGCGCCTCTTCCGTCATGGCCGCCTGCCGCAAGGTGACCGACAAGCCGCTGTTCGTCAAGATGGCTCCGGTTAACGTCGCCGAGATTGCCAAGGCTCTCGAGGCCGCCGGCGCCGACGGCCTTTCGGTCATTAACTCCATCCAGGGCATGGCCATCGATGTTCATACCCGCAAGTCCCGTGTGGCCAAGCCCAAGGGTGGCCTTTCGGGCCCGCTGTGCCACCACATCGCCGTGCGCATGGTCTGGGAGGTTGCTCAGGCCGTCGATATCCCCATCAACGGTGTCGGCGGTGTCATGACGGGCGAAGATGCGGCCGAGTTTATCCTGGCTGGCGCTACCTGCGTGTCGGTCGGCATGGCCAACTTCGTCGATCCGTGCGCTTCGCTCAAGATCGCGCACGAGCTCGAGGCCTGGGCGGAGTCCCAGGGCGTGAAGGACATCAACGAGCTGGTAGGTGCTTTCGAATGCTAGAGACCGACGCCCGCGACCGCGTTATCGTCGCCCTTGACTGCGATCGTGAGCGTGCGCTCGAGCTCGCCCATGAGCTTTCGGGCCATGCCGCTTGGCTCAAGGTCGGCATGACGCTCTATTACGCCGAGGGTCCCCAGATCGTCAAGACCTTTAAGGACCTTGGCTTTAAGGTCTTCCTCGACCTTAAGTTCCATGACATTCCGCATCAGGTGCGCGGCGCTGCCCGCTCGGCCTCGCTTGCCGGTGCCGACCTGCTTTCGGTTCACGGCCTGGGCTCGGGCGCTATGCTCGCTGCCTGCCGCGAGGGTGCCGAGGAGGCGCGCGTGGACCGTGCCAAGCTTGTCGCCATTACCGTACTCACGAGCATGAACCAGGATTCGCTGGCCGAGATTGGCGTCGAGTCGCCTGTGGCCGAGGAGGCCGCTCGCCTGGCGAAGCTTGCTCAGGCCAACGGCATCGACGGTATCGTGTGCTCTCCGATGGAGGCTCACGATATGCGCGAGCTGCTGGGCCCCGATGCCCTCATCGTGACCCCGGGCGTGCGTCCCGTGGGCGCGGCCCTGGGCGATCAGTCCCGCGTTGCCACGCCTTCTCAGGCTATCGAGCGCGGCGCGAGCCATATCGTGGTGGGCCGTCCCATCACCGGTGCCGACGACCCGGTTGCCGCTTTTGACGCCATTGTCGCCGAGCTGGTCGAAAACGTCGCGTAAAAGATTCCCTTAAGTCGCCACTTTTGGGTGTCAATAGCACAAAATAGCCCCCGTGCCTGCGAAAACTTTCCCATCTATTGTGTGGAATCGCGGTTCGGGGGCTTAACTTTGCCCCCGATATATTGCACTTTTTGCAGGTATCGTCTAACCTATGGAGCCGCAATTGAGCATTTTGTACGTTTGACGTGCTAAAATGCCAACATCGAATGAATGTTAAACCAATTATTTGGAGGTTCGAATGGCACTCCCTCAGCTTACCGACGAGCAGCGCAAGCAGGCTCTTGAGAAGGCCGCTGCCGCCCGTCATGCCCGCGCTGAGCTTCGCGAGCAGATCAAGAAGGGTGAGAAGTCCCTCGAGTCCGTGCTCAACTCCGATGATCCCATCGCTTCCCGCATGAAGGTCTCCACCCTCATCGAGTCTCTCCCTGGTTATGGCAAGGCCAAGGCCGCCAAGATTATGGAGGAGCTCGGCATATCCGCTACCCGTCGCGTCCAGGGCCTCGGCGTCCGTCAGCGTGAGCAGCTCCTCGAGCAGCTGACCAAATAAGTGAGTGCTCAGGATTCCAAGCTCTTTGTGATTTCTGGACCGTCAGGCGCGGGCAAGGGCACGCTCGTCACTCGTGTGCGAGAGCGTCGCTCGAACCTGGGCCTGACGGTTTCGGCTACCACGCGAGCTCCGCGTAAAGGCGAGGTCGACGGCGTCAATTACTTTTTCCTGACGCGTGAGGAGTTCGACCGCCGAGTGGCAAACGGTGAGTTTGTCGAGTGGGCTGAGGTCCACGGCAACTGCTATGGCACGCTGGTGAGCGAGGTCCAGTCCAAGCTCGCCTCCGGTTCGTCTCTGATCTTGGAGATCGATGTCCAGGGTGCCCTGCAGGTCAAGGAACGTTTCCCCGAGGCCGTGTTGATCTTTATCAAGCCGCCCTCGCTCGAGGTGCTTCGCGAGCGTCTGGTCGGTCGTGGTACCGAGACGCCCGAGACGATTGAGCTGCGTATGGCAAACGCCGCCGATGAGCTTGCCCTTGCCGACCGCTACGACGCAGTCGTGGTGAATGACGATCTCGACCGCGCGACCGATGAGCTCGTTCGCGTTCTCGATATGCATGAAAGGATCTGAGGTCCGTGTCCGTTGTAAAGCCTTGCATTGACGATCTTCTGGAGAAGACCGATCACAACCGCTTCCTGCTCGCTTCGCTTGCCTCCAAGCGCGCCTGCGATATCAACAGCATGCTGCGTGGCCAGCACAATCGTGTGCTTGCCGTCCAGGATGTCGATGACATCACCATCGCGCTCTCGGGTGCCGATACCATCTCGATGGCTATGGACGAGATCGTCGACGGCGATATCTCCTACGACGAGGCCCGTTACGAGAAGGCGCTCGGCCACAAGGTTGCTGAAGCCTAAATGGCAGCCCGCGTCTGCCTGGTCCACTATCACGAGGTTGGACTGAAGGGCAAGAACCGAGCACATTTTGAGCATATCCTCATGGATAACATTAAGGCGGCTTTGGCCGCCTTTTCCGTGAACGCCGTGTCTCGAATTTCCGGTTATATCCTCGTGACCTTTAACGAGCATCAGGCCGACGAGGCGGCGCGTGTCATCCGCACCGTCCCCGGCGTTGCTCGTGTGTCCTTGGCGTACCACACCAACCGCGACCCGCAGGAGTACTGCGCGGCCGCCGTCAAGGCGCTGCGTGAGTTTGGCCCCTTCGATTCGTTTAAGGTGCACGCCAAGCGCTCCAATACTGACTATGAGCTCACCTCGATTGATATCAATCGACAGGTTGGCGAGGTGCTGTGCGAGGCGTTCCCCGATAAAAAGGTCCAGATGCACGATCCCGACGCGATGGTGCACGTGCTGGTTGTTCAGGGCAGCGTTTATGTGTACGCGCGCTCCGAGCGCGGTGTGGGCGGTCTGCCGGTGGGTTCTGCCGGCAAGGTCGTGACGCTTCTGTCATCGGGTATCGACTCGCCGGTGGCGACCTGGATGCTCGCGCGTCGCGGAGCCGTGTGCGTGCCGGTGCATTTTTCCGGTCGTCCGCAGACGCCAGATACCAGCGAGTATCTAGTGCAGGATATCATTCGCGCCCTTGAGCCGGGTGTCCAGATCGGCCGTCTGTATGTCGTGCCGTTTGGTGACTGCCAGCGCGAGATTTCGGTGACCTGCCCCAGCAACCTGCGTGTCATCATGTATCGCCGCATTATGTATTCGGTTGCTGAGCGCATCGCGCATATCGAGGGCGCCAAGGCCATTGTGACGGGCGAGTCGCTTGGTCAGGTTGCCTCCCAGACGCTCGAGAACATCATGGCCGTCAACGAGGCCGTGAAGATTCCCGTGTTCCGTCCGCTCATTGGTTCTGATAAGCAGGAGATCATCGCACGTGCCCAGGAGATCGGAACGTTTGATATCTCGACCGAGGCGGCGCCCGATTGCTGCACGCTCTTTATGCCGCGTCGTCCCGAGACGCATGCCAAGCTCGATGCCGTGCATGAGGCCTGGGAGCTGTTCGATCACGAGGAGATGATCGAGCGCCTGCTCAAACAGACCGAGTATATCGATTTTGGCAGCAACACGTATAAGGCCCCCAAGACCTTAAAACGCAAACATTCGGAGCTCGCTCCGCGTGAGATTTACCAAGATCACGAGTAATTTGTTGCATAGGCCGGCGATGTTTTTGCATCGTCGGCCTTTTGCTATCTTGGCGTTTGCTTCTAAATTGTTCATTTGGCGACGCGTGCCTGAATAAATGGACACTTTTCCGCAAGGTTTTGGTCGGGTTTTGGTTAGACCGTGAGCGACGATGTGTGAACCCGGGCGCTGCGACCCCTCTCGCCTGACACGATAGTGTTGGGAGGTGTTTGCTATGGCACAGCGCGAACAACACGAACGGGTCAAACGAATGGATCGCTGGGCGGGAAAGCTGCTCGAGCACAAGGCGGTGGTCGTGGCGATGCTTGTCGTTATTGCGATGGCGAGTGGGTTAGCTATGGCAACGTGGGGCGGCGAATCCGATGGGGTGTCGTTTGATCGTGATGCCACGTCGGTTGAGCGGGCGGATACGGGTTCTGCGGGCGCTTCCGATGATGGCGATCCTTCGAGTGATTCGAAAAAGGCAATTGCGGCCAGTGAGGTCTATGTCGATGTTGACGGGGCCGTAGTGACGCCGGGCGTCTATCGCCTGCGGGAAGGTGCGCGCGTGGCGCAGGCGATTGATGCTGCCGGCGGGCTTACGCCCGAGGCCGATGTCGCGGGCCTTAATCGGGCATCCAAGGTCACTGATGGACAAAAAATCCACGTTCCAACGGTAGGGGAGCAGCAGGCGTCCATTGCGGAAGCCGGTGTTGATGGAGGGACTTCCGCATCTTCGGGCGTGAGTGGCGCAACAGGCCTGGTAAACATTAATACGGCAAGCGCGGCAGAACTGCAGACGCTCTCTGGCATCGGTCCCTCCATGGCACAGTCAATTATCGATGAGCGGACAAAGAACGGTGCTTTTGCCTCGGTTGACGACCTGATGCGTGTGTCGGGAATCGGCGAGAAGAAGCTTGCCAAAATCAAAGATTGCATCTGCGTATGAGTGCGACCGAGCGCGAGCGTGTTATGCCTCCGCGGCCCCTGCTTCCGTGGACGATGACCCTGTGTGCCGGCATGTGCATGAGCTGCGTCTTGGTGCTCAGCATGGCCGCTGATGCGCTGCTGAGGGAGCGGGCGCCGGCGGTCGGGCCGCTATGGACCATTCCCGTTGCGGCGACGGTATTTGTTGTGCTGGCTCAATCATGTGCGCGGCTTGCCCCTTTGAAGCGGTGGCTGTATGCCGCGTCCGTCGGTCTCGTGGCGGGAGCGGTCGTCTCGGCCTGGTGGGCTGTGGGTGCGCTAAGCGCCTCGAAGGCGCTCGACGGTCGAGCGGCAAGCAGCATCGAGTTTGTCGTGCAGGGTGATCCATCCATAAACGACGACGTGTATTCCTATACCTGCGAGGCACGCGCGGACGGTAAGAACTTGGCAACGGTTCGCCTATCGTGCGACCGCGAGCTCAAGGTCGGGGTGCACGTGCGTGTTATCGGTCGCGTTTCACGTTTTGAGAACGATGCGTATGGACGATCGCGCGTGCTCCGAGGCGAGGTATGCAAGGTAAAAGCCGTTCGGATTGTGTCGGTCGATGAGGGCTCTCCGGGGCCGCTGCTTCGGCTGCGAAATGGGCTGCTTGCGTCAATCGCGCCTGCGACCGACCCGGCGCGTGCACTCATAGCCGGTATCGTCTGCGGTCGTTCGGCCGAGCTGCGCACCCTGCCGGCGGGCGATTGGTTTTCGGTGACGGGAACGGCGCATCTTATAGCCGTCTCCGGCAGCCATTTGGCTATCGTGGGGTTTGTAATCGAGGGTGTATTGCAAAAGACTCGCTGCTCGCGTGGTCTTCAGCGGGCGATATTGGCGATAACGCTTGTGTGCTACGCTGCCTTTACGGGCGCCTCTCCCTCGGCCGTGCGCGCGTGCTGCATGGTGTTCGCGACGTTTGTCGTAAACGGCGCGGGGCGTCGCCGGCATGGCGCATCGGCACTGTTCGTAACCATGTCCATCTTTGTGCTGCTCCGCCCAACGGCGCTGTTCGATATGGGTTTTCAACTCTCGTGTGCCAGCGTCTTTGCCATCCTGTGCTTTTGCCCCTATGCGACCTACTGTTTAGGTGAGCTGGGTGTGCCATCGGGCGTTGCCAGCATGCTTTCCGTAACACTGTGCTCACAACTGGCGACGCTTCCCATCACCATTCCTGCCTTTGGTACGTTTTCGCTCATTGCTCCGCTGGCGAATGCGGTCATCGGTCCGGTGGTGAGTCTGCTGCTCGCTGTGTCGATCGTTTTGGTTCCCTTTTCGCTCGTGGCGCCGTTGCGGACTTGGGCGCTCGTCGTGCCCATGATTGCCGCCCGGTGCGCGCTGTTCTTTGAACAGCTGTTTGCCGCCGTGCCGGGTGCATCCGTGAGTGTGCCGCCCGATAGCATGTGGATTTACCTAGTGCCGTGTTTGCTGGCGGTTCTGCTGGTCTGGTGGCCGCGTCCCCGTGCGCGTCCTATGGCGGTGGGGCTTGCATGCCTGGTGCTCTTGGCTGCGATTCCGTACGTCTACTGGGATCGATTCGCTCCGCCTTCGGTAACGGTCCTCGATGTTGGCCAGGCCGATGCGATTCTGATTCGTCAGGGTGGCGCCGTGGCGCTCGTCGACTGTGGGCTCGATGAGCGCGTGGTGTCGGCGTTGGTTCGCAATAACGTGCACCATATCGATGCCGTCTTTGTGACACATTGGGATGAGGATCACTGGGGAGGTCTACCTGCCGTGCTCGAACAGTTTTCGGTCGGAACGATTGCCGTGGCGGCGGATGCGCTGGAGGATGCTCCTGCCGAGGTATTGAACCGACCTGGCGTGGAGTATCGGCAGGTGTGCCGTGGGAATACGGTCGACATCGGCTCATTTTGCGTCCGCGTAATGTGGCCATTCGAGTCTGTGGATGGAGAGGGGAACGAAGACTCGCTTGTCTTGCTACTCACCTTTGCGCAGGAAGGAAAGCGCTTGCGTATGCTGCTGACCGGCGATGCCGAGCTTGACCAGGAACGTGAGTTTGTGCAGGAGGTGGGGGATATCGATGTGCTCAAGTTAGGGCATCATGGCTCGAAGGTCTCGGTCGACGGCGAGTTGCTGGGTGTCTTGAGACCCGAGCTTTCCCTTGCGAGCGCGGGCGAGGGCAACCGCTATGGCCATCCGTCCGACGAGTGTATTGATGCTGTGAAGCAGTCTGGTGGTGCGTTCGCATGCACCATCGAACGCGGTGATATCACCATCACGCCGACCGCGAAGGGCTTTACGATGCGATGCCAGCGGTCGTGATGACATCGTTGGCGCGTGGTAGGCCGCTGGGCTAAAATGACACGGTACGAATATGGGGGCTTGTGAGAGGGGAGCGCGATGTCCGAAACCGGGCTTTTGCCGGCATATCTGATCATCGGTACCGACGGAGTCAAACGTGACCACGCTGTCTCGCGCATGAAGGCACGTCTGGAAAAGTCGGGCATGGTCGAGTTCAACCTCGACGAGCGCGACATGACCAAAGACCCCGATATCGAATCGATTATCGGCTCGCTCAACACCTTTCCCATGGGTAGTGAGTTTCGCCTGGTAATTCTCGACGGCTGCTCAAAGCTTGCCAAGGCGGTCTCTGAGCCGCTCGTCGAATATCTGGCGAGCCCCAGCCCTACGACCGTCTGCCTGATCATCGCCGATTCGCTTGCTAAGAATACGCGCTTGTATAAGGCAATCGCCAAGATCGATAAGAAGGCAGTGATCGACTGTTCGGGCACCAAACGCTGGGAGCTACCGCGTCGCGTGCAGCAGATGGCGACGCAACGCGGTAAGTCCATCTCCACGGCAGCCGCTGAGGAGCTCGTCTCACGCTCGGGTGAAAACACTCGTATGCTCGACAACGACTTGGCAAAGCTTGCCCAGATGGTCGAGGCGCCTCAGATTGAGCTTGCCGATGTGGAGCGCTGGATTGTGCGCACGGCCGAGGTCCAACCTTGGGACTTTCTCAACGCAGTGTCGGCCCGCGATATGCGGCGATCGCTCGAGCTCTTTAATCTGCTGCCCGTCAAGAGCTATGTGTGGACCTACACCCTGCTGTGCGGACGCATCCGCGAGCTGATCGTTGCCAAGGCCCTCGATGCGCGCGGGCAAGGTCGCGAGCTTGCCGCCACGCTTAAGCTCCAGTCCTGGCAGGTCAAGAATCATCTGACCTGGGCGCGCCGCTTTTCCATCACCGAGCTGGTTGCCGCGCTCGAGGGCGCGGTCGATGTGGAGCTCGCCCTCAAGGGGTCGGCCGATTCGGAGACCGCATTTTTGCTCTGGATTACGAACATCTTGAGAAAATCGTGATGATACCTGCCTTTTTGGCAAATTCGTTCTATCCCTTTGAGATGGAGCGTGCTATAGTAGGCGCTTGCATGACCTCACCGTGTCTCAGAGGTGTCATACATTTTTTGCAAGGAACTCGAAAGGAACTCCAGAAGTGGCAAACATCAAGTCTCAGAAGAAGCGTATCCGCACCAATGAGGCAGCTCGCATGCGTAACAAGGCTGTCAAGTCCGAGCTCAAGACGCTGACCAAGCACGTCCAGTCCGCCGTCGCCGAGGGCGACGCCGAGAAGGCTCAGGCTGCCCTCAAGACCGTCACCAAGCGTCTCGACATGGCTGCCGCCAAGCATGTTATCCACAAGAACCAGGCTTCCAACCGCAAGTCCGGTCTTGCCAAGCTCGTGAACAGCATCAACGCCTAAGTTGTAAATTTCACACCACACAGATTACGCGCATAAATGGAGCCTGTTTTATGGAACAGGCTCCATTTTTTGTACCGCTCGGGTAAGATAGTCCGCATGAATACTTCATTTGAAATTTCCCACATCCGCAACTTCTCGATCGTTGCGCACATCGACCATGGCAAGTCTACGATCAGTGACCGTATCCTCGAGCTCACCCATACCGTTGACGAGCGCGACATGGAGTCGCAGCTACTCGACACCATGGAT
>URRJ01000047.1 GCA_900550205.1 uncultured Collinsella sp. | reverse complement strand
AGACCAGGTGCTCGACAATATGGACCTTGAGCGCGAGCGCGGCATCACGATCAAGTCCAATGCCGTCCGCGTGTCCTATGACGCCGACGACGGCGAGACGTATCAGTTCAACCTCATCGATACGCCTGGCCACGTGGACTTTACCTACGAGGTCTCGCGTTCGCTGGCCGCTTGCGAGGGCGCGGTGCTCGTCGTCGACGCCACCCAGGGTGTCGAGGCACAGACCGTCTCCAACGCGACGCTCGCTATGAACGCCAATCTGGATATTGTGCCCGCCATCAACAAGATCGACCTGCCCTCGGCCCATCCCGACGAGGTCAAGACCGAGATCGAGGACGACCTGGCGATTCCCGCCGACGATGCCGTGTGCGTATCGGGCAAGACCGGCGAGGGCATTCACGATCTGCTAGAGTCCATCGTCTTTTTGATTTCTCCGCCTAAGGGCGATGCAAACGCTCCGCTCAAAGCGCTCATTCTGGATTCGTACTTTGACGAGTATCGCGGTGTCGTTGCCACGGTCCGCGTCTTTGACGGTTCCATCAAAAAGGGCGATACGCTGCGCATGATGCAGGCAGAAGGTGACTTTTTGGTCGACGGCGTGGGCGTCAAGCGTCCTGCCGAGACCCCGGTTGACGCGCTGACGGTCGGCGAGGTGGGCTACGTGGTCACGGGCCTGAAGGACCCCGAGGCCGTTCGCGTGGGCGACACCCTTACCTGGGCGTCGAACCCCTGCCCCGAGCCGCTTCCGGGCTACCGCGAGGCCAAGCCCATGGTCTATACGGGCCTGTTCCCGATCGACAACAAGGATTACGAGAACCTGCGCGACGCACTCGATAAGCTCCACGTTAACGACCCGTCGTTGGTGTGGGAGCCCGAGACGTCCGTGGCGCTCGGCTTTGGTTTCCGCGTGGGCTTCTTGGGCCTGCTGCACATGGAGGTCGTCAAGGAGCGCCTGGAGCGCGAGTTCAATCTGGATTTGATTGCCACGAGCCCTTCGGTGGACTATCACGTCTATAAGACCGACGGCGAGATGATTGATGTCCGCAGCCCGCAAGATCTGCCCGAGGCTACGCGCATCGAGCGCATCGAGGAGCCTTACCTCAAGGCCAAGATTATCTGCCCGCCCGAGTATACGGGTGCCGTCATGCAGCTCGCCATCGAGCACCGCGGCATTACGACCGACATGATCCATCTCACGAGCAAATCGGTCGAGATGCGCTTTGACATGCCGCTTGCCGAGCTCATCCTGGACTTCTTTGACCAGCTCAAGAGCCGTACCAAGGGCTATGCCTCGCTCGACTATGAGTTCAACGAGTATCGTCCCTCCGAGCTCGTCAAGCTCGATATTTTGCTTTCGGGCGACGAGGTGGACGCGCTTTCGTTTATCGTGCACAAGGACAAGGCCTATGGCCTGGCACGCGGTCTGTGCGACAAGCTCAAGGAGATTATCCCCCGCCAGCTGTTCGAGGTGCCTATTCAGGGCGCTATCGGCAACAAGATCATCGCCCGCTCCACCGTCAAGGCGCGCCGCAAGGACGTTTTGGCCAAGTGCTATGGTGGCGATATCTCGCGTAAGCGCAAGCTGCTCGAAAAGCAGAAAGAGGGCAAGAAGCGCATGAAGGCCATCGGCTCGGTCGAGGTTCCGCAGGAGGCCTTTATGGCGATCCTCAAGGTGGACGAGTAGGCCCATGGCGCTTTCTGAATACAGTACGCGGCTGCTGGGTGCCTATGCCGAGCAGCCGTTCCTTATGGCTCCCATGGCGGGCGTACCCGCCCCCGCCTATCGCATCATGTGCCGTCGCCGTGGTGCCAATCTTGCCTATAGCGAGATGGTGAGCGTGGCAGGCCTTGCCTATGCCAGCAATAAGACGTGGCGTCTGGTGCTGCCGGCCGACGAGGAGCAGCAAATCTGCGTGCAGCTCTTTGGTTCCAAGCCCGATCAGTTTGCGAGTGCCGTCGCTGCCGTCGAGGAACGTGTGGGCGATCGCCTGTCTTTGATTGATATCAACATGGCGTGCCCAGCTCGCAAGGTTGTCACCAAGGGCGAGGGCTCGGCGCTTATGCGCACGCCAGAGCTGGCAGAGAAGATCGTCGAGGCGGCGGTGGGCGCGGCGCACGTGCCCGTGACCGTAAAGATCCGTAAGGGCTTTTATGCCGAGGACCGCAATGCCGCGACATTTGCTCAGATGCTTGAGGGTGCAGGGACTGCCGCAGTCGCCGTGCATGGCCGCTGTGCCACGCAGCTCTATACGGGCCAGGCCGATTGGTCGGTCGTCGATGAGGTCGCAGATGCCGTCGAGATTCCCGTGATCGGTTCGGGCGACGTTTTCTCGGCCGAGGATGCCGCGGAGCATCTGCGCAACTCGGGTGCCAGCGCGGTGTTCATTGCGCGCGGTATCTATGGCAATCCCTGGGTGTTCGGCGATGCTCGCGCCCTTGCGCTCGATGGCGCGCCGGTGCCGGAGCGTAGCTCGGTCGAGCGACTGGATGCCCTGCGCGAGCATCTGACGCTCACGCACGAGCTGTTGCCGCTCATGTCGCGTGCCCGTACGTACGCGAGCTGGTATCTAAAGGGCATGCCCCATGCTGCGGCCTGGCGCGCTCAGGTGGTGCGTTGCTCCACATACGAGGAGTTCATGGCACTGGTCGATGATATCGAGCACGATGTGGTGGCCTGCGAGGCCGCACTTGCCGCCGGCGAGTCGGTGCCCGCTCATCCGCTGGAGGCCTAACGGTGGCCGTTACCGCGCTGTACGTGCATGTGCCGTTTTGCGCCCAAAAATGCCGGTACTGTGACTTTGACTCACGCAGTTTTGCTCCGTGCAACATGAGCGTTGCGCTCGATACCTATTTTGAGCAGTTGTATGCGCGCCTCGATGCCTTTGGCGACGCAGGCGCGCTTGCACAGATCCGCACCGTCTATGTTGGCGGCGGCACGCCGTCGCTGGCGGGGGAGCGTTTGGTAGAATTTGCCCGGCGTATCTCTGCGTGGTGCAAGCCTGTTGAGTTTACCTGCGAGGCCAATCCCGAATCGCTGACCGCAGAGCTTGCCACTGCGCTTGCCGGGGTGGGTGTCACGCGCGTCTCTCTGGGCGTGCAAACGCTCGATAACGCCGAACTTACCGCCATCGGCCGTATTCACGATGCCGATCGGGCGCTCGCTGCCATCGCGACGGTCAAGGACGCTGGGCTCGATGTGTCGTGCGACCTGATGTGCGGTCTTCCCGGGCAAACCGCCGTTAGTTGGCAGCGCACGCTCGATGGCGTGTTGGCGGCGGCGCCGCATCATGTGTCGGTGTACCCGCTCACGCTCGAGGAGGGCACGCCGCTCTACCGCATGGCGTGTCGCGACGAGTCGCTCGAGCCCGACGAGGATTTCCAGGCTGCATGCATGGACGCGGCGCGTGAGCGCCTGGGTGCGGCCGGCTATCACCCGTATGAGGTGGCAAGCTACGCGCTCGACGGCCATGAGTGCGCCCACAACATTGCCTATTGGACCGGACAGGGCTATCTGGGTTTGGGCCGCTCTGCCGCCGGTATGCTCGACGCCGAGGATTTCGATCGCTTGGCCGGGCTGTTTCCCGACGTGCTTGCTCGCGGCGATGCGTATCGCGTGCGCTTGGTGCAACGCGACGATGCCGCGACGACGTTTGATGCCGAGTATCTGTCGCAGCGCGAGGCGGCGGCCGAGGATTTGATGCTTGCCTGTCGCATGACGCGTGGCATTGGGCCCGATCTGTTGGTTCGCTCGGCAAGCGTGATCGCTGCAGATGAGTTGGCGGCGGCCTGCGACCGTGCGGTCGAGTTGGGCCTTGCCACCTGGGTGCCCGATCATATTGAAGGACATGCGGGGCGCGTCACCTCGAAAGACGTTATCGCAGGTCGCGTCCGTGCTCGTTTAGCGCCCACTCACTTGGGCTGGCTCGATGGAAATGTGCTGTTCGAGCTGTTTTGGGGTCTAGCCTAGGCCGCTCGGGTAGAATTACCGCAATATATACGCTGCTGTGAGCAGGAGGTTGCCGCGCATGGCGACGATGAACGAAAAAGATTACTACGAGATTTTGGGTGTCTCCAAGGACGCCACCTCGCGTGATATACAGAAAGCCTTCCAGCAAAAGGCCCGCAAGCTCCATCCGGACGTCAACAAAGAACCGGATGCCGAGGAAAAGTTCAAAGAGGTTTCCGAGGCCTATGCTGTGCTTTCGGACGAGCAGAAGCGTGCGCGCTACGACGCCATGCGCTCGGGCAATCCCTTTGCCGGCGCTCCCACGGCTTCGCCCTATGGCGGCGGTTACGCCGGCAGCGCGGGCTACGGCAATCCCTTTGAGGGCGGCTTTCCCTTTGGTGGCGCCTGGGGTCAGCCGCGTCGCGGGCAGGCTGCCTATAATCCCGAGAACGGCGCCAACGTGGTCGTCGATATCAAGCTCGACGCTAAGGAGGCCAAGGGCGGTGCCCGCAAGACCGTCCGCTATACGCGCTTCGATACCTGTGGCCACTGTGGCGGCTCGGGTTCTGTTTCGTCCGAGCATGCACATACCTGTCCGAGCTGCGGTGGTCGCGGCCACATCGATGTCGACCTGTCCTTCCTGTTCGGTGCCGGCACGTTTCAGTCGGTCTGCCCCGAGTGCGGCGGTTCCGGTAAGGTCGTCGCCGACCCCTGCCCCGATTGCGGCGGCAGCGGCCGTGTCCGTGTGACCTCCGAGCAGACGATTGAGTTTCCTGCCGGTACGCACGATGGCGACGAGGTCCGCATTGGCGGCATGGGTCACGCCGGCACCAACGGTGCCTCGGGTGGCGATCTGGTCGGCCGCGCTCATGTCGAGGCCGAGCGTCTGGAGGGCAAGGCCCGTACCGGTTTTTACCTGATGGGCATCGTGGCGCCGTTTTTGGTGCTGTCGGCCATCTCGGGCGTGTTCTCGGCCTTTGCCGTGATGTGCTTTATTCCGTTTGCCATGGGCCTGTTCATGGTGGTCTCGGACGGCGTGCTGCACCGCAGCCTGCTGTGGTGGAAGCGCGGCGCGATGCAGTTTGCCAACGGTTTTGCCAACGGATTTATGTTTGCGCTCGTGTCGGTTTGGTTTGCGAGCTGCTCGCAACGTGCCATGCTTTCGCCCTACGCAATGCAATAACATCAAACCCTCTGTTTGCGGCCGGCCCAGCTTGGGTATAGGACGCACTGTGACAATAATGAAAGTCGGAAGGATTCGGTCGTGTCGGAAAATAGGGATTACTACGAGGTACTTGGCGTCGACAAGGATGCCGACGCGCGGACGATTAAGCGCGCGTTTCTAAAGAAGGCCCGTACCGTACACCCGGACGTTTCGGACGACCCCGAGGCCGAGGCCAAGTTCAAAGAGCTCAACGAGGCGTATTCCGTTCTTTCCGACGAGCAGAAGCGTGCTAACTACGACCGTTACGGCACCGCGGACGGCCCCGGTGGCTCTGGCTATGTCGACATCAACGATATCTTTGGTGGCATGGGCATGGACGACCTCTTCTCGTCGTTCTTTGGCGGCGGTGCCGGCGGTGGCGCCCGAAATCGCCGTGAGCGTCGTCGCGGCCGCGATATGGCCATCTCCCTTTCGGTGACCCTTGAGGAGGCGGCACTCGGTTGCAAAAAGACGATCAGCTATGACCGCCTTGCCCCCTGCGAGGATTGCAACGGCACCGGTAGGGCCGAGGGCGCACAGGAAAAGCAGTGCAGCCGCTGCCACGGCACGGGCTATGTGACGACGGTCCAGCGTTCTTTCCTGGGCCAGGTTCAGTCCTCTTCGCCCTGTCCCGACTGCCACGGCGAAGGCACGGTCATCGACCATCCCTGCGAGACCTGTGACGGTCAGGGCCGCACGCCTTCGCACGAAAAGATCGATATCGATATTCCCGCCGGCGTTTCGACCGGTCGCCAGCTGCGCGTGAGCGGTTTTGGCGAGGCCGGCCTTCGCGGCGAGCCGTCGGGCGACCTGATCGTCAACGTGCGCGTCGCCGACCACGAGCGTTTTAAGCGCAACGGCGACGACCTGTACCTCGTGAGCGATATCTCGATTGCGCAGGCTGCGCTCGGATGCGAGATCGAGGTCGAGGGCATTATGCCTGACGAGGTCGTCAAGGTGTGCGTCCCCGCTGGCGCCCAGTACGGCGACACCGTGAGCGTCAACAATTACGGCATGCCGCGTATCGGCGGTGGCGGTTCGCGCGGTCGTCTGATCGTGCAGCTGCGTGTGGTCGTCCCCACGAACCTTTCCAATAAGCAGCGCGAGCTGCTTCGCGCCTTTGCCGACGAGATGGGCGATGACGTCGCATCCGGTAAGAAGTCGGTGACCGACCGTATCAAGAGTGCCCTCGACGACATCCTCGATTAAGGAGCCCGCGTGCTCGCACCTCATATCTCTGTCGTCAACCTCGGCTGCCGTGTCAACCGGGTTGAGTCCGACCGTATCACTGCCGATCTCATGCGCCTGGGCTTTGCGATGGTGGAGCCTCAGGATGCTGAGCTGATCGTCATTAACACCTGTGCCGTTACGGGCGAGGCCGAGGCCAAGACCCGTAAGGCCGTTCGCCATGCGCTGGCCTATCCAAACGAGCCCTATGTGGTCGTGACCGGATGCGTAGTCAATCTGCACCCCGAGGAGCTGCTGGAGCTTTCGGACCGCGTGATCGCCGAGCCGTCCAAGATCGATGTCGCCGAACGCGTCTGCGAGGTGCTGGGCGTTGAGTCCGATGACGTTCCCGCCTGCAGTGACGGCGAGGTGGTCGACGCACTCGGTCGCTCGCGTCTGGGGGTGAAGATCCAGGACGGCTGCAACCATCGTTGCACCTATTGCATTGTGTGGAAGGCCCGCGGCCCCGAGCGCTCCGTGCCGGTCGAGTCCGTGCTCGAGCAGGTTCGCGAGGCCCAGGAGGCCGGCGTGCCCGAGGTGGTGCTGACGGGCGTGAACCTGGGCGCCTACGATGGCAAGAGCGCGACTGATGAACACGTCGAGATCGATGAGCTGCTCGAGGCGATTATGGAGCGCACGTCCATTCCGCATGTGCGCATTTCCTCGGTCGAGCCTATGGATATCTCTGAGTCCCTGCTTAAGGTCATGGCGCGCTATCCGAAGCGCATCGCCCCGTTTTTACACCTTCCCGTGCAGTCCGGCTGCACCAGGACACTGCATCGCATGGGGCGTCCCTATAGCGCCGAGGCCTTTGAGGAGACGGTGCGCATGATTCGCACCAACTTGCCTCAGGCGTCCCTTTCGTGCGATGTCATCGTCGGTTTTCCCGGCGAGACGGACGAGGAGTTTGAGGAGTCGCTGGCGCTGTGCCGCCGCGTGGGCTTTTCGCGTATGCATGTGTTTCGTTACAGCAAGCGTCCCGGTACCCTTGCTGCCGATATGTCCGACCAGGTGCCGCCCGAGGTTATGGCCGAGCGCAGCCGTCGTATGCGAGCCGCGGCGCAGGAACTCGCCATTGCCGACGCTCGCCGCCGCGTGGGTACCGTCGAGCGCGCCGTGCTCGAGTATGGCGACAACCTGACGCTCGGTTCGTTCCACCATGCCCGTCTTGACGATACCTGTGGACTCACAGCCCCGTGCCTGCTCGATGTTGCTATCATCGGAGTCGATGATTCCGGCTTGGTCCATGCACGCAGGGAGGTTCATGGAAGCCTCGAAGATTAGACTTACCGTTCCCGAGGGTATTGACCCCTCGCGCGTTTTGGGCGCCGGCGACGGCGTCCTTCGTGAGCTCGAGAGCTTGGTTCGCGCTCACGTGGTCGCCCGTGGCGACAGTATCGCCGTGAGCGGCGACCCGGACGAGGTCGAGCTCGTGGCGCGCTTTTTCGAGCATGCTTTTCGCGAGGCGGCCGCCGGACGCACACTGTCTGCCGACGATGTCTCTCGCTGCCTGGCCGTCTTGCGCGACGGTGAGCACGAGGCTACATCGCTTCGCGATGATGTGCTGCTTTCGTATCGCGGCCGTGTCATTCGCCCCAAAACGCTCGGCCAAAAGCGTTACGTGGATGCCATCCGCTCGCATACCATCACGTTTGGTCTAGGTCCTGCCGGTACCGGTAAGACCTATCTGGCCATGGCGCTCGCCGTTGCCGCGCTCAAGCGTCACGAGGTGGGCCGTCTGATCTTGACGCGTCCGGTTGTCGAGGCGGGGGAGAACCTGGGCTTTTTGCCCGGTACCCTCGAGGAAAAGATCGACCCCTACATGCGTCCGCTCTACGACGCCCTTTTTGACATGATGGATCGCGAGCGCACCGATGAGCTCATGGAGCGCGGCGTGATCGAGATCGCCCCGCTTGCCTACATGCGCGGCCGCACGCTGAGCGATGCCTTCGTGGTGCTCGACGAGGCGCAAAATACCACGCCCGAGCAGATGAAGATGTTCCTGACGCGCCTGGGCTTTAACTCCAAGTTTGTGATTACCGGCGACCTGAGTCAGCGCGACCTGGTGGGTCGTCGCGGCGGTCTTGCCGACGTCGAGCAGATTTTAGGCCGTGTCGACGATGTCGCATTTTCTCACCTCGAGCGTGCCGACGTGGTGCGCCATGCCTTGGTGGGGCGTATCGTCGAGGCATACGATGCTTATGATGATGTGCGCGAGAAACGCGTGCACGACCGAAAGGAGTCCCGTTGAGTGTATTGATCAGCAACGATGCCGAGCTCGATACGCTGCTCGACGCGCAGGAGGTAGAGCACATCTGCGAGGTCGTGCTTGCCGCCGAGGGCGTTGAGCGTGAAGTCGAGATTTCCCTTTCATATGTCGATGAGGACGAGATGCACGAGCTCAACCACGAGTGGCGCGGTATCGACCGTACCACCGATGTCCTCTCGTTTGAGTGCGACTCGGCCTTTGACGAGGATATTCCCGCCGACGAGACGCTCGAGCTCGGCGATATTATCCTGGCCCCGCAGGTCATTGCCCGTCAGGCCCCCGGCTTTGGTAATAGCCCTGCCGACGAGTGCCGCCTGATGCTCGTGCATGGCATGCTGCACCTGCTGGGGTATGACCACATTGAGGACGACGAGGCCGAGGTCATGGAGGCCCGCGAGGACGCCATCTTGCGCGATCTGGCGCTCGAGCGCGGTGAGGACCCCAAGCTGGTCCACGTCGGCCCCATCACCAACCACGCCCACGACTAGGAGCCGTCTATGATTCCCGGATCGAACAAGGACCATCCGTCCTTCTTAAAGTCGTTCTCCTACGCCATGGAGGGCTTCGTCACCGCCGTTGAAACCGAGCGCAACATTAAGGTCATGCTCGTGGCGGGCGTGTGCACCGTCATTGCTGGCTGCGTTGTCGGCCTCGACATTGCCGAGTGGGCCACAGTTATCATCTGCTGTGGCTTGGTGATTCACGGCGAGCTGTGCAATACCGCTATGGAGGCGATCGTCGACCTGGCGACCCAGGAACTCCATCCGCTGGCCAAGCGTGCGAAGGACATTGCCGCCGCCTCTGTATACGTTCTTTCCATCACTGCCGCGATTGTGGGCGTGCTGGTATTTGCCCACGCGCTCGGCTTTATTTAGAAAGGGATTCCCATGTCCGACAATATGCAGCCTACCGATGAAACTCTGGACGACGAGTCCCTGGATGCGGTGGATGCCGAAGCGACTGAGGCATACGATGAGGTCGAGGAATTCGACCCGTTTGAGGGCATGAGCGACGAAGAGCTCGACGCCCTGTGCGACGAGGACGACAGCCTCGCGGGCTTTGGCGACGTTGAACCCGGTTTCCGCAGCGGCTTCGTGGCCCTGGTCGGTCGCCCCAACGCCGGCAAGTCTACGCTACTCAACGCCTGCTATGGCAAAAAGGTCGCCATCACCTCGCCGGTGGCCCAGACGACCCGCCGCCGCATGCGCGCCGTCGTCAACCGCCCCGGTTACCAGCTGGTCTTTGTCGATACCCCGGGTATCCACAAGCCCAAGGACGGCCTGGGGTCCGAGCTCAACAAGAGTGCGCTGTTCGAGCTGAACGATGTCGATGTCGTCGCGTTTTTGATTGATGCCACCAAGCCGATCGGTAGGGGAGACGCCTGGGTTGCCGAGCGCGTTAAGAACGCTCGTTCCAAGAAGGTCCTGGTGCTCACCAAGGCCGATGAGGCCGACCCCGCACAGGTCATGGAGCAGCTTAAGGCAGCCCACGAGCTCATGGAATATGACGATGAGATCGTGACGTCGTCGGTCAAGAACTTCAACGTCGATGCCTTCATCGAGACCGTTGCGCACTTTTTGCCCGAGGGTCCGCGTTGGTTCCCCGAGGACATGGGTACCGACGCTTCCGACGAGACACTTGTTGCCGAGTTTGTGCGCGAGAAGGTCTTGCGCCGCACCCGTGATGAGATCCCGCATTCCGTTGGCGTGATCTGCGATGCGCTCGAGCAGACCAAGAAGGTGCTGCGTGTACACGCCACCATTTACGTCGAGCGCGAGGGCCAAAAGGGCATCATCATTGGCAAGGGCGGCGAAATGATCAAACATATCGGTATCGACGCCCGTCGCGATCTTGAGCGCATCTTTGGCACGCAGGTCTTTTTGGAGCTGGACGTGAAGGTCAAGGCCGGCTGGCGTGACGATGAGGCCCAGATTCGCCGCTTTGGCTACAATGCCGAGGACTAAGGGCGCGCGGCGCGCATGGCTGGCTCCCGGACATATCGCACGAAGGTGCTCGTCCTTGACAAGACGAAGCTCAAAGAGACGGACCTGATCCTGACGATGCTTGACGAGCGGGGTCGGCAGGTTCGCGCCGTGGCAAAGGGCGCCCGCAAACCCGGTGGGCGCCTGGCGGCGCGCTGTGAGCTGTTCTGTACCGTTGATATGCTATTGGCGCATGGACGGTCGCTCGACGTTGTTTCTCAGGCGGAGCTTATTGAGGCGCCGCTCGGTGCTGCTCCTGACTACGAGACGACCTGTGCCGCCAGCGCGATTGCCGAGGTTGCGCGTGTGTGCTCGTTCGAGGATGCCGAGGATCCGTTTACCTTTGCCATCACGCAGCGGGCGCTTGCCCTGGTGGGCAGCGGGCTCGACACGGCGCATATGGATCTACTTGTGGCGGCATATGTCTTTAAGCTGCTGTCGCACGTTGGCTATCGACCCGATTTTTCGGCCTGCGTGCTGTGCGGAGACCCCATGCTGTCGTATTTTTCGCCCCGGGCGGGCGGGCTCATGTGCGGGTCGTGCGCGTCGAGCGTTCCGGGTGCCGAGCTGGTGTCGACCGGTGAGGTCGCGTGGCTGCGCGCCCTCATGTCCATGACCTTCGATGCACTCATGGCCGAGAGGATCGATCCCCATACCGCTGCCTTTTTATTGGGGCTTTCGCATGTTTGGGCTGCGACGCACACCGATCAGCGCCTCCGTGCGATGGAATTCATGTTGGGTCGGTGATGATGCGCAGGCGCGGGCCGCTTGTGGTAACATACCGACCTGTTGGTACCTCGACCTTGGATGCTCGCTCCACCGGCGGCTTCCCAGTCCGAGGCGTATAATGTCGCCCGCGGGCGACAAGAAACGAAAGGTGAAACAATGACTGTTTCCAAAGAGCGCAAGGCTGAGCTGACTGCCCAGTTCGGTAACACCCCGGTCGACACCGGCAACCCCAAGGTTCAGGTCGCCATCCTGTCCGAGCGCATCAAGGAGCTGACCGAGCACATGAAGTCCCACCAGAAGGACTTCCACACCCGTCGTGGCCTGCTCATGCTCGTCGGCCGCCGTCGTCGTCTTCTCTCCTACATCAAGAAGAACGACATCGTCGAGTACCGTGAGCTCATCAAGGCTCTGGGCATCCGCGACAACATCCAGTAAGGATTTGTACATGCTAAGAGCGTCCTGCGCAGCGGGGCGCTCTTTTTGTGTAAGGGCGTGAACAATCACGCTCTGAAGCGTGGCGGGGGCAGGGGGCCCGCGTCACATGAGAAGCCCGCAGGCAAGGGGCCTGTGGGGTAAAGGAGAACAATGACACTCGTATCCAAGACCTTTGAGCTGTACGGCAAGACCTACACCTTTGAGTCGGGCGAGCTTGCCAAGCAGGCCACCGGCGCGTGCCTGGTCAAGCAGGGCGACACCACGATGCTCGACACCGTGGTCGTCTCTAAGGAGCGCAAGAACTACGACTTCTTCCCGCTGACCGTCGACTTCAACGAGAAGATGTACGCCGCCGGCCGCATCCCGGGTGGTTACCTCAAGCGTGAGGGCCGTCCCAGCGAGAAGGCCACGCTCACCGCGCGCATGATCGACCGTCCGATTCGCCCGAGCTTCCCGGACGGCTTCCGCAACGAGGTGCACATCGTCGCCACCTCGCTCGTCGCCGACCAGGTCAACCCCTTCGACGTCATCAACGTCATGGGTGCTTCCCTGGCCATGACGCTCGGCGGCGTTCCCTTCGAGGGCCCGCTTGCCTGCGTGCGCATCGGCCGTAACGTGGAGACCGGCGAGTTTATCGTCAACCCCACCTACGAGGAGCGCGAGAACTCGGATCTGGACCTGGAGCTGGGCGGCTCTGCCGACTATATCTCGATGGTCGAGGCCGGAGCCGAGGAGATCTCCGAGGATGATATGCTCGCCGCTATGAAGTTTGGCCAGGAAGCCCTTGCTGCCTTCTGCCAGGCTCAACACGAGTTCGTCGCCGAGTGGGAGCAGGTCAACGGCCCCATCGTCAAGAAGGAGTACCCGCTCGACCAACCCGTCGAGGAGGTCCAGGAGCGCATCTTCGCTCACTACGACGAGATGGCAGCCGCCCTTCGCGACGCCGACAAGCTCTCCCGTATCGGCAAGGTCGAGGCTCTGAAGGAGTCCATCCGTGCCGAGTTCACCGAGGAGGAGCAGGCCGCTTGGGAGCGCGAGATCCCTGTGGCGCTCAAGAAGCTCGAGAAGAAGGCCATGCGCACCATGGTCGTCGAGACCGGTGAGCGCGTCGACGGCCGTGCCGCCGATGAGATCCGTCCCATCATGGTGAAGGACAACTACTTGCCGCTCGTTCACGGCTCCGGCCTGTTCCAGCGCGGCCAGACCCAGGTGCTCTCCGTCTGCACCCTGGACACCCTCTCCGCCAACCAGAAGCTGGACACCATCTGGGAGGAGACCGAGAAGCGGTATATGCACCACTACAACTTCCCCGGCTACTCCGTGGGCGAGGCCAAGCCCGCCCGTTCCCCCGGCCGGCGTGAGATCGGCCACGGC